>JBMYQA010000083.1:0-21085 GCA_049600855.1 Flammeovirgaceae bacterium | reverse complement strand
ATTAGACAATACCAAGAAAATACCCGCAAGCGTAAATACAGCTTTACGAACAATATTTTGTCTCAATCTCGCCTTTCTCATCATTTCTTTTCTTTAAAAAAAGTTGTATTAAAATAATTTATTTAATAGTGACTCATCATTTCCAAGTCCTATGCCGCGAAATTATAAACCACTTATAATCAAAACAATAGTTATGTAATATATTATTTAAGTTATACCCTATTTGTCCACTTCTTTTCATATTTTAAGCTAATAAAATTCGGAAATCACCCCCATCTTAAAAGCCATTTCGCTAGGGATATTAAAGGAAAAATCAAAAGTTGCACTTATCTAATATTTTAAACAGCTTTTTAATTGAAAATGGTATTTAAACAATAATCTATTCATTCACAAAAAACTTCCTTCCGAAAATAAAAAACTCAAAATTCTGTGAACCCACTCGTTATGGTTTCGAATGTGTCAAATTAATTTTTTTTTGTCCAACAAAATTAAAACCTTATGAAGTTCACAAACCTGCTTTTGCTTTGCTTAATTTTAGGAGCAAGTTCACTTTATGCTCAGAAGAAAGAGACTATTCGTTTGAAGCGAACTGATATTTCCAGCGTTGAAGGAAAGTCTGCCCACATGGATATTGTACGTGCGGGTGTACGTGTCATCTTAGTGGCCGATCATTCAGGTTCTATGGAAGACAATGATAAGATTGAAGAGCTAAACGATGCCCTCCAAGTATTTTTCCAAGGTTTAGCTCAAGATGATCTGCTTTCGGAAAGCATTGACTTGGGAATTATTGGTTTTGAAAGCCACGCTCAAATTACGAGAAGCCCTCAAAAAATCGCTGCGAATAGCACTGCTCCTTATTTTGATGCAGATGGAGGAACCAATATGGATGAAGCCTTAGACATGGCTTACAACTTAGCAAGTGCTGTTCCTCAAGATCAACTGAAGCCTATAGTTATCTTAATTACGGATGGCGAACCTGATCACCATTCTCCAACCGTGAGTGCGGCAATGCGTCTTCAAAATGTAGCTCATTTCTATGCACTTGGTGTAAGTGGAGCCGATTTTAGCTTTTTACAGCGTATTTCGGGGAATCAGCAAGCTGCGGCATTGCGAGGAACAAAATTTAGTCAGTTTTTCCAAGACATGTCAATGGATTTGAGTTCATATATTCTTTCCGCACGAGCAATGGGCGTTTCTCCTAAAACCTTTAAGGTGAGAAACACACATGGCTGGAGAGATCGCTAAGCCTTTCTTACTGCCACTTTAGTAGCAGTTTTATCTTCTTAAGCATTAGTTGGAAAATTGGGTTTCGATACTTAAGGTATTCCCATAAGGAGGAAGCACTAGGGTTTTATTGAACTCCTCGACTAACTGATTAACTGCTTTAACAATTAGGAGCTTGAATGCCCTAGTTGCGCTCTCCTGATACAGGAAGCTCATTTTCGAACATTGCTTCACATAATAATTTTAAGCTATGAATGCGTGTAAACTATTAATGATAATTACCTTCTCCCTTTGTGTAGTCAGCGTTTCGGCACAAGAAAAAATCAAAGGGAAGGGCATTTCAATGGACTTGCCCAAAGTTGCGCCTTCAGTGATTAATAAAGACTCTACGAACTTAAAGAAAAACCCTGATCCTTTGTCAAAAACCATTATCAATAATCACAATAAGGATATCAAGGCTTTTATTTCTGGAAAACTTTATGTCATGACGGGCTTGGTTGGTGCCAAAACTGACAGTCTTATTTTCGAAGAATTTGCTTTTAAGCAACAATTCGACCTCGATGCAACGCAACTCAGAGAAATTGGCAAACGCCTCTCTGACTCCAACAATTTCCCAAAAAGCGACTACAAAATGTTGTGTGCGTTTGCACCTAATATTGGGCTTGAGCTGACCACCTTGAAAGGAAAAAAGGAAAAATATTTATTGGCTTATGATTGTTCAGAAATTGCACAAGCCAATAAAAAGGGGAAAGTAGAATACCGCTATTTTGATATGTCTCAAATGACGTGGTTTGCCCAATTGGAACATACCTTGGTGCTTGGCAATAAAAAGGGAAACATCAAATTGAAAACCTGTAAGCCCAATTTTCTCATTGATGGGGAAGGCAGAATCTATGGTGGGGCCACATTAGGCGGTGCCTACAGATGCAGTGACAACAAATAGTGTAATTCAGTCGCTATTGAGCAATTTATTATTAAAAAAAGATAACTATGAAGAAGGCTTTAATATTTATATTCGTGTTGATGGTTTCTGCCAGCATCAGCCATGCGCAAAAAGCAAAAAAAGGTGAATGGCATGTATTACTGATGGCCTCAACACACGATCAAAAAGTAGGTACTGCAGTGAGTAAATCACTTGAAGATGCTAAGGATAACTTAACCGTTTTAGCTGATATCCTACAATTAGAACTCACCATTAATGAGATTTCTGGAAATGATTTTACTGCCCCGAATGTAGTGGCTGGCGTTCAAAAGTTATTGGACACGCCTAGACCTAAAAAGGGTAAATTTATGGGAACTGTGATGACTTTCAATCACGGGGTAAACTTTGAAAATACATGGACACGGCTGCCTTTTATGCTTTGTAATCCGAAAGAAAATGTGATGCGTAGCAAGAGTCAATTGGTATCAGTTGAAGAGATTTATAATGCGCTGAAAGATAAAAGTAAGTTCGATCATGTACACGTTTGGGCAGAGCTTTGCGATAATATTCCTAATGGATTTGTAAATGCTCCATCTAAAGGGGCATTGCAACTGCACACCTTAAAAGGAGGAACACCTGAAGGCAATTTGGAAGATTTACTTTACGGAGTAAAATCGGAACTCATGGTGAGTAGTTCTTATGGACAAGCGAGTTTTACCCACGACATGATTGGCGGAGCTTTTTCTAACAGTGTATTTAAGGCATTTGAAGATGTTATGAACGGTCAAACCGAAGCCAAGTTTGAGGGTGTCGGTGGTGTTTTTGAAAGTGTGCAAGCCAATACACAAATTTTTGCGGTCAAAATTGGCGGAAGCAATTCCATTATTCAAACGCCACAATGTTTTGTAGATGGCATTCCCAATAGCATACCTCCTGTAAACACCAACTTTAACCAGCCAGAAGAGATCATTACGAATAACTTTGGCAACAACAATGGTAATAACGGCAACAGTAATAAGACTTGCAAACAAGTCAGTAATCAGATTAATGGAGATGATGTGCCGCATATTTCACTCAAACATTCCACTCCATTGGATAAAATTACAGGTACGTATACCAAAACAAGCGTTAAAAAGGCTGAGAAGAAGAAATCTACAAAGTCTAAAGACAAGAAAAAAAGTAAAAGTGGTGCCTCATGGTAACCGCGAATAAAACGATAACACTGACAATTAAACCACAGCTCAACTAACACTGAATCTCATGTTGCAAGCCTGTGTCTTTCCAATCAACAAAATGTATTTGAGTTCGAAGGGAAAACACAGCACACTTTGTCCAGTTAGGGGTTCTGGGTGGCACTCCTACTGGACATTTCACCAGATTTTGATTGATTATCTAAATATCTTGCAACCTTGTATATTTCTATCACTCTTTTATCTGTTGAAATATTCTTATTTTTGTTTTCATTCTTGTTGAATATCAGCATTCAACTACCGTGTCAAATTAATAACAATCAAATTCACCGCAACATTACAATGTTATGAGACTACTATCTAAGCAATTCCTATTCATCATTCTATTTTGTATTCTTTCTACTGGTTGCCACCGCGATCCTGGTTTTGAGAAGTTGGATTTGAAATATGCGAAAGTGGGCAACTTCAATGATTACATCGCTCCTAATGGTGTGTGGGAAGTACTATTGGTTTGTACGACTTCTGAGAGTAGCATTAAGCAAAGTGCGAAATCCTTTTTGCATTATGCTACGAAGGAAACCAAGACGATGGCTAAATTGCTCAATTTAAAGTTAAACATTACCGTATTAGAAGGAAATGATGTCAACCCACACAAAGTGCGCAGCACCATCAAAGAAATGATTGCTAAAAAACGCCCAGCAGGTGCACAGAAGTACATGTTTTCTATGCTCTCCTTTACACATGGGTTAAACTACAAAGAAACACATACGCCTATTCCATTTATGTTGTGCCATCCCACTAAGCGAACCGTTGCCAATCATGAAACAAATTTAATTTTATCCTTAGATCAACTCTACAAAGATTTGCGTGAAAATAGCGCGTATGATCACATCCATGTATGGGCAGAACTGTGTGATAAGGTACCTAATGGCTGTGAAGTTGCGCCACAGGTAAGTTTACTCGATGTCACCACCAAGGGCAGAAAAGGAGAAAACTTGAAAAAGTTACTGTTTAGTGTCAAGTCAGAAATTATGGTAAGCAGCTCGTATGGGCAAGCAAGCTGTGCTGAAGCTTCTGGTGGTTTCTTTTCACGTTCATTATTCAACGCCATCAATGAAGTCGCTACCTCGTCCATCAGTGCCAAATTTGAGGGTGCAGGTGGTGTTTTTGAACACGTAACCAATAATACCGTGCTCTACAGTCAGATGATTCCCAATTCGAGTTGTGTGGGACAAACACCCCAATGCTACGTGGAAGATCGACTGCCTTCCTATGGAACCAGTCGCAACTCAGGAAGCAGCTGGGACTAATTCCACCAACCTCATAAATAGCTAAACCTGCGGACAAGGCAATGCCTTGTCCCCCCTAGCACACCAATCCCAATTAAAATTGACAACTTTCCCCCAAGCAAATCTATTCGCTTTTTACTACCACATTCCTTATTTTCACGGACTTCAATCTAATCAATCTCGTTTATGAAAGTCCAACAAATGTATACATACCTCTTCATCATGGGATTATTTGCCTTTACCGCTTGTAATCAAAGTCAACCTGAAGAGTCTAAATCAACATCAATTCCCATCAATTCTGAGGATTCAACAGTAGTTGCCCAGCTCTTCAATCAGGCACTTACTCAGGGGGAAGCCTATGATTTACTCAAGCATCTTTGCCTAAATATAGGTCCGCGCTTGAGTGGTTCCCAAGGCGCTGCTGATGCCGTAGCTTGGACTAAAAAAGTGATGGAAGATTACCAGTTTGATGAAGTCTACCTTCAGGAAGTCATGGTTCCTCATTGGGAGCGAGGAAGTAAAGAGTCTGCTAAAATTATTGATTCAGATACCGATTTGAATATTCTCGCTATTGGCGGTTCGGTTCCTACACCATCTGACGGCCTGACAGCCGAAGTGGTTTTAGTCAATTCACTAGAAGAAATTGATGCCTTAGGAGAATCGATGTTGAAGGGTAAAATTGTGTTCTACAACTATCCATTCAAACAAGGTTTTATTCGGTCGTTTCGTGGCTATTCTGATGCTGTTCGTCATCGGGTGCTTGGCGCAGATCGTGCATCAAAATATGGTGCTAAAGCGATTGTGATCCGATCAGTAACTACAGCATTTGATGATGCACCACATACAGGAACCTTAATTTATGAAGATAGTACCGTAGCCCAAATCCCTGCTGCTGCGCTTGGTTACCAGTCTGCGGATAAATTGGCCGAAGCTTTGGCTAAAAATCCCAACACCAAACTACAATTAAAAATTAATTCAAAATGGTTTCCCGATGCGCTTTCTCACAATGTGATTGGACAACTCACTGGCTCAGCCAAACCGACAGAAATCATCGTCATTGGTGGTCATTTGGATGCTTGGGATACAGGCCATGGCGCACATGATGATGGCGCTGGATGTATTCATTCCATCGAAGCCTTGCGCCTATTACAAAAAGTAGGTTATAAACCGAAACGTACACTTCGTGCAGTGATGTTTATGAACGAAGAAAATGGGACGAGGGGTGGACGAAAATATGCTGCTGTAGCAAAGGCAAAAGGGGAAAACCACATTCTAGCGATTGAAAGTGATGCTGATGGTTTTACGCCTAGAGGTTTTGGCGTAACGGGATCAGATGCATTGGTGGACAAACTCCGAAGTTGGTTGCCTTACTTCGATAAAAACACCATCTCCTATATACAAAAAGGAGGCGGAGGAGCCGATATTCGTTTTCTAAACTCTGAAACGGGTACTCCATTAGTAGGTTTTATTCCAGATTCACAACGTTATTTCGATTTACATCATTCACCCAATGATACCTTTGATAAAATCAATCGAAGGGAATTGGAATTGGGAGCCGCTTGCATGGCAACACTTGTCTATTTTGTCGATAAATATGGACTACCAGTAAGCGAAAAATAATTTTTTTTCAAAATGATGCAACCATTGTAAAAAGCCGTTCTCATTAAAACACATCAACTAATAAGAACCGCGAGAGGTTCCATCAAATAAGTATCAAATTTAATTTTATGACTATGAACAAATCAATTTTATCAGTTGGACTATTGCTTTTTTTATGCCTTAGCTGTTCATCTTTAGCACAAAATACTGAAACGAGATCACTAGCTAGCTTCAATGGCATTAAAACTTCTGAAAGTATCGAGGTGATTGCCAAAAAGGGAAATAAGAATGAAGCAAGAATCAGTGCAAGCGGTGTTGAGTTAGATGAAGTCATTTCTAAAATCGACTATGGTAGACTCAAATTTGAGCTCGATGGCAGAAATCATAAAAATGTTAAGGTACGGGTAGAATTAACTTACACAGGTACACTGAAAAGCTTGGCTGCTAGCTCTGCTGGAAGTTTAGAAATACAAGATGATTTGAATGATAGTGGGTTAGATATTGAGTGTAGTAGTGCAGGAAAGATCGTTGTTAATGGCGATATCCGAAACACTAAGGTATATGTTCACGTTTCTTCTGCTGGAAAAATTCAACTCCATTCTGTAAGCACGCAAGAACTGGAAGCAAAAGCCTCTAGCGCTGGACATATCGAAATAAAAGGCGGTTCAGCAGATGAACTAGAAGTAGACGTTTCTAGTTCTGGCAGTGTAAGCTGCGAAAATATGAAAGCAAATGACGTAAATGTTGAAGCAAGCAGTGGCGGTGGGGCAAAAGTTCACGTAGATGGCCGATTAAACGCCAACGCCAGTAGCGGAGGATGGGTTAAGTATAAAGGTTCTCCGAGTAATACTAATGTGAATAAATCTTCTGGAGGACGTGTGCGATCAATGTAATGCTAATTTATGAGGCAACCTCATTTACAACCCATCAATTCAAAAAAATTGATGGGTTGCGTTTTTCAATATACCTCCTTCCTTTCCACCACTACCCAATCTAAAATATGTAATGCCGTGGTTAATGTCGATAAATCTGGATTAATGTCGCCATGCTTAGCCGAATGGTGACCATGCCCAATGAGTTTCATCATTTGAGCGCTTCCCGTTCCTTCCTCAAAATCTGCTCGATAAACGATTGAGGGCTGTCCCAACTGCCCTGTACCATTGTGATATACTTCATCATCTGGATAATCGTATTCAGAAAAATATTCATTTTCATCAAACGCAACATTCATTTCTAAGAAGACAGAAAAGTGATCTGGCAAATTTTTAATCGGTTGATTTACCGTAAAGTCAGTTGATGGAGTTGCGCCACTCATGCCATCGGGCAATGGCTGATTTGCCGGAGGCACAAATAAACCATCTTGATAGCGTACTCCTCTACTGTGCGACCATACTGGTAAAGCATCTACGCGTCGATAATTTGCGCCATCACCTACAGACTGTGCATCAAAACTTTTAAAATTGTCTCGTGTTCTCCCTCCATAAAACCATCCTTTGGCGGTTGCATTCGTAACCATCAGGGTTTCTAAAAAATTTCCATGCTTATCTTCAATCCATACGGCTACTTGTGGATGCCAAAAATGCTGACCTGCTTTTGCTGTCAAAGTAAGCTCCCAAGTATTTTCTGCATTCAACTGCATGTTATTACCTAGTAAACTCATTCCTTGTGCTTTACCCATCGACACTTCCCGTTTTACCTTCCAATTCATCAAATCACGGAAAGGCCAGGTATTAAAGTAAATTAAACCAAAGAATAAGCCTAAGACTAGTAATACCATCCAAAAAATTGAAGTCAATTTCATGATTTTTCAATGATGTAACGGGTAATCGATTTGATATTATTCAATACATGCAACAAGGCCACTATTGAAAATAAAAAACCAGAAAATACATGTAACGATTCAATCACATAAGAATATGCCATAAAAAAGGACAAGATGCCAGTTATAGTCAGCACCAGAAAGCTGAACAGCAAACTGATGCTAACTGCTTTTCGAAATGTATTCATTAGCGTCCTTACAATTGCTGAATTAGTACATTCTTCAAGCTTTTTACTTTATGGCTCAGGTAAGCCACTTGTTTGGCACGATTAGCGGGCAATGTTTCATGAGGCATATTTTCCCAATTTACCCCTTTCACCTTATCTCTTAATTCATTTTCTACCTGAGCAATCTCCAAGGCAAGAATCAACAAACTTTCTTCGTCTGATTTCCCTTTTTGAGTTTTGGTATTTGTAATGCGCGTACTAAATACAAATTTCTTCTGATCAGTCATTTCTACTTTCAACTGCCCCAAATCATCGCGTAAATTGGTAATCACTTTGGCTTCACTTGTTTTGGTATCGTGTGGTCCGCAAGCTTTGGGATTACATCCTGTCGTTTTTTGGGCTATTGCTTGATCACTCACCCATATGCTCATCAGTACCAGCATACTGAAAATAATCATTCGTCTCATAATTTCTTGATGTTATGTTTATGTTTTGGGAAACTTGTTTTAAGCAGTTAACCACGCTTATCAAACAAGCTCAACATTAAGACGAATTGGACTCGAAAAAGACGCAAATTCAAGAAATTATTTTTTACAACACCTGTATTTCGGGGCATAATGAATAACGTTCCCGTAGGCATCTAGTTCAATTGTACAACATGCTTCAAACAGTTTTCTTAAAGCGATGCGCCCGCGCTGAACCCTTGATTTTGCTCCTGAATAAGAAATCCCTAAATAGTTTGCTAAGTCTTTTTGCGACATGCCTTCCAGCGCTGTTAGCCGCAAAGGATCTTGATATTTTTTAGGCAAGTAGGTAATCATATTAGCCATGCAATTTGCCAGCTTTTGGTTATTCGAAGCTTCTTGACTGCAATCAAACTCAAGTGTTTCGATATGGCAATTTTCTTTTTTAGCCTTACGGAAATAATCAATGACTTTATGTTTGGCAACTTGAAACAACCATGATTTTAATTTCGCTTCATCTTGTAGGCCGCCAACATATTCATATGCTTTCAAGAATACATCTTGCATAATGTCGTCAGCCACTTGCCTATCTTTTACTTGTTTGCGTACAAATGCCATTAGGGGCTGACTATTTTTGGCCCAATAGTCGGGTAAAGTCTTATTCATATCAAAAACAATTTAGTGGAAGGCTATTCGAGTTTACAACTTTTTGGGCAAGCGTAAAGCATTGTAGAATGAGTTTAACACGATTTTAGGAAATGGTTTTCAAACTCTAAACCCAATCACTAGGATATCATCTATTTGTTTTTGATTTGGGCCTTTCCAATTTTGAAGTTCTTCCTCTAACAGCTGATTGATCTCATTCATGGGTTTATGATGATGAGTCAATAAAAATTCACGGAATGGTTTCCCCAAATATTTCCGCCCTTCTTTTCCACCAAACTGATCTTGAAAACCATCTGTATATAAAAAATAAGTGGCCGATTTATCTAATGGCAATTGATGTTTTTCAAACTTCTTTTCTTTCTTCGTAGAAAACCCGCCTATTCCAGCTTTAGCCCCTTTAACTAAGTGCCCCTCATGATTGGAAACGTAAAATAGCGGATTATTTGCTCCTGCAAACGATATGATTTTGTGTTCATCATCAATCATGCAAATGGATAAATCCATTCCATCTCGACTTGCCGTTTGATCTTGCTGAAGTGTCTTTTTTATTCCCAAATCTAAGGTTCGCAGAATTTCATCTACTTCATAAATATGCCGTCGGAATACAATCTCATTGAGCAGTTGATTGCCAATCATACTCATGAAACCGCCAGGCACACCGTGTCCTGTGCAGTCTACGGCTGCTATAAATCGCTTGTTATCGGTTTGGGCAAACCAATAGAAATCACCTCCTACAATGTCCCTTGCTTTGTAAAAAATAAAATGTTCTGGCACAATGGACTGAATGACTTGAGGTTGAGGCAACATGGCTTGCTGTATGCGCAAGGCATAGCGCATGCTCGAGTTAATGGACTGGTTAGCCTTTTTCAGCACTTCACTTTGCGCCTCGATGTAGTTGTAGGCATTTGCATTATCCACAGCAGTGGCAATATTTAGCGCCAAGCCTTCAATGAGTTTTAAATGGAAGTCGTTATACGCATTCTTTTTAAAGCTTTGAATGGTAATTACACCTATTTTTTTATTGGGTAAAGTTAAAGGTACGTAGATGACAGACAAAGGTAAATCTCCCACAACGGGAACTAATTTCTTGGGTAAATAATTCGTATATTCAACTTCTACATCGTTAATTAATATTGGTTTTTGATGGATGAAACACCAAGCCGAAAGCCGATTTTCTGCATCTACCAAATCATAATTATAGCCTAATCGCTTTCCTCTTTCAATAAAAATGGGAAACTCCAAACTGTTATGTTCCTCATTGTATAAACCAATACCAAAGCAACTCGCATCTAATACTTGATTTACCAAATCATAAGAAGTTTCCAAAATCATCTCTACTGAAAACGTAGCGGTGATCTGATAACCAATTTGGTTCAGCACGTGTACATTCTGATAGGCCGCTTCGATCTCCTGTTTTTGCTGAAAGATCGCTTGATTTTTTTCGAGAATCTCCTTGGTTCGCTCATTCACCAATCGTTCCAACTCCTGCCCTTGCGATTTTATGCCACTAATTTTAGAACGATAGATGAAGTAGGCAAGGCCAATAACGAATAAAACGGCTAAGACTTGTACCCAAAGTTCTTTCCATAAAGGCGGGGTAATATTCAATTTTATACTCACGCCTTCATCATTCCAAACCTGATCATTGTTTGACCCTTTTACCCTAAACGTATATGATCCGGGTGGCAAATTGGTGTAGGTTGCATTTCTTCGGGTACCAATGTAATTCCAATACTCGTCAAAGCCTTCCAATTTATAGGCATACTCATTCTTGTGTGCCTGAGTATAATTTAAGGCTGCAAATTCAAAGAAAATTACAGACTCCTTATGGCTTAAGGTGATTTCTTCTGTAAGATTAATGTGCTGTTTTAAATACGATTTAGGATGAATGGGTACTGCTTTATTGAATAGCTTAAAATCTGTCATTAAAATGGGAGGCACAACCGTATTCTTTGTAATATCTTGGGGTTTAAATACATTGTACCCATTGATTCCTCCAAAAAATAACTCCCCTGCTTTATTTTGATAATAGGCTCCAAAGTTGAATTCATTACTTTGTAAACCGTCTGCTTCGGTAAAAGCCAATACCTCTTCTGATTCAGGATTAAATTTGATGATGCCTAGATTCGTGCTTAACCATAAAAAACCATCCTTATCTTCAAGAATGCCATAAATCATTCCGTTAGGAAATCCATTTGCTTCTTTATAGCGTTGAAAAGTTTTTGTTTTTCGATCTAATTTATTCAAACCTGCTGCCGTTCCTGCCCAAATATTTCCCTTCCGATCTTCATGAATGGATAACACATATTTATTGCTCAAAAAACCTTCCTTCAACGGATCACTTTTAAAATGCTCAAACTGCTTTGTTTTTCGATCAAAACGATCTAAGCCACTTCCTGATACGCCTAACCACAAATCTCCCTGCTGATCTTCTAAAATTCTCAACACTTGATTGCTTCCAATTGTGTTTTCATTTTCAGGATCGTGTGTGTAACGAAAAAAGGATTTTTTTACAGGGTCAAAATAAGCTAATCCGCCACCATACGTTCCCACCCAAATGACTTGATCACGGGTTTGATAAATGGCCCAAATATTATCATTTGGCAAACTAGTAGGGTCATTCGGATTATGGCGATAGTGGGTAAAGCGATTCGTTTTAGGATTCAATACACTAATGCCTTTACTCGTAGAACCTACCCATACCAATCCTTGGTGATCCACTAACATCGCTCGTAGTTGATTATTAACCACTGTATTTGGATTATTAGGATTGTGTAGGTATCGCGTGACTTCTCCTGTTTTTCGATTTACTTTGTTTAGTCCACCTCCTTGGGTAATAAGCCAAAGCTGCTGCTGGTCATCTTCGTAAAAAGATCGTACGGAGTTATGACTAATACTATTTTTATCATTCGGCTGATGCCTCATGGATTGAAACTTTTGAGCAGTAGGATTATAAGCTAATACGCCACTATTTGTGCCAATCCACAATATGCCTGCTCGATCTTCATATATGGTATGAATACTGTTATCGGGCAAACTGCCATCGTATTGCGCTTTTCTAAAATATCGTTGCGCTTTTCTATTCTTCGACAGCTTCATTAAACCATCCTCATAGCTACCTACCCATAAGTTTTGCTGTTGATCTTCAAAAACTAAACGCACATCTGCTACGGTAAATGCTGTTGGAAATGACTTGATCGCTTCCGTATCCTTATCCCAGAAATAGAGCCCTTTGCTGCTTGCTATCCATATTCTGCCAGCCCGATCTTCATAAATGGAATTCACCAAGGCTGCTAACTTGCTTTGAGGGACTTCAGATCGCTTAATGGTTTGCCCTTTTGGATCAAAAACCTGAAAACCGTCTTCCGTACCTAACCACAAGTCACCACTTTCGGTTAAACAGATGGCATAAATGGCTACTCCCAATGGGTAAGCATGATAAGCCCGATCAGTAGGATTAAAATAAATCAGTCCTTGATTGCGACTCCCAATCCATAAATTTCCTTCGGCATCTTCGGTAATCGCTGATATTTCCACATCCTGTAGACCAAGATTAATTCGAGATACCTTGTCTTGAACAGGATCATAACAATTTAATCCTCCACCTAACGTTCCAATCCATATTTTTTGATCTTTAGTTTGATGTAGGGCGAGTATATAATCATTGTTTAGCTGATTAGAATCTTCCGCTACCTCCTTGTAATGCCGAAATTGATAGGCATCAAACTTATTTAATCCATCTTGGGTTCCCATCCAGATAAAACCTGAATGATCTTGTAAAATACTTAAAACATGATTTTGAGAAAGGCCATGTTGAATAGTAAATCGTTCTCCTTTTAGGTTCGTTTGACCCCAAGAGAGTGTGGATAGTAAGGTGCAGCTGAGTAGGGTTGATAGTAAGTATTTCATTGATACAAATTCTACCGAAAAGCTACGAAATTCTATCCTTATATACGAGTGTTCATTAAAGAAAAATTAAATTCTTGTAAAAGGCTTTTTGCTAAAATAGTTTAGTTAGTTATTTCAACAATTCATTGGTGTTTTTGCTACTTAAAGAAAGGCTTGAAACGCTGCTCTAAGCAGCGAAATGAAGATTGTAAAAAGGTTGCCCAAAATTCATATTTTAGACAACCCCCTCGTTGCTTATTCTCCTACAATGCAATTGATTTTGATATTCACTTCATCGCCAATCGTATTTAAGAATCCATTTCCTCCAATATCATAATCCTTTCGATCTAGTGAAAACTGCCCCCAAAAGCGATTTTCGGCCTTTCTAAACGGGATGACTACCTCTTTTGTTTTTCCTTTTATGGTCAATTTCCCCATCACCTGATAGCCATTCGAATTTTGCTCAATCCGTTCCGAAACAAACGTAATCTTTGGGTATTTCGCTACATGAAAAAACTCTTCTTCCTGCAGGTGTTCATCGCGCATTTTATTATCCGTTCGCAATCCTTTTACGGGAATGCTTATACTAAACTTGCCTACAGACAAATTACGTTCATCAAAAGTAATTTGTCCCGTTAAACCGCGAATTCTTCCTTCTACTTCTAGACCTAAATTATCTATTGTAAACTCCACACTCGATTTTGCCGTATTAATCGCCTGTTGTGCATGTAGGTTACACACCAGAAATACACAACAAATGAGTCCAATAACTTTGATATACTTCACGATGCTCATGTTTAAAAATTAAATCTTCAACACTTGGTACTTACTCAACGAAAATTATTTCAATTTCTTTTTCACAATCCTTCCTTTACTTGCTAATTCTTGTTTTAAATCAGGATGATTCGGATGGAATTCCAAACCTTGTTTTAAGATTTGCTCTGCTTGCTGGTCTTGATGATGCGTATAGTAATACTTCCCAAGTTCCCAATAAGCTAGGGCATACTTATCTTGCTTCATTCCTCGTTCTTGTTCTGTAACCAATTGTTTCAGTACTGCTACGCCATCCCGCATATCAGTAGGAGAACCCGATCCAATTAATAATTTCGCATATGCAAACGCTACATTCCAGTTGGCTGGTTCTTTCATTCTAATTTGGTAAAGTGTAGCGGCAAATTTCTCTCCTACTCGAATCATTTGGCGCTCATTAAATGAGAGATAGGCATCTGTTAGGCTCAAGACTCCTTTATTAACTTTGAAGTTCGTTTCATTCTTTATACTTGACGATAAACTGTTGAGTTTGTTAAGCATTTTATTCGCTAAATCTGCCTCTACAATGCTTGTAACAAACGTGCGTCCTGCGCTACTATACACATCTACTTGGGCAAATTTACGAGCCATCTCTTCGAGGTTTCCCTCATTTACATCCACTCGATCTTCCAATGGGTAATCATGTTCAAAAGTTGCTAATGAAGCTTTCAACATTTTCCCATAATCTCCTGTGTCAGCTGGTACATAACTAAAATAGACTTCGCACATTTCATCATTGGAAGCCCAGCCCCAAAACATTTCTTGCGCAGGATAGTGAGGGTTGTCGTGATTATCTTCCGAATTGTCGTAAACAAATTCAGCCGTAATGATGCTTCCTTTAGGAATTCGTTTCATTTCTCGTAAGGTATACACGCTTTGCCATCTCAAATCCCAATCGTTTACGTGTAAAAGTGGATCTTTTTGACCATTAGGTAGAATTAAATCTATCTTTACAGATTTGCCAATATAGTGCATATGCGGAGTGAGATCGAGTAGGTCAATATCGGCAGGAACATACGTCCAAACGCTTTTGGTAAATTCACTTTCATTTGCAGGCACTTGCAATCGCTGTGTTCCCATGATGGAACCCGTGATGTATTTGCTTGGTGCTTCATCAGCGAAATAAATACCTACATAACTTTGATCAGTAGTCGCTTTTCCACTTAAATGGTAATGATTTTCAAACGCAATATCCGCATCATCTTCTACATAAAAACCGACATCATCTGGGTATAAGTAAGGCCCAATTCCTGGTGCCCATCCACATACCGAAATGGCACTACCAAACTCCATCGTTCCCCCTTTCTCAAAGGCATCGTAGCCCGCTTTCGGATCACTTTCATCATAAGCACGCAACTTTTTTGAATAATCAATAAAAATAGTGGAATGGTGTACGACCGAAGCATCGCCAGGCTTAAAATCTATGGCTTTAATGACTTTGCCTTTTGGAATGGCATCTTTCATCACGAACACGCGATATTGATCCTCACCTGAAGCAGGTAAATCGTAAGGCTCCATTTTCAAAATGAGATCGGGCTGGCCCAATTTCCATTCATTTTTTGGCAACTTCAAAGCAGGCATGGCGTGTTTGGCTTCGCCTTCTTTCATCCCTGAATTTACCCATTGCTTAATCAAATTAATTTGATAATCGCTTAAACGATGTTCATTGCTAAATTTGCCATAGCCTTTTTCCGCTTTCCAAATGGGCATATAGCCTTTTTTCGTTACATATTCCACCATTCTACCTCTACGGGCAACATCTTGATAGTTTAATAAAGGAAATGGGCCAATGTCATTTGGCTTATGGCACGATGCACAATTTGCTCGAATAATCGGTTCAATATCTTTGGTAAAGGTTAAAGTGCGATCTGTTTTCCAAGGTTCAAAAATGCAACCTATTGCTTTTTGATGCCTTACCAAAGGAATCTCCCGTTTGGCAGCTGATCGAATGGCATTTTGCAAATCGGCTTGACGAATCTGTTTATTGAACTTCCCAACCGCTGAATATTGATCATTGATACGACCATAATACAACAAACGATCGTTCAAATCGAACACAAAGCTTTCTGGATATACCGACGGTTTGAGTCGGTGTGCTAAATCTCCAGTTGCATCAAATAACAATGGGAATTGAATGGCATATTCTTTCTGAAACTGTCGTCCTTCTTCCCAAGTGGCTAGTGAACTAGAAAGTACGCCATAAAACTTTACCCCTTGTTTTTCGGCATCCTGTGCCAACTCGTTTAAATGCGGAATCATACGCTGTGAAATCACACAACCTACTTCCATAAATACAATAACTACGGGGAAAGCTTGTTTATTTTCTACCCCAATGCGGTAAATATCTCCATGCACCCCCGTCGCTCTCACTCCAATGATGTCATACTGTTGACTGGTTTGTCGATTTTGCGTTCCTTCATTTGTGTCTGCTCCACAATAAGCAAAACCTGCATCACCTAAGCGCTCAGGTGTAGGTGTTGGCTGCTTTATTCCTGTAAAAAACAGGATTAAACTCATTGCCAGTGTTGTTACCAAGTGATTTGTTCCAAACATAAATTGTCTTGTTAGTTGTTTCTACAAAGTACTGAATTCTCTGTACAGGAAAAATTGATATAGATCACAAAATAGCTTTTTTGATCTTGATACTTTTACCATGAGGTTAAGTACTCAGTCAAAATTAAATCAAGTTTATTTGTGTCAAGCACTTAACCGACTGAATGAAACGTAGGACTCATGCATACAACACCTTTACCCAAACGTGCATACATCGATCAGGAATGGTTTGACCGTGAATTGGAACTCATCTTTGGCAATACCTGGCAGTTTGCTGGTTTTGAAGAAGATTTGAAAGATACAGGCGATTACCTCACCGTACAGTGTGGACATCAAAATATTTTAGTGCTCAAAGATGAAACGCAAAGCTTGAGGGCTTTTCATAATTTATGTCGACATAGAGGCGCACAACTGCTGCCCAATTGTGGCAAAAAGCAGTACACCATTACCTGTCCTTACCATCATTGGGCTTATAAATTAAATGGCGAACTTGCTGGTATTCCCAAACAACAGCAAGAGTTTCCTCAAATCGAAAAGAAAAAATTGGGTTTACACCCCGCTGCTGTAGCAAATTGGAGAGGAATGATTTGGGTACATCCTAGCGCTGATGCCCCTTGCATTTCAACCTGGTTCAACGATTGTGAAAATCAACTTGGCCCACATCAACCACAACGTTTAATCGAATATCCCGATTCATATTACGAGCGTACTGTGCAAGCAAATTGGAAAATTCTGGTTGAAAACTTCATTGATGTCTATCATCTTTCCCAGCTTCACCACCAAACTCTTTACATGTACGATCACGATCAGGCCGTTTTTGATTTTGTGGGTGATCATTTTGTTTTTTGGGAACCAATAGCCCAAGCTTATAAAGAGCACCTAGATAAGCTCATCCCTTTTAAGCGAATTCAGGAAATGGATGATCAACAGTTAGGCAGCTATGTATCTTGGTTATTTCCTACTATTGGCTTAATTGAAACAGAGTCTAGCTGGAGTACTTTTCACCTCACGCCCTTATCTCCTACGCAAACGAAGGTGGTGATTCGTACCAAACTAGAGCCCGTAAACACATGGGAATACTTACGAATGAGTACACGATCTACAGCAGCGTGGAATAAATTGATGAAAAAAGAAGCAACCCGTTTAGTCGCTGATTCAGCTCATCCTTTAAACTCTGGTGATATTATGGAAGAAGACATCTATGTATGTGAACAACAACAAAAGGCCCTAAAAAACCCATTATATGCTGTTGGAGCAAGTGCACAAAAAGGAGAATACGGTATTCGGGGCTTCCAACAACGCATTCAAAAGTGGATGAGTGCGTAAGTGCTTTGCGCCTGATTATAAATCACTAACGTGGGAGTTTGCAAACCCTGCCCGAAGAATTTATATTTAGGCGTAGTATGACACTCAACGCATGGAAGAACTCATTTCCTTTATTCAACAAACTAACAATACTTCACGAGAAGCAGCAAAACTCATTGTAGAAAACTTTGAGCCCGAAGTGATTCCCAAAAAGTCTATCATTCTAAAAGAGCACCAATATTGTCGTAAACTGTATTTTATAAAAAAGGGGCTTGTCAGAACCTTTTATTACTTCCAAGGCAATGATGTTTCTTCTTGGTTCTACAGTGAAGGGTATTTTTTTACTGCTTGGTTTAGCTTCTACAGTCAAAAACCAAGCATTGAAAACATCCAAGCACTTGAAAATACAGAAGTGCTTTCTATCAACTATACAGCTTATCAAAAGCTATTAAACCAACATCCAAGTATCGAACATTTTGGACGAAAATTAGCAGAAGGGCAATTGGCATTTATAGATGAATACTCGAAAGGCTATATGTTCCTTTCAGCCCAAGATCGTTACCGCATGCTCATTGAATATTTTCCAGATATTGAGTTGCGTGTGAAAATCAGTGATATTGCTTCATTTTTGGGGATTACCAGAGAAACCTTAAGTCGGATTCGCGCCAAAAAATGAAATTGGAACACTTAAGTACTGCTCTCAAATTGATGGGATTTTGAAAGCCTTGCCTGATTGTAAACTATTGTATTAATAAACTATGCGAATTGCTTTTGATTTAGATGGGACTTTAATTATTGAAGACCATCCCTTTCCATTGGAGAAGAGAGCCAAGCCATATGAACATAAACCTTTATCTAGCGAACAGCTTAGGGCTGGATTGATAAACCTCTATCAAAACATTGTTAATTTAGATCATGAATTCTGGGTATATACTTCATCTTACAGAAGTATTGAAGCCATTGAAAGGCTATTCAAACAATATGAACTTAACCTTCATGGGATCATCAATCAAGGCATACACCATAACACATTAGCAAAAAAAGAAAATGAATTGAGATGGATTTCTAAATATCCACCTGCATTTGAAATTGATTTATTGATTGATAATTCAACTCTGGTTCAAGAAGAAAGTAAAAAGTGGGGATTTGAAGTATTACTAATTTCTGCAACTGACCTGTTTTGGACAGAAAAAATCATGCAAAAAATTAGTCTTCTACAGAATGATATCTTATGATTTAATACTAAAACTAGGCTAACTTCCTAAAAGGTTAGCCTAGTCAAATTAATTATACAATTTCTCTCGTTCTAACGCATACGCTTCATTGGCGATGTATTCATCGTAGGTACACAATTTATCCAAATAACCATTCGGGCCAATTTCAACAATTCGATTGGCAATGGTATGGGTAAATGTGTGGTCGTGAGAAGTAAATAAAATGGTTCCGTTAAAATCCTTTAAAGAGTTATTTAGTGCGGTAATCGACTCCAAATCCAAGTGGTTAGTCGGTTCATCTAAAATTAACAGATTGGCCTGTTGCAACATCATTCTCGAGAGCATACAACGCACTTTTTCTCCTCCTGATAACACATTCGCTTTTTTCAGGGTTTCTTCTCCAGAGAAAAGCATCTTCCCCAAAAAGCCCCGAATATAGACTTCATCTTTTTCTCCAGTCGAATATTCTCGCAACCAATCAATTAGATTATCATCAGTGTCAAAGTATTGATCGTTCTCGTTGGGTAAGAAGGTTTTGGTAATGGTTTGTCCAAACTTAAACGATCCTGAATCTGCCTGCTCCTCTTCCATTAATATTTTGAACAAGGCGGTCAGCGCAAGACTGTCTTTGCTCAAGAAAGCAATTTTATCCCCCTTATTTACATTGAGTTCCAGATTGCTAAACAAAGGCGTACCATTCAAAGACTTGCTCAAACCTTGTGTTTCTAAAATTTGATCGCCAGCTTCTCGCTCAGGCTGGAAGATAATTGCAGGATACTTGCGGGATGAAGGTTGAATTTCCTCCACATTGATTTTATCCAACAACTTCCGCCTACTAGTCGCTTGCTTTGATTTGGCAGCGTTGGCGCTAAATCGGGCAATAAACTCTTGTAATTCCTTCTTCTTGTCTTCCGCCTTTTTATTCGCTGCACTTCTTTGGGCAAGTGCTAACTGACTACTCTCATACCAAAATGTATAATTTCCAGTAAACATCTTCACTTGCTTAAAGTCAATGTCTACAATGTGCGTACACACGGTATCCAAGAAGTGGCGATCGTGGGAAACTACAATTACGGTATTTTTGAAATCCAATAAGAAATCTTCTAACCACGCAATGGTATGAATATCCAAATCGTTGGTAGGTTCGTCTAATACCAAAATATCAGGATTGCCAAATAAAGCTTGAGCGAGTAACACCCTTACTTTGTGCGTTCCACTGATTTCTTTCATCAGCTTATCGTGATTAGCTTCGGAAATTCCCAAACCACTTAACAATGCTGCTGCATCAGACTCGGCATTCCAGCCATCCATTTCAGCGAATTTTTCTTCCAACTCAGAAGCCCGAATGCCATCAGCCTCAGAGAAGTCAGGCTTCATGTAAATGGCATTTTTCTCCTGCATGATGTCCCAAAGTACGGTGTGGCCCCGCATAACCGTGTTCAATACTGTTTCTTCATCGAACTCATGGTGATTTTGCTTCAAGGCTGCCATTCGTTTGCCTGGTTCGATGGAGATACTCCCTCCACTTGGCGCAATTTCACCAGAAAGGATTTTCAAAAAAGTGGATTTTCCTGCACCATTGGCACCGATTACGCCATAACAATTCCCTTGCGTAAATTTGATATTTACTTCATCAAAAAGTACTCGTTTCCCGTACTGAAGTGAGATATTTTGTGCTGCAATCATCGCTATTTTTCATTTGAGACCGCAAAGGTAATCGAATAAAAATAGATTGCGAGCGATGTGTATAAGGAATTATAACTATTGTACCCACTTTCAAGATTATTTTTTAAATGTCCATTGAAAAATTTGGATTCATTAAATCCATAACTATAACTTGTCTAATATTATATTCTACCCGATGGTTTAACAATTAAATCTGCTATTAAAAGCTTCTGAGCCTTGAATCCATCATCGAAAGTTTCCTAACTTTCGAATTTTAAGTTAGGAAACTTGCAACCATTGAGTCAACGTT
>JBMYQA010000082.1:0-21351 GCA_049600855.1 Flammeovirgaceae bacterium | reverse complement strand
AGTTTGCACAGGGCATATTATCAATCTATAGCAATAAAAGACCAAAAGGGACAACAGTTTTACTCCACTCTACACAGACCAAGGCATAATTGGGCATGATTTATTAATCACATTTTTTCCAGGAGGGCTTAATCCTACAAGTGTATAGTTTGCACAGGGCATATTATCAATCCATAGCAATATCACACCAACAGGCACAACAGTTTTACCCCCCCCCCCCTCTATGTTTAGTCCTTTTTGAAAAAAAATGCATTTGTTCAATCGTGCTTAATTATGCCTTGGTTTGTACCTGATAATGACATCGATTGGGAAATCAAAGTAAAAGGTGCTGAAGAACCTGAAATTTTGATTACCTCCTCTTGTTAATGGCAACAATTAAAATCAATGATCGCTTATTATCCTACATTGGGTAATAAGCGATCTTAAGAGTTAGTAGACTAGAAAAGCACCCATACGCTGTAGCAACACCGCAATTATTCTTATGGATAAAACTAGCTAAGCAACATCAGAATAATTGCTGGTAGTAACAGTTGATTGAATGCTCTGTAAGTGAAGTTCAAACGTCCACTTAGCGTATAAAACTGAGGATAAACCCCTCAATTAGCCCCTTTATTTATAAATCATTTTTTGTAACAGCGTAGTTAATTAAACCTTTTAACTATAAAATAATGGCGAAATCAAAATCAAAAGACGAATCGAGAGAAGCACTCAAAGCAGAATTAAGAAAAGAAATATTGGCTGAGCTCTTGCTAGAGTTCAAGCATAAGGAAGAGATAGCGAAAAAAATTGAGGAAGAAGAAGTTGATCTGTTAGACCCCAAAAATATCGTTGTTGAACGCACAGACTCAAATAAACACATTCGAGATTTACTGACTGGCATTTCCGACCGTTACTTTGAATTATCGATGCTATGCATGCGTTCGAGAACTGTACGAGAGAAATTCGAAAACCCAGAGTATACCCTAGATTTTTTGACAACTGGTTATCGAGATCGAGAAATTAACTGGGAAGGCTGTGGCATGATTATTCCACCACACACGCAGGTGACTTTTAATAAAGAACTGATGTGGCCCACCTTTTGGATTAAATCAAAAGATAAAACAGAAACTGCAACCATTCAGGTTTCGCCGCTAGAACTTTTGGCTACACTTAGAAGACCCAAGTCAGAAGGAGAATCAAGCCCTGGTGAAAAAAGTAAATATGAGATTATTGAGAAACGATTAGAATTTGAAAGATGGAGTGCCATTGAAGCAATCGTATTTGATGATGATTTCAAACATTATGATTTACATTTAGAAATGCCTTGGTTCGTACCTGATGAAGATGTAGCTTGGAGCGTCCGCCTTGCCGATAGCGAAGAGCCTGATATCTTAATTACCTCTTCTTGTTAATCGTTCATTTTGGGTTTAGAAATGGGTGTCATTTCTAAACCTCTATTTTCTTTGATCTAATTTTTTCATCATTAATTACTCGCTGTTGTTACGCATACGTGATAAATATGCCCTAAATAAAGTGGATAAGTATACCATCATTTCTTCCGAGGAGGATACGGTACTTATTCAATCGGCCTTGACCAATCATTTATTAGACATCATCAGTCAACAACCCATTTCTCGGCAAGCGTTGTTGGAGAAATATAGTGGAACAGATACGTACAGAGCAGTTTTTACCACCTTACTTCAACTCATCAACTCAGGCTACATTACCGAACAAAAGCTGAGTTTCAATAAAGCTGAAACGGCCTATTGGGAGGAACTTGGCTATGACCCAATCCGTCTATTTGAACGATTTCAACAAGTTACTATCCATTTAACGAACTTAGGTCAGGTCAATGACGGGTTGCTTAAAGAGACCTTGCAAGCAACGGGTTTGCAACTGACAGCTGACGCTGATCGTGCTGATTTGATGATTGTACTGGTTGATGATTACCTTCATCCATCCCTAAAAACGATCAATCAAGCGGCCATACAACACAAACAGCCTTGGTTATTGATGAAATTGAATGGGAGCGTTCCGTGGTTAGGCCCTTTATTTGATCCAAATGAAGCTACAAGCGCTTGTTGGCAGTGCCTGCAACATCGTTTACGACTACACGATAAAGGCAATCAGCTCTATCAAGCGTTAACGGCATCCAATACACCAATTTCCAAACCACTGCTTCGGCATCCACTGGCAGAACAGCAAGCACTCAGTCGGGCTGTACTCGAAATCGTTTCTTGGATTGATCAAGGTACCAACAAGCACTTAACTAACGGCTTAATTAGTGTGGATACTAAAAATCATGAGCAGGTACATCATACGGTCATCAAAAGGCCCCAATGTGACTCTTGTGGAGATCAAGCCATTTTATTGGAACACCCTAAACCCGTCACCTTAAGTTTAGCAGGGCAAACGTTGAACAAACAAGGTGGCTACCGATCCGTTTCTGCGGAAGAGACATTGAATCGTTACCAAAAACACATTAGTCCAATTACTGGAATTGTTCCTTACCTCAAAAAGCGATTGAATATTCCAAGTGAACACGTGCATAACTACGTGTCAGGGAGAAATTTGGCTTTGCAGAGTAAATCGCTGTTTTGGCTCAATATGCATTTGCGAAGTGGCAATGGCGGTAAAGGGAAAACGGAAAGTCAGGCAAAAGTGGGAGCTTTATGTGAATCCATTGAGCGCTATAGCCTCATGTATCACGAGAAAAGTTATACCATTCAGGGAAACATCGCTCAAATTCCAACGGCCATTCATCCAAATGATTGCATGCTTTTTAGTGAGCAACAGTATGCTAACCGAGCCATTAGTAATCAGGGGAACCCTAAATTTTATTCCCTTGTCCCGCTTTACCTCACTCCTGATGAAGTCATTGAGTGGACCCCAGTTTATAGCCTGTCGGAACAACGATTTAAGCATTTGCCAACGTGTTTCTGTTTTGCCCAATATCCTGCATCAGATGAGGCCAACTTATTGGCTTATCCAGATTCTAATGGCTGTGCTGCGGGCAACACCCTTGAAGAAGCCATTTTACAAGGCTTCTTGGAGTTAGTCGAACGTGATGCTGCCGCCATTTGGTGGTACAACCAAATCGAACGTCCTAGCGTTGATTTAAGCTCGGCAAACAATCCATACCTGCTGGAAGTAGAAAACTATTACCACAGCATTGACCGCAGTTTACATGTACTCGATATTACTACAGACTTTGAGATTCCCGTTTTTGTAGCCATTAGTCAGAATACCAAAGAAGGTGAAAGCGATGAAGTATTATATGCATTTGGCTCACACATTGAAGCAGGCATTGCCTTAGAACGAGCCGTGGTTGAATTAAACCAGCTATTGCCGCTTGGCGAAAAGAAAAATGGGAAGTATGCGTCTCAAGATCCTGTATTTATCGATTGGCTCACAAATGTTGCTTTGGCTGATTTACCTTATCTCAATCCCAAAAAGCACGAAGTAAAACACCTCAGCGATTATCCTAAATTGTGTGAAGCAACCATTGGTGCAAGTGTGCAGTTTTGTATTGAAAAGGCAAAATCCTTAAACCTCGAAACCCTTGTACTTGACTTAACGCAACCCGATATTGGTTTGCCTGTAGCACGTGTATTTGTGCCAGGATTACGCCATTTCTGGAGAAGAACAGCTCCAGGGCGATTGTATGAAGTTCCTGTAAACATGGGATGGCTTACCCAAGCACATACTGAAAATGAACTGAATTCTTATAGTATCTTTATTTAAGGAAAAAGTATGAAATTCAAATCTTACAGCAATACGAACTTTCATAAGACCGTTTATTACCAGTCTTTACCCGAAGAAGAAAAACTCAACTTTGATATTCTAGCCAAAGTGTTTCATTTCAAGGTAAATAACTATGTATTAGACCATCTCATTGATTGGGATAACGTGCCTCACGATCCCATGTACAAATTGCTTTTTCCAAGGAAAGAGATGCTGAGTGAGAAGGATTATCAATACTTAAAGCGCTTAAAGCTTGCTGGTGCGGAATTCAATCAAAAGACTTTTGTACCACTAATTGAGCGTTTACGGCAAAAAATGACGCCAACGGTAAATGTCCATAAAAATGGAGACATACACATCAATGGAGAAAAGGTGAATGGTATGTACAGCAATTTTAGAACAATTGTGAGTCTTTCGCCTAGTCCCATGTCGCGCACGTGCCACTCCTACTGTTCTTATTGCTTTCGCTGGATTATTTTTAACGATTTTGATTTACAAAAAGACCTCCCGTATCACGATCCAAATACGCCCGTGCCTTTTCTGGAGGCAAACCCTCAAATCACGGATGTGATGTTTACGGGTGCTGATCCGCTTGTTATGAAAGTTGACAAACTCAAAGCATACATTGAACCCATTTTATCCATTGATTCTGTTCAAGTGATCCGCATCAACTCAAAATCGCTCGCGTGGTGGCCTTATCGCTTTTTAACCGATAATGACGCTGATGAGTTGTTAGACTTATTCAGATACATTCAATCGAAAGGCAAACACTTCAACTTCTGTGCGCACTTCACGCATCCAAGAGAGCTTGAAAATGAAGTAGTTAAAGCAGCTATTGAAAAAATTAAAGCTACAGGAGCCGTCATTCGATGCCAAGGTCCATTAGTGAAAGGAATTAACGATCGCGCACAAGATTGGATTGATCTATGGACAAAACAGATTCAACTAGGGCTCATTCCCTACTACATGTTTATCGAAGCAAATCACCATACCGAAAGCTGTTTTCGTGTACCCTTAGCCGAATCACTGCGTATTTTTCAAGAAGCCCAAAAACACACCACTGGATTAGCCAGAACGGTACGTGGCCCTGTGTTTATGAATGACATCAATCGAATATTACTCGATGGTACTACAGAATTAAATGGTCAGAAATACTTTGTGCTCAAAAGCTTACAATGCTCTCCTGGACTTGAGAGTGAAGGTAAAATTAAGCTACTTCCTTACGATGAACATGCGTTAACCTTAGGCAATCTATTTGAAGTGTTTAATGAAGAAGTGGTGGAACAGGTTTAGTCTGTTAAACCAATTACACCCATAAAACAAGTTCAAGCCTCAGCTTGGACTTTATTTTTGCACTCAATTGACGGATAGTAAGTACTTAGATATTCGTCAACGTTAGTAACATTTAGGGATATCGAAGACTTTTATTTAGAATTTCTCTAAACTTGATGGCAACTTTCACAAACGGATTGTCATCAATAGAAAGACACTTATTTGTTCAACCATTCAAAATATTAAGAATGAAAATTAAAATCTACCTTTTTTTATTCGCAACTATTCTGCTCAGTAGTTGTGTAGATGACAGCCTTGATATTGACTTTCCTACAGGAGAAGTAGAAGGCTACAAGCCAGTTTATAGTGAAATTACCGACCCGCATACCATCATTCAGGAAGGTGTGCAACCCATGCGCAATCCTGGTAAAATTGTTTTAGCAGGCACGAAGCTTTTGGTAAACGAGCAATATGAAGGCATTCATATTATAGACAATGCCGACCCAAGCGCTCCCAAGCAAATCGGATTTATCCGAATTCCTGGCAACTTAGAATTATCCATTAAAGGAAATCACATCTTTGCCAATAATTTGGAAGATCTTGTTTCACTGGAAGTCGCAGCTGATGGAAGTGTAACGGTAAAAGATCGCAAGTCGAATATATTTCCAGAATATACTGCAGCCGATAACTTAATTAGCACCATCCCTCATGGCGCTTATTTTGAATGTTTTGATGATTCGAAAGGTTATGTGATCCGTTGGGAAAAAACCACCATCAACAGTCCAAAATGCTATAAGTAAACCTTAAAATCTGATTCTATGAAACGCACAAGCTATATTTTACTCGTTTTTGTTTTAGCCATTTTCACTTCTTGCGAAGATGATTCTTTTGTTTCTTCCGAGAATTTAGGAGGCTCCGAAGGGGTTTTGCAAGGCTCACTAAATAAATTTACGGTAAGTGGTGATTACCTCTACGTCATCAATCATCAACAGTTAATTCCTTATAACATTTCGAACCCTAGTGCTCCAGTTCAAGAAGATGCCATTAACGTAGGGATAGGTATTGAAACAGTCATTACGCGGGGAAATACGTTATTTATTGGTGCCAATAATGGCATGTATATTTTTGACATTACTGATCGCGATAATCCCGTACAATTGTCGTTATATCAGCACATCTTGGCTTGCGACCCTGTAGCAGTAAAAGGGGATTACGCTTATGTGACGTTACGCTCCACAAGTGCTTGTAACTTTGGCAACGGGCAAAACCTGCTTGATGTAGTAGATATTAGTGATTTACGTAACCCCAGAGCCGTGAACTCCATCAATATGGATACTCCTTATGGCTTAGGTATAGATGGCGAGCATTTATTTATATCCAAAGGCTTAAATGGTTTAGATCATTTCTCCATTCGCATACCTACAAACCCTGTTATTACCGAACAACTTACTAATATTCCTCACAATGTTGATGTAATTGCCGTAAGTAATCAATATTATTCAAACCTTCTTATCGTTACGGGAGAAGCTGGAATTTATCAGTACGATTATTCCAATGGTACCCTCCAACTAATCAGCCAATTATCTTTTCAATGAAACACTTTGTACTGACAACACTCTTGTGCTTTTCGCTACTCACACTAGGAAAAGCACAAGATTCTACCTCAATTCAACCTAAAACCGTATCTGAGCTCCAAGATTCCTTAGGCATTTGGAATTTTTTCATGGTAGATTTGAATGTATTCACCAACAATCGGGCACTCTTATTTTCTTTTGAGCATCCCATTGCCAATTCACTCCGACTGTCGCACAGTATTGGCCCTATTTTAAACGTAGAAACCCATGAAAACTTTGATTCTAATGGCACGTTGCGAAATTTGAACACCAATATTTGGGGATTTAAGTTCCAAGAAGAAATTAAATACCTGTTCACTCAAAATAATTATGGCAGAAATTGGTATATCGGCTTGGCAGGCTTAACTGAATATTATCGGGTAAACGATCTTGAGATTGTAGAACGGGTATTTCTGGCAGGCAATCAATTTTTTGAGCTAAAAACAGGCGGGCTATCTTACCAAAAAATTTCCTTTTTAGTGACGATTGGGAAAATGCATACCCATATGGCTCCATTCGTTTTTGACACGAGTATTGGAGTCGGCTTTCGTCACATTAACTACCGATCACATGATGGGCGATTTAGTCAAGAAACGTTAGATGACCTCTATCGTTTTGACTTAAACGGAGCTGGTGTAAATGGAAGCTTTACCTTCAGAATTGGGTTCATGCCGAAAAAGAATGGCAGAAAATACGTCAGTAAGCCTTTCAATCCAATTGTTGAACGTTACGTACGGCGAATAAATCGGTTGAATTCCCGATCGAGAAAACTCATCAAAGAGCGCATACGTGACTAATTTCGTAGAAGCCTTGGTAATTCCAAGGCTTTGCCTTTCCTTATACCGCAACCTATTCCACTAAAAAAACGGATTTGGTTCTTCGAGTTCTATGCAACGTGATTTTATCGCCAACCTCAAATGAAGCATAATGCTCATCTGGAACTTGATATAAGTTATCTAACTCAAAATAAAATCTAGTGGTAGAAGTATTTCCGCCAGAAGTGTGGAGCACACGCGTCTTTTTTTCCTTTAGGATGCCCGTAATGACCTCTTTTTTGCCAATCATGAGGTCGATTTTAGCGAAAAGGTAATAGCCGAAAACCACAGAAATGGGCAGACCTCCTATACTAGCAATTACTATCCTATCGGTAGTATCACCTGAAAAAATGAAATCCCAAGCAAAAATCAGGAGCAGGATAGCAACCCCTGTTGTGAATAAGACTCCAGTGAGCAGTATCATCTTTGCATTCCTGATCAATAGCGCTCGATCTGGCTTGGTAAGTGACTTGATTTCTTTTTTGACTTCCATTATTTTACCGGTAAAAGCGTATAGGCAAAAAGGATACACACAAGAAAGACTGCTTTTTTAGCTCATCACTTCGCGTTCATACTTTGCTTTAAAGAACAACCACTTTAAGGCAGCTGGAAATTCTTCGCCCCAAAAATGCTCGCTGTGCGTGCCACCTTCTCTTATGGATAAACGCACATCAAGGTTTTTCTTTCCACCATGTTCTCCTTTCAAGTCATGCTTCATCCGCTTCATGTTGGGCACTAAGAATTCGCTTTCATTTCCCCCTGTATACAAATATACTCTCGTTTCCTGCTCAGGCTGAAATGTTTTGGCTAATTTGTAAATTGGAGGGGCAATCCAGAGTGCTGGCGAAAAAATAAGCATTTTGCTGTAGATCATCGGTCGAGTGAGCCCAGCATACAAACTAATTAGCCCACCCAAAGAGCTACCTCCAATCGCTGTATTTTCACGATCGGGCAAGGTGCGGTAACGCTCATCAATTTCAGGCTTCAACTTTTTCGTGACAAACTTTACATAATCGTCCCCTTCCCCTTCTCCAAACTTTGGATGATCGTACGGGGTAAACTCTTTGATGCGGTATTCCTCCGCATGATCAATCGCTACGATGATGATATTTCCAAAGCCTTCGGGGAAAAGCTTCGCCATGCGTTTATTCACCGCCCAATTTCCAAAAGGCCCATAATCATCATGGGTATTTTGCCCATCTTGCAAATACAGTACAGGGTATCGAAAATCAGTTTCATCATAGTTGTGGGGTAATAAGACAGAAATTCTGCGCTTTTTACCTAATAAGGGAATCTCAAATTCATTTCCGATGACTTCAATTTTTGGAAGGTACTTTTCCTCGTAAGTCAGTTCACTCATATTACTTGGATGATTGAAGCTAGAAACTGTCTATCTCATTTCTAGTCTTTTAACAAAAACTCTTATGCGAAGTTAGATGAAGTAGGTTTAAAAAGAAGCAAAGGTTTGCAGAAATTAACTATTGCCAATCTCTAGTAAGCCTTGTGCATTATACTGTAATTCACCAGTCTCCACCATTTCTTTGATTGTGGTAGTAATCATGTCCTCATCATGATTAGCCATTTTTTGCATCAGCTCAGGTAATGCTAATGCCTTCTCTTTCAGCAATTCCAATACCATTTTATCGTAATCTGGTACTTCTTTGTGAAAGGTTTTATTTTTTTTCATTTGGATGCAGTGATCGCAAATGCCACAGTTCTCATCACTAAACTCGCCAAAATAGGCCAATAATAATAGCGTTCTACAACGATTTGGATGCTCCACATAATCAATCACAGCCGCTACTTTATCAGTATCTCGTTTTTTGCGAAACTCAAATAACTTTTTATCAAATGGCAATCGAGCGATGTCGTAACGCTCTGCCGTAAAAGTCAGCTTTGGCCGATCGTTTTGAGGCGCATATTGAATGATCTTAGATGTATGCAAAAAAGCCAGCTTTTTGATAACAGCTTGTTTATCAGACTTTAACAGTTGCGCCAATTGTGTTTCAGAAATCGGCTTAGGGCTTGTAAACAATTCGCCTCCATATACCCGCAACAATAATTTGATAAAGGAATCTAAGCTCGCATTTGCAATTTGAAAAGCATACAACTGTTGCTTATCCACTAAAAACATCACCTTTGAAGGAGCATAGAAAGCCTCATTAAGTTGGATAAACCCCTGTTCTTCCAATCGCTTTACGGAATAATAAGTGGCAATATAATCCAATTGATAGGTTTTAATCAAAGCATCTAAATCAAAATCAAAAGAAGCCATAAAGCCACTTCCAACCGCCATTTTAAAGAAATTGGCAATCGCCTGATAGGTCTTTTTAATGAGTTCAATACTGGGATACGTTTGCGCCACCCGCTTTTTCAGCTCTTCAATGTCCAAGCGATTGTACAGCACTGCCGCGTAAGCCATCTTTTCATCTCTCCCTGCACGACCTGCCTCTTGGTAATAGGCTTCTAGGTTATCGGGTAAATCTATATGGACTACTAAACGCACATCGGCTTTGTCAATTCCCATTCCAAAAGCATTGGTCGAAACCATCACTCGCGTGCGATTATTGATCCAATTATCCTGCTTTTTCGATCGTAATTCATTACTCAAACCTGCATGATAATAATCGGCACTTATGCCATTGCGTTTCAAATAGTCGGCAATCACTTTGGTGCGCTTCCTGCTTCGCACATAGACTACGGCTGTACCAGGAACCCGCTGAAGCATTCTGAGTAATTTTAATTCCTTATTTTCCTCATATAAAACGGAATAGGACAGGTTAGCGCGTGCAAAACTTTTTTGAAAAATATTGGGCTGAGGAAAATTTAATTTCTCTTGAATGTCTTTTTTTACCTCATTGGTAGCGGTAGCCGTAAGTGCAATGCAAGGAACAAATGGAATCTTTTCGCGAAACTTTGTAATTTCCAAATAGGGAGGACGAAAATCGTATCCCCACTGCGAAATGCAATGCGCCTCATCGATCGCCAGTAAATTGATATTCATTTTTTCGGCACGCGCTAAAAATAAGCTGGTTTGCAAGCGCTCAGGAGATACGTACAAAAACTTGATTTGCCCATACACACAATTATCTAAGGTAATATCAATTTCGCGCTTGCTCATTCCCGAAAAAATGGCTGCTGCGCGAATGCCTCTCCGCTTCAATTGCTCCACCTGATCTTTCATTAAAGCAATTAATGGTGAAACCACAATGCAAATGCCCTCACTCATTAAAGCAGGTACTTGAAAGCAAATCGACTTTCCTCCGCCTGTAGGCAATAAGGCTAAGGTATCTCTTCCAGCAAGCACAGCGTTAATGATTTCCTCCTGCATTGATCGGAAGGAATCGTAGCCCCAATATTGTTTTAATAGTTGATGGATGTCACTCAAAATAAGTCTCGTTTACACGTCAAATATAAGTTCGGAAATGGATAGTTGTCCTGAAAGGAAATGTAACTTTAAGCCTTAGAATTTTCTTTCATTTGATAATTTACTTAGCGTGTTTTTATTTTACCTTACTGCATTATGATCATTTTTCTACATTCCATTCGTTATTCACGTAACAATAGAAATGAAATTATTACACTCATGTTCAAAACACTCATTAAAGTCAATTTTTTATTTTTAGCAAGCTTATTCCTTTTCTCTTGTAATTCTAAGCCACCCCAAGAGATTGGTAAAGAAAACCCTTTTGCGGTAATGGCAAAAAAATATCGCAATCCTACAGAGGCGATTCTAGCAAAAGAAATATTGGAAAACAAGGGATTGAAACCCTATTTGGCTTGTTTTGATCAAGAAAATGAGGGCTTGTGGCATGGGGTATTTTTAGGTTCTTACCCTACCCTAGAATCGATGATGAAAGGTAAAATTGATTACGAAGATAAATTTGGGTTAAGGCAAATTGAGCGGATCAACTTTCATCAACTCAAAAATTCCATATTAGCTTATGACTATCAACAAACGGCAAAATTCAGCATTCAGGAAAACTTGAGCCAATTGGATAGTAATGTGGTGCATCTATTGAAACAATTGCCTCATCAAGCCCATCAGCGCTTACTCGACTTCAAACTCATCCATCAGATGGATGGCAACTGTTTGCGGGCACAGGCCGTCAGCAAATACACCATTGATTTCCCAAGGGGATTATCAGCTACCAAACTACTCAAGAATGCCGCGACCGTGATAGAAGCCAATCTGATTAATGATTTTTCTGAACAAGCTTTCAATATCCAAGCCATTCAATTAATTGCAGATCATGCATTTGGCAATGAATTAGCGAAAACATTTAGCGATCAAATATTAGATACGCGGGAATATGATTTTGAAACCAGTGAAGCCTTTTCTGCTGGAAAACGGTCAGGTTATACCGTGAGCTTATCCCCCAGACAAGATCGCATTCGAAATTACATCATTCTTTTTGATGCTGCCGAAAACATCATTTACTTCTTACAATCAAGAGAAAAATTTTACCCATTAGCGCAGCTCAAAAAGATTTGTGATCAAATCGGTAAATCTTCTGGCTTTATCCAATACCCGAACCTGAATCGAACACTTGCTGCCATCCCTAACCAATCGGACAGTTTAGTAGCACTTACTTATGAACGCTTACAAATACCCAAAGGAAAATCGGCCAACCGTTGGACAGGGAATGACAAAAGCACGTACTTTTTTTACACCACCGCAGCTGGTTTTTGGAATAGCGAACTCACAAATGTTCCCAGCAAGAAGAATGTACAAGATTTATACAATCAGTCTGTATTGAACTATAAGTTCCGATCTAAAAAAACAGCACTTGAAGTTGCAAACAATAAAGCCATTCTCCTATCTATTCGTAGAAGAAAACAAAATGGACGCGGTAGCACAACTTATCCAGAAACTTTATATTTTATGCGTGGAAATACCCTTGGCAAAGTGACCAATCGAGGAAAAGCTTGGCTTACCCAAGCGCAATTAGAAGAAAAAGCCATGAGTTTTAACCTTCGCTGAAACTATTCGTACCGAAAAAAGGTAAGGAAATGAGAGATCACCTCAAACTGTATGAACTGGTGTATGCCAAGCCCACATCAAATACTCATTACATGCTTATTCGTGCTTTTGCTTACAGCAAGTCAAGTAGCAGCACAACAAGACAATAGAAGATGCCTGTGGGTTTCCGTGGATTCTACGACTATTTCTTTGCCAAAAGATGAATATATTCTTTCAGAATCACTCTACCTATTCAGCAACAAGCTTACTGATAATCAGCTTACTAGCTACTTTACATTTACACAAAACTCAACTTATACCATTCAGCTTACTAAAAAAGCAAATTGGCAACAGCTCGCACTTGACTCCATTGCCATTTGCTATCGTGTACTACCCAACAGCTTTACGCAAAAGGTGTTCAATCGCTCGGAAGCAGCCTATGACTCTGGCTACTACAGCCAATACAATGCTAACTTACCCATTAGCCAAGGAACGCTAAAAAAGAACGTTTATGAACGTGAAGAGCTTTTTAGCATCAAAGGAATTGGTACCGATGAAGAATTACAAAAAACAGGCAGTCTGAGTCGAGGTATCTCTTTTGGCAATGGCAGTGGACAAGATGTTGGGGTCATTTCTGCCTTAAACTTACAATTAGAAGGAAAGCTTACCCCTGACTTAACGCTAACTGCTGCAATCACCGATCAAAATGTTCCTTTCCAACCTGAGGGTAACACCCAGCAGCTACAGGATTTCGACCAAGTGTTGATTCAACTTAAACACAAACAAGGCGCATTAGCTGCTGGAGATATTGTACTACAAAACGATTCTTCCACTTACTTTTTGAAGTATTACAAAAATGTTCAAGGCGCACAACTACATGCACATTTTACCGACTCCAGTACGTGGAAAAGTCGAACAAGTATTGGTGTATCTGCGGCCAAAGGCCAATTCAATTCGGATTCGATTAGCGTAATTGAAGGCGTACAAGGCCCTTATCGGTTGCGGGGAGCCGATGGAGAGCGATTCATCACGATATTAGCAAACTCCGAACGGGTATTTTTAGATGGCAAACGACTAGAACGGGGCTTTGATTACGATTACATTATCGATTACAATACTGCAGAAATCACGTTTACCAATCAGGTTTTAATTACGCAGTTTTCAAGGGTTCGGGTAGATTTTGAATATGCTACTCAAAACTACAGTCGGTCAATCTTGCAAGCGAGCCATTATCAAACCTACAAAAAATGGGGATTAACGCTCAGTGTGTATCGAGAAAAAGACAATACGAACTCTCCCCTACTTGCCCAACTCAGTGAAGCTGATCGAGAAATTCTCACGCAAGCAGGCGATGCCCCACTTTTAGCAGTAGCTTCAGCAGCAAACCCAACGGAAGTATTTGATCCCAATCAAATTCTATACGCCCAACGCGAACAAGAAGTAAATGGCGTTTTAATCACTTATTTCGAACGTGTACTTACCGATGAAGAAAACTTATTTTCAGTTGTTTTTTCTGAGGTGGGTCAAGGTAATGGCAATTACATTTCGGGAGATCCTACGGCAAATGGACGGGTTTACGTTTGGGTTCCACCCATCAACGGCATTCCCCAAGGTAATTTTGAACCCATTCGGCAGCTTCCTGCACCCAATCAACGGCAGCTCATGACTGCTCGGTTAGAGCATCAGCTCAACAAAAAGGAAAAGTTATACATCGAAACGGCATTTTCTAATCATGATCAAAATCTATTTTCGCAACTTGATGGGTTTGATAACAGGGGTAAAGCCATTAAAGTGGGATACGAAAACTTAGGAAAGAAAAGTAAAAAGTGGAAAGGCTATGAATGGATGAGCGGTTTGAGTGCTGAATACAACGAAAAGCATTTTCAATTTATAGATCGTTTTAGGAGCATAGAATTTGATCGCGATTGGGCTTTAGAGAATAGAACTCCTGCTGATGATTACATTTTTACGGGACATATTGGTTTAAAGAAAGATCAAGATAACTTATTCCACTACCAACTCAGCCACAGGCAAAGGGGACAAGCTGCCAATGGTTTACAACATCAAGGAATCATCAATAAAGAAATTGGAAAGCTCCAAGTACAAAATACGTTTTTTCTACTCCATTCAGCTCAAGATAGTACCACAGCACAATGGTCAAGACTTCACTCTATAGTAGCTTGGCGCACGAACCCGGTCATTTTTGGTTATGATTTCCAACTCGACAACAACACCATCCGATCAGAAGAACAAGATTCTGTATTAAGGGTAATCATGAATTTCCGTCAACATCAAGCATTTATTCAAAATGGCGATAGCCTTAAGCATAAATTTCGAGTGGATTATACTTATCGTACTGATTTTCTCCCATTAAATGGCGCATTAGCCAAAAACACCTTAAGCCGAACCAGTAATTTCAGCTATCAGCATAAAACCAAAACAAGTTTAACCAACTTTACAGCAACCTACCGCGTGCTGGAACAACTTCAACAGGATGATGCTAACATTGAAGAAACCATTATGGGACGGCTAGACTGGAATAAACAATTTGCCAATAAACGCGTTCGTTCCAGCTTTAGCTTATCAACCGCAGGAGGACGAGAGCTGAAACGGGAGTTTTTCTACCTACCTGTAGATGTTGGCCAAGGCACACACACTTGGCGAGATGATAATCAAGATGGCATTCAAGACTTAAATGAGTTTTACGAAGCCATTAATTTAGAAGAACGGCAATATGCCAAATTCTTTCAACCAACGGATGAGTATATTCTTGCTTTCAATACTATACTCAATTACCAACTTCATTTACAAAGTCCCAAAAAGTGGCAAAAAGGAAAAGGTTTAAAAAAGATCATCTCCCAATTTTCCTCCATTACTTCAATTAGAGTTAACAAACGAACAACGGATAATAACCCTTTTAAACGTTTATCGCCTTTTGTTGCGAACATTGCACCAGCGGATTTACTTTCGTACCGGAATAGCATTAGAAGTAGTTTATTTTATAAGCGTAGAAATCCTAAGTTTGGTGCTGAGTTTTTGTTTTTGAATACAGGCAACAAACAATTACTCACCACGGGCTTTCAAGAAAGTACCCTAAATGAATTTACACTAAACCTCCGAAGAAACTTTAATAAAAAATGGAGTGGAGAACTCACGCTTAGTCAGGAACACAAAAGTAACGATTCAGACGTATTAAATCGACAAAACTTTGACATACACACCTATCGGTTTTTACCGCAACTTTCATTTCAACCCAATAAATCTTTGCGTTTCACGGGAGAATTTAGTTATCGCAACAAATTAAATACCATTGGAAATCGGGAACAGGCACAGATTAATGAGCTGGCGTTAAGCATTCGACTTGCCAAACAAGTAAGAAATGCATTGAACTTGCGCATACAATACGTTCACATCGGATTTGAAGGAGAAGCGAATACCAGTGTCGGTTATGAGTTATTAGAAGCCTTGCAACCAGGCACCAATATTAGATGGGAATTTAGATGGTCGCAACGCTTAAACAATGGCCTTCAGCTAACCGCCATCTATAATGGTAGAAAATCTGAAGCGAATCCCGTCATACACATTGGCAGGGTACAAGCTACTGCTCTATTCTAGTACACGTCATCGAAATCAATTCGAAAAGGCAAATACACTTTTTAAACTTTTAGCAAAAACTTACAAGTTTGATTTCGAAGGATTTACATGCTTTGCTTTCAAGTATCCCCTATTCTTAGATAAACACAAAATAACTGCCCTAAAATCATAACAAAGTCCTACAAAACAATTCATAACTGTTTCAAATAAAAAAGTATGAAAACTTGCTCTTTTTGGTCTTATTTTGCTAAATTTTCAATTTAATCAATATGTTTTGAGATCGCTTATTAGTGAATAGACTTCATTGAACCAAACGCTTCCAATATATCGTACAATCTGGCATACAGGTTTTCAATTGCTGCTTATTTTTTTCCTTTGTTTTCAAGGGCTTGCCCAAGAAGAAACAGGTAAACCTTATGTCACCAATTATTCCTACAAAACCTATCACGGGCACCCTCAGGTATTTAATATTATACAAGATGAACGCGGTTTAATGTATTTAGCCAATTCGCGAGGAGTTATTATATACGATGGAACCACTTGGAAAAAGGTTGAACTGACCAACTCAGCTCCTGCTTATACCATTGGAATGGATCAACAAAATCGTGTGTTTGTAGGCTCCTATAATGAAATTGGCTATTTACGCATTGATCAGCATGGCAATCAAGTATACCAATCCTTATTAGACGAATTTCGCAAAGTATATGAAGGAGACTTTGAGGTAGTCAAAATCATTAATACCTCTGAAAGAGGCATGTACTTTCAAGTAAACAATCTCCAAATCAAATGGGATGGTGAAGCATTTATTGAAAATCAAGAACTAGCTGGGCAACAACTTTTTAAAAGCAAGGACAAGATTTATGCTCAAGGGGAATTAGGCTTATCCATTTTAGTTTCAGACACCTTGCAACCCGTTTTAGGTGGAGCTGCGGTAGATGTAAGTGTAGAAGACATTACCCAACTCAATGATAGCTTGCTTTTAATTTGTACGCCTAGACGTTTGTTGCAAGCACAACTCTTTTTGCTCTCCGATAGCATTCATTATGTAACCAAAGTATCTCCTTTTGAAAGTGAAGTTGCTTCTGATTTAAAATCCTATGGCATTCGCAGTGGTTTAGCATTAGAAAATGGCTTGATTGCACTGACCACTAGAGGCGGCGGTTTGTATTTTATCAGTCAAGAAGGCAAAGTCATTCAACGCCTCAGTAAAGAAAATGGACTTCGCGAAGATTATGCATGGAATATCATGGAAGATCGGCAAAACCAACTATGGATTGCCCTCGATAATGGCATTGCACGCGTTTCTACGAACCCTAAATTCAATTATTGGGATGAGGGAAATGGCTTAACGGGTTACGTTGTAGCGGTTACCCGACATCAGGGTAAGCTGTATGCTGCCACTACTACGGGGCTATATTATTTGGAAAACAACGAATTTAAGCTCGTACCCGCTACAAAAGGCATGGAAATGTCTGCCATAGCTGAATTTAAATACCCATCGAATCCCAATAAAACCTCACTAATGATTAGTACGTTAAGTGGAGATCACGAATTAGTAGATGGTGAACTCATTCCTATGGCTGATCATCAACCCTATGGAATTTTACAATCCAAAGTCATTCCCTCACGTGTATACTTTTCATCTAATGGCATTTATATCCTAGAAAAAGTGAATGGCGATTGGACAGAAGTTGGCCGAATTGAAAATATTGGTCAATCGCTCAAAAGCATGCAAGAAGATGAAAATGGGGACTTGTGGTGTGGTGGAGCTCCTAATCACGTCATTCGGATCAATTTTAAATCGCCCGAAAACTGGCAAGATTATACCATTGAAATGCACGACTCACTGGTATCCCCACGCTCTCAAGACGGTATTATGATTGAACGCTATCAGGGACATTTAATCTTTGGTACGGGCGCTGGTTTTTATGCCTGGAATGAAGAAAAGCAACACTTTGCACCAATGGCAGCTTTTGGTAAGCGGTATTGCGATGGGCGAGTTGGGATTAATAAATTCAATATTGATAAGTTGGGGAATGTTTGGGCTAGCATTAGTCAGGACGAAGATCAATGGGTAGAGGGGATATTGATGAATGCAATTGACCCGAACTCTAGGTATACCTTTAAATCAGATTCCTTATCGCTCAGAAAATTGTTCAACACCTATGTAGAATGTATTTACTCAGAGGGCGATGGTGTGGTCTGGTTTGGTGGACCAGATGGCTTAATTAAATATAATTCAAGGATTTTACTTTCTGATCAAGAAGTTATGCCTGTTCAAATTCGTAAAGTCATCTTGAATCAAGATTCTGTGCTGTTTAATGGCATCTATCCTTCAAAAACAAAATATTACAGTAAGATTCAACCTAAGGAAATGACTTATAGTCTTCCTTATCAATACAATAACATTACCTTCCACTATTCCTTACCTAGTTTTGGAAATGAATTATCCAATCAGTACCGCTATTACTTAGAAGGCTATGATGAAGGCTGGTCGGAATGGAGCAATGAGACCAAAAAACAATATACCAATTTGCATGAAGGCGAGTACACCTTTTATGTGAAAGCGAGAGATACTTTTGGAGCCGAAGAATCCAATACCAGTTATCAATTTACCATCAATGCGCCTTGGTACCGCACCGTTCCTGCCATTCTTTTTGGAATTTTAATGAGCATTGTCTTCTTCTATTCCATCTTTTGGCTAAATACCAGAAGGCTTCAACGCGAAAAAGATAAATTAGAATGGTTGGTATCCAAACGAACCAATGAGATTCAGCAAAAAAATGCTGAGCTCGAACAACAAAAAGAAGAAATCTTACTACAGACAGAAAACCTGAGAACTGCGAATGATAGCATTTTGCAAAAGAACATAGAGATTGAAAAGCGAAATGCCGAAATTGCCGAGCAACACGATGTATTGGCCGAACAAAACAAAGAAATCCTCATCCAACGGGATCGCCTACAAGCCACTTTTGAAAACATGAAAGTATTGAGTGAAGTCGGTCAAGAAATTACCTCACACATTACGATTGAGGAAATTAATAATGCAGTTTATCAACACGTAAACGCATTAATGGATGCCGCAGGTTTTGGAATTGGCATTTACAATGAACGCATGGATCGCATCGAGTTTCCAGGTTATATTGAAAAAGGGAAAAAACTTCCATTTCATGTAAACGACATGGCCGAATACAAACACCTTTCTGCGTGGTGTATTAAACACAAAACGGAGGTGTTCATTAATGATTATGAAAAGGAATCTGGAAATTATGTACGCAAAATTGAAATGCTTGTGGGCGATGTCCCCAAATCATTGATTTACCTTCCACTCACCTCTAGCAATAAAGTAATTGGCGTGGTCACTGTACAAAGCTTTAAGAAAAAAGCATACAGCACTTATCATTTAGATTTACTCCGAAACATTGCCATTTATGCCAGTATTGCCCTAGAAAATGCTTCGGTATACCTTGAAATATCGAAGAAAAACCACAAAATCACGGATAGCATTAACTATGCACGAAACATACAGCATGCCTTATTACCTCGATTAGATTTGATAGAAGAAGCTTTTAGTGACTTCTTTATGATTTACCGCCCAAAAGACATTGTTAGTGGCGATTTCTATTGGTTTACGCGTGTTGGAAATAAAACAGTCGTGGCGGCTGTTGACTGTACAGGTCATGGCGTACCAGGAGCGTTTATGTCCTTACTGGGCGAAGTGTACATCAGCCAAATTGTGAAATTACAAAATATTTTAGACCCTGATTTAATTCTATTTCACCTCAATGAAGCCATTCAAGAATCACTCAATCAAACCGATAAACGAAATAGAGATGGCATGGATGCGGCCATTTGTCTAATTGATCGAGATGAAGATACCATTTCTTATGCTGGCGCAAGAAGACCGCTAGTTTATGTTACAGAAGGGGAACTAAAAATCATCAAAGGGGACCGCCTTTCGATTGGTAGCCGATTAAATAACGAAAAAATGCACTTTACAAAGCATGTGCTACCGCTCAAAGATGACACCACTTATTACTTATACTCAGATGGCTATGCCGATCAATTTGGTGGCGAAAACGACACCAAACTGTTAGAGAAAAATCTTCACAACATCTTATTGAGCGTAAATCAACTGCCACTTTCTTCGCAAAAACATACCTTAGAAGCCTTTTTAGATGACTGGCAGGGCGATCGCGCACAGATTGATGATATTTTATTAATGGGTTTCAAAATCTAGAAAAGCCCAAAAGTACCAACGTTCCCGCAAACGGTTGCCTCCTATTAATCTCTCAATTAATTTGAAATGCCATCCATTCTTCTAACTTTGAGTTAGATGATGCTTCCATCAAAACTATATCATTACCTATTTTTCACCTCACAAGAATTACTGGGAATATGACTGTCAGTGAATTTGATACCATTCTCTACCATGAGTTGTATGATTTCTTCTACGACTATGAGTTTGACCTTTTACCGAATAAAAAGCAATTTCGAAGAACGTTAAGCTGTGGCTTTCAAAGTGTCATCTTCTCCCCCTCTGCTTATGAAGGTGAATTGTGGTTAGAAGTGAATTTAGGTATTCGCCTGAACATGATTGAGGAATTGGCACAGCAGTTTTTAGATAATCACGCACCTTATCAACAAGATGCGCTTACCTTAGTCGCTTCAATTGGTAAACTCTCTGACAATAAGTATTTCCATTACAAAATAGCCGAGAAGGACGATCTTTATTATGCTTGTGAAGAAATCAAGCGTTTTATGGAAGATACAGGCTTTGAATTTTTAAATACCCATAGTTCCATCTCAGCCATGGATGAGTTGTTGAATGATCGTCCAAATAAACCAAGCAAGTTTTTGTACAATCAATCGCATCGTTGTTTCAAGGGGATAACGGCTGCTAAGCTCGTGCATAACCCCATTTTCCTTGATTTAGTAGATGCTTATCGGAAGTTTCTTCAGAAAACGGGAACAAAACACTCGCTCATTAATCAATACGATAAACTCACCAATTACCTTTTCCATTTTTCACTCAATTGATACACTCGTTTACTGTAAAGCAACCACATTCAATAAGTAAATCCATTGGGTAACCCAATAGCCTATTTACCTTGATGCCTGCTTTCGCTTCAGGGAATCTTACTTATTCTCAAAAGAATTCAGCACCTGTTCAAAAAGATTGCAGTATTTGCTAATTTCGCCTCCTGCCCATAGCATTGTAATTCATTTAAAACAACATCAGCTTGGCTTTCGATCCATTTCAAATAGCTCTTCCTGTAAAAGATATTCTTGCCGCAGTAAGAACGACATTAGCAGAAAAAAACGCCTTAATTGTCACGGCACCTCCAGGGGCAGGTAAAAGTACCCTCCT
>JBMYQA010000081.1:0-21398 GCA_049600855.1 Flammeovirgaceae bacterium | reverse complement strand
AAGCTCATTCCCAATCTCGCCTTGTATCTTTACCACATGAAAAAGAAAGCTGAAAAGTTTAGAGTACATTTTAATCGGAGTTCCCAAACTTTACCGATTAAATCGGTAGTCGAAGCATTTCTAAAAACTTCTAACTTAGAAGCAAAATTTGGGCACGAGCAGATTAGACAATCTTGGACAGAAATTATGGGCGAACCCATTGCGCGAAGAACCACGAAGCTTTTTGTTAAGAATAGAAAGCTGTTTATTCAGCTAAGCTCTGCCCCCCTAAAAAACGAGTTGATCATCTCTAAAACGAAAGTACTGCAACGCATCCACGAGTTTCCTGGAGGCAAATCCATTGAAGACTTGGTGTTCTTATAACAACCATACTCCCAAAAAACGGTTACGACTCCAGATGTAGAATAACATCGCATACCTAAAAAATTATACTTCCTTACAACCCTTCAAGTTTGTCTTGATCGCACACATCATCTATCAAAGATTTGAAAAAAATCTACTCAGTATCTCGTAAATCTAAACTATCCCATTCCATTTGTAGTTTAAAGGATAGCAGTTTTGTTTTAGCCGTTGGAATCCAATAAAAATAGTGATTCCTTTTCTAATAACTTCTGCGTATATTTTCAAGCAAAAACAAAAGAATCTCTAGGCAAATACATTATGTTTGGACTTCCCTCATCAGATAAATACAGTAAATTGACATCAGATCAATTGCTTAAAATAACAACCTTAGGAGAATTGAAAGCTGCAGGCTATCAGTCTCAATCCATTAAACACGAACTCAGGTATAACCTCATCCAAAAATTAAAAAATAAAGAAAATGCTTTTTTCGGCATTCATGGTTATGAAGAAACCGTAATTCCTGATCTCCAACGGGCCATTTTATCCATGCATGACATTAACCTGTTGGGTTTACGTGGACAAGCCAAGACAAAAATTGCGCGGTTGATGATCACGCTACTCGATGAATACATTCCTGCTATTGCAGGCTCAGAGCTCAATGATGATCCGCTAAACCCCATTTCCTACTTTGGTCGGCATGCAGTAGCAGAAAGGGGAGACGATACGCCAATTCGCTGGATTCATCGAAATGAGCGTTATACTGAAAAGCTGGCTACACCAGATGTTTCCATTGCCGACTTAATTGGCGATGTAGACCCCATTAAAGCTGCTACGCTAAAATTACCCTATTCAGATGAGCGTGTCATTCATTATGGACTAATTCCTCGTTCGCATCGAGGGTTATTTGTCATCAATGAACTTCCAGACTTACAAGCGCGAATTCAAGTAGCCCTGTTTAATATTTTACAAGAAGGTGACATCCAAATTAGAGGCTTCAAATTACGTTTACCACTCGATTTACAATTTGTATTTACTGCAAACCCAGAAGATTATACCAATCGGGGTAGTATTGTAACTCCTTTGAAGGATCGGATTGATAGTCAGATCATTACGCATTATCCTAAAACCATTGAAATTGGGAAAACCATTACCCAACAAGAAGCTCACATCAAAGAAGAGCAAAAAGGGTTGGTCAGTGATAATGAGCTAATTAAGGACTTAATTGAACAAGTCGCATTTGAAGCGCGTGAGAGCGAGTACATCGACGAGAAAAGTGGCGTTTCAGCCCGTTTAACCATTTCTGCTTACGAAAATCTCGTAAGTGCTGCCGAGCGCAGGGCTTTGATTAATGGGGAGAATCACACCCATGTCCGCGTTTCTGATTTGTGGGGAGTGGTACCTTCAATTACGGGTAAAGTAGAATTAGTGTATGAAGGCGAACAAGAAGGAGCTGGCATTGTTGCACAAAGCTTAATTGGAAAAGCAATTCGCTCGCAGTTTATCAAATATTTCCCTAACCCAGAAGCGGAAAAGAAAAAGAAAGATGGCAGTCTATATCAATCCATTATGGACTGGTTTGGGGATGGAGAATCGCTAGATATTCTAAATGATGCGAGCAATAAAGAATACCAAGAAGGTTTAATGAATGTACCCGGATTAGCAGAACTCATCAAGAATCAATTTCCAAGAAGAAGTGCTGCTGAACAATTATTCTTTATGGAGTTTGTACTCCACGGTTTGGCTGAATATTCGATGTTAAGCCGAAAATACCTCGTGGCTGGCTTACAGTTCAAAGACCTACTTGGAGGCATTTTCAACATGCCTTCCGACTTTGATGATGACGATGATTTCAGATAATCTCAGTAGCTAAAACAAAACGGCTTTCAACAGTTTTAACCAACTGTTGAAAGCCGTTGTTAGTTTATTAACCCTAATCTACATTGTTAGCGTTACTTTTTTTAACTTAGGTCCTGCTTCTGTAATCAAAGGATTTACTTTTGCTTCAAACTGTTTAAAGTTTGCTTGGAACAAGGAGATTAGCTTTTGTTCCAACTCTTCAAACTTCGCTTTGTCCGCCCAAGTATTCACAGGGTTCAAGATTTCAGCAGGTACATCAGGACATTCTTTAGGTACTGCAAAACCAAAGCAAGGATCAATTTCATAATCTACTTGATTTAGCATATTCGTTTGAATGGCTGTAATGATTGCTCTCGTATATTTTAATTTGATTCGAGAACCTGTACCATGTGCACCACCAGTCCAGCCCGTATTCACAAGCCATGCCGTTGCATTATGTTCTTTGAGCTTTTGAGCTAATAACTCCGCATATTTGTTCGGGTGCCACATCATAAATGCTGCTCCAAAACAGGCACTAAATGTTGCCTCAGGTTCAGTGACTCCCATCTCTGTTCCTGCAACTTTTGCCGTATACCCTGAAATAAAGTGATAACTCGCTTGTTCTGGTGTAAGTTTACTTACAGGAGGAAGGATACCAAACGCATCACACGTTAAAAATATGATGTGATTCGGATGCCCAGCAACACACGGAATTTGAATATTATCAATATACTTAATTGGGTAAGATGCTCTTGTATTTTGGGTGATTGAAGTATCACTGTAATCAACTTCCCTCGTTTTCTGGTTGTAAACCACATTTTCTAGGATAGTTCCATAGCGGATCGCTCGGTAAATATCTGGCTCTTTTTCTTCTGATAAATCAATGGCCTTGGCATAACAACCACCTTCGATGTTAAATATGCCATCTTTGGTCCAGCAATGTTCATCATCGCCAATAAGCTTGCGCTTAGGATCGGCGCTCAAGGTAGTTTTACCTGTTCCAGATAAGCCAAAGAGGATAGAAACATCGCCTTCTTCGCCTACATTGGCAGAACAGTGCATTGGAAGTACATTCTCTAAAGGCATGAGGTAATTCATGATCGAGAAAATACCTTTTTTCATCTCGCCAGCATACTCTGTCCCTAAAATGACCACTTCTTTTCGAGCAAGATGTACATCAATGCTCGTTTTAGAAGTCATTTCTGCTGTATATCGGTTTGCAGGAAATTGACCTGCATTAAAGATCACATAATCAGGCTCTCCAAAGTTTGCTAACTCTTCATCGGTGGGCATAATGAGCATATTTTGCATAAATAACGCATGATATGCCCTTGTGCAGACGATTCTGACTTTTAAACGATAGTTTGCATCCCAACCAGCAAATGCATCAACAACAAATAAGCGTTCTCTGGTGTTGAGGTAATCAATTGCACGCTCGTGATTTACCATAAAAACATGCTCATCCAATTGAATATTAATATCTCCCCAATCAATATGCTCTTCTGAATCAGGGTGTTTCACCACACGCTTATCCTTTGGACTTCGCCCTGTCTTTTCTCCAGAGTATACTAGAAGCGCACCAACATCTGAAATGGCAGTGCCCTTTTCGTAACGCAAGGCAATTTCGTATAAACTCGGGGCACTACTATTTCTTAGTACCTCTTCTACTTCAATATTGTACTGATGAAGATTGAAACTCATAATTTCAATTTGTTAGGTGAACAACTAATTACTAATCGTGAAATTATAGAGTATTTGCCTAAGCGAATCTGATTTGTATTTGCTTTTGCATTGATACTTATCAATATAATAAGTGTTAATTGATATTTTTCAGGATTTCTTGGTAGCGAAAACAAGCTATGGTATGATCATTCACCATACCTGTAGCTTGCATGTGGGCATAACAAATGGTGGTTCCAAAAAACTTGAAGCCTCTTTTTTTCATGTCCTTGCTGATTTTATCAGAAAGTGGTGTAGAGGCAGGCACTTCCGATATGTCCTTAAATGCGTTGACGATGGGCTTTCCCCCAACAAATCCCCAGATATACTTGCTAAATGAGCCAAATTCCTCTTGAATCTTGATAAAAGCTTGCGCATTGGTCACGGTAGCCTTAATCTTTAATTTATTGCGAATAATGCGTTGATCTTGTGCCAACGCTGCCTGTTTTGCCTCATCGTATGCAGCAATCTTCTGATAATCAAACTGATCAAATGCTGCCCGATAGCCTTCCCTCCGATTTAAAATCGTTTCCCAACTCAAGCCTGCTTGGGCACTTTCCAACACAATAAACTCAAAAAGCGTGGCATCATCATATATAGGCACGCCCCATTCTTCATCGTGGTATTTCACATAAGTGGGATTCGTTAACTTTACCCACCCACAACGGCATTTATGATCAGTTGATTTTGACATGGTTTGAATGTTATATTGGAATCGCTAGCGCAAGTCTTTTGACTTGTGCTAATCATGTTGGAAGTCTACAGACTTCCGAGTGTATACTTTGAACGCAAGGGTTGTTCCGTTACAAATTATGAAAATCACCGAATGGTATTAATACCCACTCACCGCTTTCTGCAACTCTTCCCGAATTTGTTCTTTTAGACTTTGGGGCTCAAGTACTTTTACGGAAGCACCAAAACCCAATATCCAATTCCTGAGTTCAAAATTGTTGACCAACTGCAATTCTACCACAAACGCTTCCTCATTGTCTTGGATGACTTGCATGGAAGTATGAATGGGTTGCGCTTTGATGTAATTGCCTTGAATAGGAGAAAAAGCCAATACGATCTTTTCGGACTGTCCATCCAATGTGGTGATGCCATAACAGTGCTTAAAAAAATCATCTGCATCGAAATTGACATCTTCAGGAGGAATGAAATCGTAACGCTCTTTAATCGCCGCGTAATTTGTGATTCGGTCAATCGCAAACGTTCTGACTTGCTGGTAATCTTCTACATAACCGATGAGGTACCACAAGTTTTTGAATTCCTTTAAAAGGTAAGGGTGAATGGTATAGGATTTAGACGTTTCTGCACCAAACTTTTGGTATTCAATGGAACAAATGTCTTGATCGGAAATGATTTTGATTAAATCACTGAGCGTATCTTTTCCCTTATAATAAGGTGATTTATCAATTTGAATGAACTTATTGACCGAACGGTAATCAGAATTAAAACGTTTCGTGATTTCCAAACCATCCAATACCTTATCAACCGCATCACTAAACTCATTGAAAATGGGCATGAACTTGAATTCCTCCAAAAAAGTTTCCACAAAACCCAGCGCTACCAAATGTTCCTCATTGAGGTTTACAGACATCAATTTGAAATTGGGGTCTTCATAGTAATACCCTCGCATCCGCTTATGGTATTTAATGGGCGCATCGAACTCCAAACGCATCGAGGCCAAGTCCTTTTCGATAGTAGAAATGGAACGTACTCCAAACTGATCTTGACACTCATCTAAAATCTCCTGAATCGTAGGATAGGGCTTCTGTTTACTTCGCAACATCTTGTCAATCAACATGTAACGAAAAAAAGCGAGTTTACTGCTAGGCATAAGTTCATATTTTTATAGAATAGTATGCACCACTATTCTTGGTTGATAATTCATTCTAATGAGTTAGTGTATGTTATTTGTGGTATTAGGAAATCGCAGTGAAGTGGTTTGGTAGAGCAAAAGTAGAAAGTAAGTCCGTAAAGTAATTACGGCCTGCGAAGGTTATCGCAAATAATGCCACCTGCCATGGCAACATTAAGCGATTCTGCTTGACCAAATCGCGGAATGGTGATGTGGTGTTTGAGTTGATCTTTTACCTGCGGACTAATACCATTAGATTCATTGCCCAATACAATCACCCCCTGCTTCGGGAATTTGACCAAATGAACATTATCCCCAAACATCAGCGCGCCATAGGAAGGCATTCCAGCAGGCAGTTTGCTCAAGTATTCGGAAAGCTCACATACATAAGTTGGCATGCGAGTAAAGGAGCCTTTGGTCGCCGAAATGGTTTTAGGATTATACAAATCCGCACAAGTTAAGGAACAAACGACCCCTTGAAGTCCGTACCAATCGGCCACGCGGATTAAAGTGCCCAAATTGCCAGGGTCACGCACATCATCCAAGGCCAACACAAAATTCCCAGCGGGAATAATGGGCTGATTTCCAGCAGCTTTAGCCACTGCAATTGCCCCATCGTTACTTTTTAAGGAACCCGATTTTTCAAGTGTGGCTCCATCCGTTTCTTGGGCAATTCCATCAAACGCTTCTAACTCAGGCGTTTCCGAAGCAAACTTTTCGGTATAAAACACCGCGCTTACCTCCCAATCTGATCGCAGCAATTCCTGAACACTCTTGGTGCCCTCCACTAAAAAAAGCCCTTCTTGTTTCCGAAATTTCTTTTGTTGCAACTGGCGGACAAGTTTTTGCCAACGATTCGTCATAGCTCAAGAATGGTTAAATAGCTTAAAAAATTGAATTTGCGTGCTCCACAATATAAATCAATTGTACGAATGATTTTTTTGAAATGGGAAAAAGCGTTACCCCCTAAATCCATTCCTGATCATTGATGGTTCGCTCATGCTCCACATCACCGGTGTGCAAGGTAGCTTTGGGTTCAAAAAGCATGAGCCAGACTTCCTCACCATTCGTGCGGGGCAAATGCTCCACTCCACGCGGCACAATGATCATTTGTCCTTCGCCAATGTGTTCTACCCGATCGCGAAACTCTAAAATTAAGGTGCCTTTGTACACCAAAAACAGCTCATCCTCATGTTCATGACTGTGCCAAACCAATTCGTCTTTGACCTTCGCCAGCTTTACATACTGCCCATTCAACTCCCCAATAATCTTAGGCGTCCAATGCGCTGAAAACTGATCGAATTTCTCGGTGATCGTAATCTTTTCCATAAAGCTAATGTAATGGATTTAGGAGATTTTGATTAGTTTTATGTTAATGAACTTGTCTAACATTAATTTATTTCGGCTCCAAAAGGTTAAGAAACTCTCACTTTGCGTTGCAGAAGGTCTGCCCCGTTTTTCTTGAAAGAGCGGAGGAACATCTGGCTCAGCCAATCGCTCCGATGCTATTACTGCAAAAAAGCGTCCTGACGAGGAACAGCTTAATTGAGTGCTTCTTAACTCTTTTTCACTCGAAAAAACTAATGATTAGATAAGTTCAATAAATAAAAGTAGCGCATACCAATAAAGCACCTAAAACGAAACACCCCATGAGCGAATTAGCCCAACAATTAATTGAGGAAAACCTCAAGACGAAAAACCCTTTCTTGGACTTGGGAAAATGTGGATTAGATGGCACGGAAGATGAATTGTATAAACTGTTAAGAGATGCAGATCATTTAGTAGAATTGAACTTTAGTACTCACTATACTGATTATGATGATTTTATATCTTCACAGAATAAAGGAAATACAAATTCGCTTATAAAGATACCAATATACATACCACATAATCTAAGAGTGTTAAGATTAAATGGAAGGTTAAGAGGGCAAAAAAATGAAATAGATATTTCATTTCTGAAAGAATTGAAAACATTAGAAAGATTAAGTATCGTAGGTAATTCTATTGACAACCTTGATCTATTACTTCACCTAAAAAATTTATACTATCTTGATATAGGTTTAAGCCAAATCAATGACTACAATACTTTAAGTCAGCTAAAAAAGTTAAAAGCATTACTCATTTATGGTTGCAAAATTAAAGATGTTACATTCATGAAATATCTACATGAAATAAGATTTTTAAACTTATACAACAACAATATTGAAGATGCCACGTGCTTAAAAGAATGTATTCAATTAGAATGGTTACGTTTGAGTAAAAATTTTATAAACAATTATGACTTTATAAAATCTCTTAAATGTTTAAAACACCTAGATTTAGGCCAAAATAATATTAAAAACATTGATTTTATTGAACAACTTCAATACTTATCCTTTCTTAATTTAAGCGAAAATAAAATCCAAAACATATCTTCTATTTCATTATTTCCTAATTTAATTGAACTTGATATAAGTCATAATTCTATTTCAAATGTTTTTCCCTTATTAACATTAAAAAAACTTAATACACTGCATGTAAACAACAATGAAATAGAAATAATTCCAATAGACTTCTTAAGACAGTTAGCAAATCTTGATATATTATTTATTAATAATAACCCAATAAATAATATTCCATCTGAGTTTTATGAGGAAGGAGGTGATGTCCTCGAAGAAATAAAAGGTTACCTCGAGTCCATCGCTGAGTCCTCAGATCGCAAAGAACTCAATGAAGCCAAACTCATTTTTGTCGGTGTGGGTGATGTGGGCAAGACTGAATTGTCAGAAGCAATTAGTGAGGAAAATTATCAATTTGTTGAAGGCCGAAAAACAACCATAGGCATCAACATCAAAAAGTGGTTCCCAAAAGGCTGTCAACGCAACGGTGAGGCAGTTCAGTTCACCGCTAATATTTGGGATTTTGCTGGGCAGGAGATTAATTATGGTACCCACCAATTTTTCCTTACCAAAAACTCCGTCTATGTATTTGTCTGGGAGACGAGAAAGGGAGAAGAGAAATCAGATTTTGCGTATTGGTTGGAGGTCGTATCGCTGCTATCGGATAAAGCGCCTATCTTCATCGTGCAAAATAAAGTCGATATTTATGAAGGCGAGTTGAATCAGAAGAATTGGCAAGACCGCTACCCACACATTAAAGGCTTCTATAAAACCTCTTGCAAAACAGGTCAGGGGCTAGATCAGTTGCGGGATGATATTCAACAAGAATTACTCGCCATTCGTACCACACGCGAGATTTGGAATAAAGATCATTTAGCTGTACGAAAGGAGTTGGAAGGTATTCAGGCAGATTACATCAGCTTTAAGCAGTATAAAAAGATTGCGGCCAAATATGCGCTTGAAGAGAAACATGTAGATTTTTTAATTAAACGTTTACACGATATTGGTGTGGTGCTTTACTTTAAGGATGATCATGCACTCAAGCATACGGTGGTTACCAATACCGCTTGGGCAACAGATGCCGCTTATTGCCTCATTGATAACACCAAGGTCCCCAAAGGCCGCTTTCATTTTGATGCATTAGAACAAATTTGGGCAGACGAACGCTTTGATGAAAAGCACGAATTCTTGCTCAAAGTGATGAAAAAGTTTGAACTGGTTTTCCAACTACACGGTAGTGAAGAATACATTGTTCCAGAGTTGCTACCCATTGAAACCGTACAACATGTCGATCAAATCACGCCTGCAAATTCCACTACCAAGTTATTGCGTTTCCAGTATCATTATTCGTTCATGCCTAAAGGCATTTTAAGTCGTTTTATTTGTCGCATGCATGAGTTCATTCAAGATGAACTGTTTTGGCGGTATGGAGTTGTGTTAACTTTTTCAGGAAGCCAAGCGAAAGTCACCCTTAATGATGTGGCTGCCATCAAAATTATTAGCATCGAAGTATGGGGTGAACATGCCGATAAATTGCTTTCAATCATCCGCATGCATTTCGATTTCATTCACGATAAGCTCAATAATCCTCCCTTAAAAGAGAAAATCCCTTGTACTTGTCCCGAAGGTTTATGCGAATCGGAGAACCATCCCTATTTATTTGAATTTCAGCAGTTACAGAAATTCCAAAGCAAGGGCAAAGAAACACGCGAGTGTGGCTCCTGTGCAGAAGACATCTCCATTGCCGAACTGGTAGAAGGCATCAAAGACACCCAAAATGAAACCTTCAAACGCTTGTCTAACCTCATCAACAAAGGAGAAATGGCCGAGTTTTTCAAAGAATTGAAACGGAACCACGTTTCCGATCACCAGATTGAAGATTTAAAAAACCGCTTTAAAGGAGGCAATGCCGATTACCAATTTGCGGAACAACTCAAAGTGTGGTTGTTAGATAATTTGGGAAAGTTTAACTAACTGCGCTTTCCATCAGAGGGCTAACTTACCACGCATTCATCCCCATGTGAATCAATAGTTCAACGCCAATTTAACCACTACTTCCTCTCCTTTCCGCGATTTTATAGGAATTTGTAATTTTACTTACTAGTAAGTAAGTTTGCGATAATTATGAAAACAACAAAAGATAAATTACTCGATTTAGGCGAGTGGCTCATCCAACAGCATGGCTATGCGGGCTTTAGCTATTACCAAATGGCGGAAACCTTGGGCATCAAGCATGCTGCCATTCATTATCATTTTAAGAAGAAAGAAGATTTAGGAAAGGCAATTATTCAGCGCATTATCACACGTGCACAACGAGAATTTGATCAATGGGATCAACTGGATGATTGGGCTAAACTTCAAGCATTTTTAACCATCTATCGCCGGGTAGATGATTGCAAACGCATTTGCTTCGTAGGGGCATTGAGTGGTGGATTTGTGGATTTACCGCCTTCCTTGCAAACCGATTTACAAGAATTGATTGAACACCTATGGAATTGGTTGGCTCAGGCATTGGAACTTGGCCGATCGAATGGTTCTTTTGCCTTCCAAGGAGCTGCCCGTACCCGTGCCATGTTAATTACCACCAATATGATGGCTGGTTTACAAGTCGCGCGGGTTATGGGAAAAGCACAATTTGACACTATCTATCAGGCTGTATTGGACGATTTGCGGCCACCAACAAATACTTTAAAACAAATAACGGAATGAAAAGAGTTGTAATCACAGGATTGGGCGCGTTAACTCCCATCGGAAATGATGTAACTAGTTTTTGGGATGGTTTAAAAAATGGGAAATCGGGTGCTGCCCCGATTACTAAATTTGATACCACCCACTTTAAAACCAAATTTGCTTGTGAGCTAAAGGATTTTGATATCAAAGCGCATTTGGATCGTAAAACCGTCAAAAAGGCCGATCCTTTTACCCTATACGGCTTGGTGGTTAGTGGACAAGCGTTGCAGGATAGTGGCTTAGATTTGGAAAAAGAAGATCGCACGCGCATTGGCGTGATTTGGGGTACGGGAAATGGAGGCATGACGACCTATGAAGAGGAAGTAAAAAATTATGCCAATGGAAATGGTACACCTCGCTTCAATCCATTTTTTATTCCCAAAATGTTGACCAACATGGCATCAGGGGTGATTTCCATGCATTACGGACTTCAAGGCATGAATTTTACTGTAATCTCAGCTTGTGCTACTGCCAATACTGCCATCATGGATGCGTTCAATTACGTGCGCTGGGGACATTTGGATGCGGTAGTTACGGGAGGTTCTGAAGCTCCAATTACTGAAGCGAGCATTGGCGGATTTGGCGCAATGAAAGCCTTATCAGCCAACAATGATCATGCAGCAGAAGCTTGCCGTCCGTTTGATCCCGCACGCGATGGTTTTGTGATGGGCGAAGGTGGCGGTTGCTTGATTTTAGAAGAATACGAACATGCTAAAGCGCGGGGGGCAACTATTTATGCGGAAATTGTGGGCGCTTCCATGACTGCCGATGCGTATCACCTCACTGCTACTCATCCAGAAGGTGAAGGTGCGCAACGAGCCATGCGCTTGGCTTTACAAGATGCCCAATTGGATATAAGTGAGGTCGATTACCTCAATGTACATGCGACCTCAACCCCTGTTGGTGATACCTCAGAGGCAAAAGCAGTGGCTCACGTCTTTGGCGAAGCGGCTTCGAATCTCCACATCAGTGCGACTAAATCCATGACAGGCCATTTACTCGGTGCAGCAGGTGCTGTTGAAGCCATTGCCTCCATTAAAGCCATTCAAGAAGGCATCATTCCGCCAACCATTAATACGGAAGTGATTGACGAAACGGTTCCAAAACACCTTCAAATTGTAACGGGACAAGCCATCGAAAAGGAGGTCAATATAGCCATGAGCAATACCTTTGGCTTTGGCGGCCACAACGGAATTGCTGTCTTTAAAAAATTTAAGGGCTAGTGGTAAACAAGTAGATAAGCTAAAAGTGGTTTGTAGCAGGTGTTACATCCATGCTACGAACCACTTTTTATAGCTCAACCGTTCAATAACTCTTCTGCTTTCTCCAAATCTTCTGGCGTATCTACGCCCATACTTTTGTAAGGAGAAACGCCTACCTTGATTTTGTAGCCATTTTCTAACCAGCGCAATTGCTCTAACGATTCTGCTTTTTCTAAGGACGATTGTTCGAGTTGCGTCAGCTCTGCTAAAATATCTGCTCGATAGGCATAGATTCCCACATGTCGGAAATAGTCATGCTGTTTGAGCCATACCGCTAAGTCATCTGAGTTTCGGTAAAATGGAATGGGACTGCGGCTAAAGTACATGGCTTCATCCCGAACATTTTTAGTGACGGTAACTACATTCGGATTATGGAAATCTTCCCACGATTCAACGGGATTTACCAACGTTCCGATTTCTACCTGCTTATCTTGCAATAAGTCAGCTAACAAATCAATTTGCTCAGGCTGGATAAAAGGCTCATCACCTTGGATATTGATGATGTAATCAAATGCTTCGCCAAGTGCCTGATACGCTTCATGACACCGATCTGTACCACTGGGGTGAGATTCAGCCGTCATGACGACCGCTCCTCCAAATGATTTTACTTCATTGGCAATGGCTTCATGATCAGTAGCCACGACTACTTGAGTAAGCGAGTTGGCTTTTTTACATTGCTCATACACACGCTGAATCATGCTCTTTCCGCCTATTTTTGCTAAAGGCTTAGCAGGAAATCGTGTAGAAGCATATCGAGAGGGAATAATTCCTACGATCTTCGTCATGGAAAATAATACGATTTAATCTTTAAATTCAGGGGTTTGTTTCATCATAGAGGCTTGCAGTGCCGTAGCCAAGTCATCAGACATGATCATTGCGGCATTCCAAGTGGCAATAAAGTTCAAGCCATCTTCTACGGAATGATCTCGTGTATAATTCAATACCGCTTTGGAGCCTCTGATTGATAAGGGAGATTTTGCAGCTATCAATTGAGCTAGCTCCATCACTTTAGCCATCATTTCTTCTTTATCGGCATACACCGAATTGACTAATTGAACGTCTTTGGCTTCTGCGCTAGCTACTTTTCGACCTGTGTAAGCCATTTCACGGGCAATTCCTTCACCAATGAGTTTGGGTAAACGCTGCAATGTTCCCAAATCGGCAACCATTCCCATATCAATTTCCTTTACGGTAAAATAAGCATCCTGTGTGGCATAACGCATGTCGCAAGCTGTTACAATATCCACACCACCACCAATGCATCCACCATGTATGGCAGCTAACACAGGTTTGCTACACTTTTCAATCGCGTTAATGGGGGCTTGCAAGTGAAAAACCATTTTCCGCAACTTCTCACGCATACGGCCTTCGCATTTATCGTCTACTTGTTGACGCATGCCCATGAGCAGTGAAATGTCAATTCCAGAACAGAAATGCTTCCCATTTCCGCTGAGCACAATTACTCTCGCTTCAGGCGTTTCGTCTAACTGTTCAAAACAATCTTTTAACTCTTCCCACGCGAGTTTATTTAATGCATTCGCTTTTTGGGGTCGATTAAACTGAACGTGGGCAATTTTATTTTCAATGCTGAGCTGTAAGGTTTGGTATTCCTTTACAGGAGTAGATACGTCATTCATTTGGTTATTGGCTAGGTAAATTTAGGATAATTGGGCTTAACCTCGCATGACGAGGTATACCACATAGACAATATACAATATTAAGAAGATGGCTCCTTCCCATCTATCGATGGTATTTTTTCTTCCTGTTGCTAAAAAGAAAATAATTAAACTACTAGAACCGATCAGTATCAGAATATCATCATTGGTAATGACATCGAAAGGCATGGGATGAATGGAAGCGCTTATCCCCAAAATCCAGAGCAAATTAAAGATATTGGACCCAATGACATTCCCTACAGCCAAATCCGTTTTTTTCTTTGTAGCAGCTACGGCAGAGGTCACTAATTCGGGCAGCGAAGTCCCAACGGCTACAATGGTTAGCCCAACAAAAGTTTCAGAGAAGCCCAGTTCTTTGGCAAAAACCATAGCGCCATCCACTACCCATTTTCCTCCTAAAAACAAGCCACCCACACCAATGGCAATCCATAAAATGGCTTTTGATGATGGCATCGTTTTAATTTCATCGTCAGGAACAACAACGGCTTTTGGTACTGCGGCCTCTTCTAAGCGGCTTTCTTTGGATAAATTGAAGATGTACGCCATAAATAAAGCGAAGAAAGCCAACAAAATTCCGCCATCGAAACGGCTTAAACTAAATTCTTGGCCATTTTCATTAAATAATCCAGCATTTGCTAAAAAGCCTACTAATAAGGTTGCGGTTAATGAAAATGGGATTTCAGAGAGGACGGTATTTTTTTGGATGGGCAAGGGACAAATCATTGCGGATATCCCTAAGATGAGTAAAATATTGGCAATATTACTTCCAATTACATTTCCAATTGCAATCTCAGAACTTCCACTTAAACTAGCCATAATATTGACAACTAACTCAGGCATAGAAGTTCCTAAAGAAACGATGGTCAGGCCAACAATAAAATCAGAAACATTAAATTGTTTCGCTATGGAAGAAGCGCCATCTACCAGTAAATCGGCTCCTTTTACCAAACAAACAAATCCCACAAGAAAAAGAAGGTAATCCAACATAGTTAGATGATCAATAGTGCTACTGATGGGTTACTATAACCTAATGAATTTATCAGATATTTGCTAACAATTGAGTAAAAAGCCTATTCAAATTAAACAAATCGGCTTTCTAGTAGCTGAAGCTACAACATAAAAATTGCATCCATCTATTTTTTAGCCAAACGCTTTGGAACTCTTCCACAATTATTGCTCCAAAGCCATTCGTAAAATTAGTGCATTTATATTTTCAGTTTGCGATGTCCCTCTTTTGTCCCCTATTCTGATTTTCAGTATCTTATTTCATATGCACATCTCTTTGTGGAAAAGGAATGGTGATCTTATGTTCTCTAAATGTGGCATCAATCGCAAATCGTAAATCGCTTTTAATATTTTCAATTACCCAAATGTGCTCCGACCAAAAATACAATTCAAAATCTAACGAAGAATTTCCAAAGTTCACAAAACGCACAAAGGAACTTGGTGTTGAGGCTACATCAGGATGCTCCTTGGCACAGTTGAGTAGTAATTCTTTCACCAATTGTACATCACTCCCATAGGCCACACCAACACCTACCATAAATCGTGCACTCTGCTCTTCATGCGTCCAGTTAATGACATTTTCAGATACAAACTTAGAATTTGGCACGGCAATCGTCACCCCTTCTCGGGTACGCACATGTGATGTTCGAATTCCCAATTTCTCCACTTCACCCACTAATCCTCCTGCATCTACAATATCCCCTTTGTCTACATTGCCCTCAAATAAAATAATTACGCCCGATACTAAATCGTTAAATATCGATTGAATACCAAAGCCTAAACCCACCAATAAAGCCGCAGAACCCGTTAGTACCAAAGAAAGGTTAATCCCAATTAACTGTAAGCAAAACAGGATAAAAATGGTATTCGCGGCATATTTTACAATCAATACAATGGAATGCTGTCGCCCCGAGTCAATTCGGCCCCTGATGAAAAAGAGTTTGTTGATTCTAGCTGCAAATAAATTGAGCGCCTTCCACAACACAAAGTAGCCGCCAATGATAATAACTAACCCCAATACAGTTAATTGATAATGATCGAAACTGATGAGGTTAAAATTCAATATCTTTTTAATGACATCTAGTATTTCTTCCAAGGCTAGAATAATTTAGTTGACAAACAATTTTAATGAATAGCAAGAGACTGTTTGACATTTGCAGGCCAAAGTTTATGCTAAACCAGCCCCTAAACAAAAATAATAATCTCTGTAGCATCTCCTTCTATGACATCCAGCTATTTTGTGGAATAATTTCAGCTAAGTATCTTGGTACTTTGATTTACAACTTTAACTTATGCAAACAACAACCCAACCGCTTCCTCCTTTTAGCTGTACGTACAGCCCAAATATTCCTGAATTATTGATGCAATTGCAATGCACGCTGGCAATTAGTACATACCAAGCAGGCAAAGTCATTTTTATCAGTCCTAAAGACCATGAATACTTAGTGCAATTGCCGCGCACTTTTGATAAAGCCATGGGCATTACGCTAAAAGATAGTAAAATGGCCATTGCTACCAAAGATGAAGTGATTGTATTAGCCAACTCACCAGGATTAGCCACATTCTATCCCAAGCAACCCAATACGTACGATGGCTTATTTATGCCAAGAGCGACTTATTATACTGGTCAGATTGATATTCATGATTTAGATTATGGAGATGATGGAGCTTTATATGCGGTAAATACCTCCTTCTCTTGCCTTATTAAAATTGATGATGACTATAACTTTCGCCCCATATGGCAACCTCCTTTCATCACGGATTTAGCATCCGAAGACCGCTGCCATTTGAATGGTATGGCGATGCAAGGCGGTAAACCTAAATATGTATCGGCTTTTAATCAGGGCAATACACAGCAAAGTTGGCGTGAGGTCATTACCACTGATGGGATTATTATGGATATCGATTCGAATGAACTTGTTGCTCAAAATTTAGCCATGCCACATTCGCCTCGCTTATTTAATGGGAAACTGTATGTACTCCTTTCAGCTACAGGAGAATTAATTCAACTCGATCAGCAAACGGGAAACTATGTGGTTGTCAATAAAGTGGATGGTTTTGTTCGAGGTTTGGCAAAATATGGCGATTATGTGTTTGTTGGACTATCGCGCTTGCGAAAAAACTCATCGACCTTTGCCAAGCTCACCATTGCCGACAAAGCCCTCCAAGCAGGCATTGCGATATTTCACCTGCCTACAGGAGCATTTATTGGCGACATCAAATACCAAAGCTCAGTAGATGAGATTTACGATGTTCAGGTCATCCCTAATATGATTCGTCCAGGCATTATGAACACCTTGAAACCCGATCATAAATTAGGATTATCTATTCCAGAATCCACGTATTGGGCAAGAGTTTCTGACGAAGCACACTAAACAAGCTTGTCTAAAGAGGCTGTTTGGAAATGTATTCTTGATTTTTTTAGGCGACTATTTTCAAAACAGGCTCTAACATTTACTCCTAAAATCATTCAAGCTTTTCAACAAAACATCCATTTGATTTTCCATGAAAAAACGCATCGATTTATCCTTATGGCTTCAGCAAGGCGTACAATTTTATAAAGCAGGCGAGTTTGCTGAAGCAGAGGCATTGTACCGAAAAACCATTGAGGTGAAAGCTGATTACGCTCATGCTTGGTTTTTACTGGCGATGCTAAAATGGAAGCAACAACGTTGGCAAAAAACAGAAGAATATTTAGGAAAAGCAGTTGACCTACAACCAGAAAATCCACATTACCTCATGAAATGGGGTGAGTTTCTATACCAACACGGCCAACAAACACGGGGCTTAGCTCAGTTAGATAAAGCGCTTGAGTTGCACGATCAGCAAGATGTGGTGTATGTGACTAAAGGGAAACTGTTGCGAAATGCACAGCAATTCATAGCAGCGGAACAGGCTTTCTTGCAGGCATTGGAAATCAATCCAGCCAATTACAATGCGGCCAATCATTTAGGCAATGTATTGAGCAGCCTTAATCGCTTGGAAGAGGCTGAGAACTATTACTTACAAGTGGTAAAAGCCAAACCCGAACTGCCACAGCCCTATTTGAACTTGGGGACAATTTATGCTATGCGGCAACAAAAACAAGAAGCCTTAACCCATTTCGAGTTAGCCTTACAACGCAATCCCAATTGGGTACAACCCTATGAAAAAGTTACCCAATTATTTATGGCACATCATGAATGGGTGCAAGCCTTGCAAGTCGTTAAAAAAGGACTTGAATTACATCCCAATCACCTTACTTTATTGGAGCTCGCTTCTTCCATTTATGGAAATGTAAAAAGCTATACACAAGTAGCTAAATATGTAAAAAAAATCTTGGCGATTGATCCTAATCATGCAGAAGCAAACTTTCAATACGGGGTAGTATTATCAGAAAATGGTCGGAAAGAAGACGCATTAAGTCACTTCAAAAAAGCATTAGAGCTCAACCCAGAATCTGATCAATATCACATTTATTTAGGGCGAGCTTACCAAGATTTAGACGATTTTCAGTTGGCATTGACCCATTTCCAACAAGCAAAGGCATTAAAACCCAATAATTTTGCAGCCATTTACGAATACCTTTTACTGACGGCACGCTTATGCAATTGGGACACTCGACAAGAAGATGAAAAAATGCTGGTGGAGGCCATCAATCAGCAGGTGATACTCGAAGAAAAAACAGGCGGGTTTATCCCCATTCTTACACTGAATTACTTCCCCATTCCTCCTGTGCTTCACTTAAAAGCGGCAAAACATACTGCCAAACATTTGAATACGCAGGTAGCAAGCATTAAACGGAGCTTGAACTTTCAATTTCAGAAGCAACAAAAAGATAAAATCCGAATCGGTTACTATTCGCCCGATTTTCGAAAACATGCTGTAGGCACGCTCATTCAAGACATGTTCCAATACCACGACCGCGATCGTTTCGAAATCTATGCCTATGCATTAATTTTGGTAAAAGACGATGAGATTCAGGAAAAAATTAAAGCACATTGCGATGTATTTACCCCTGTTTCCAATTGGTCGTTCCAAAAAACAGCTAAGCAAATCCATGAAGATCAAATTGATATTTTAATTGATTTAGGTGGTTATACTTCTTACACCCGTACAGAGGTGATGGCTTTGCAACCCGCGCCTATCCAAGCACAATACATCGGTTTATTGGATACCATGGGAGCTGATTTTATTGATTATGCTTTTTCAGACCAGTATTGCATTCCTCCTGAGCTCGAGCCTTTTTATTCAGAAAAAATACTTCATTTACCACAAGCATTTGTGAGCTCTCCCATGAAAATTTCTGAAAAGCAGACCCAACGTGCTGATTGGCATTTACCTGAGGATGCTTTCGTATTTTGTTGCTTCAATGCTTCCTACAAGTTTGATCCTACTTCTTTTGATGCTTGGATGGAAATCCTTCGACAAGTTCCTAACAGCGTATTTTGGACTGCCCAACCCAATTCTTCTGTGCAAGAAAACTTGCTTAAAGAAGTGACAAAACGAGGCATTTCGACAGATCGAATCATTTACTGTGATAAAGTCCCACTAGATGCACACCTCGAACGTACCCGACATGCGGATTTGTTTTTAGATACCTTTAATTTTAATGGAGGAGCAGTAACGGTGGGTACTTTACAAGCAGGATTACCCATTCTGACCCTGAGCAAAAATACTTACGCATCTCGCATCGGAGGAAGTATTTTGTCCAAGATTGGTTTAGATGAACTCATTACCCACTCTGTAGCTGATTACATTACAAAAGCGGTGAATTTAAGTCAAAACCCATCGCGACTTCAACAGCTGAAACAACAACTTGATCATGGTTTAAAAGCTTCTAAGCTCTTTGATACAGCGCACTTTGTAGAAACTCTCGAAGCACGTTATGAGCAAATGTGGGAAACGTATCTCACTCAAGATTAGTTTAAACCTTTTTCCCTTAGATCGGTTTAGTTCATGATTGGTTTTCAAACAAATATGGGATTAAACCTATTTTTTAGACTGAACAAGCATTATGGCAAAGAAAAAGGTAATTGTTATTGGAGCTGGGTTTGCGGGTTTATCGGCTGCTGCACTTTTGGGCAAGCAAGGACATGAAGTCATTTTATTAGAAAAGAATGATCAGGCTGGCGGTCGTGCTCGAATTTGGAAAAAAGATGGCTTTCGTTTCGATATGGGGCCAAGCTGGTATTGGATGCCTGATGTCTTTGACGATTTCTTTGCCTTATTTGGGAAGAAAACCAGTGAATTATATGACCTCAAACGCTTGGATCCGGGCTATCGGGTGTATTTTGGGAAAGATGATGCGATAGATATTCCTGCAAGCATGGATGAACTCGAAGCCCTATTTGAGCAGTTAGAGCCAGGTAGTAGTCAAGGTCTTCGGGAGTTTTTAGCTCAAGCCGAATACAAATACAAGGTCGGCATGAGTGAATATGTCTTTCGCCCCAGTCATTCCATTACCGAATTTATCGACTTTAGACTCATTAAGGAAAGCTTCAAAATTCAGATGCTTCAATCTTTAAGTAAGCATGTTCGGAAATATTTCACCAACCCCAAACTCATAAAAATCCTTGAGTTTCCCGTCTTATTCTTAGGAGCGACTCCTCAAAATACGCCAGCCATGTACAGCATGATGAATTATGCCGATTTGGTATTGGGTACTTGGTATCCGCAAGGAGGCATGAATGAGATTGTTAAGGCAATGGTGAGTATTGCCGAAGAGCAGGGCGTACAAATTAAATTAGGTCATACTGTTCAAAAAATTGTAGTAGATGGCAAAGTCGCTAGGCGGGTAATCACCGATCAAGGTGAGTTTGAAGCCGATTTAGTAGTGGCGGGAAGTGATTACGAACACACCGACCAGTCGTTATTAGATGCTCCGTATCGCAATTACAATAAAACGTATTGGGATAAGCGTACCATGTCTCCTTCTAGCTTATTATTTTACATTGGTTTAAACAAAAAAGTGCAAGGCATTCAACATCATAATTTGTTTTTTGATGAAGACTTTGAATTGCATGCAGAAGAGATTTACACCAATCCTCAATGGCCTACCAAACCCTTATTTTACGCTTCGAGCACTTCATTAACGGATGATACTGTAGCTCCTGAAGGACATGAAAACATGTTCTTTCTCATTCCTATTGCCCCAGATTTGCAAGATTCGGACGAAATGCGCGAGAAGTATTATGACATTATTATGGAGCGCTTTGAACACATTACAGGCCAGCAAATTCGTCAGCATGTGGTGTTGAAACGAAGTTACGCCTTAACAGACTTCAAACAAGATTACAATTCTTATAAAGGGAATGCTTATGGTTTAGCCAATACACTTGGTCAAACTGCCTTCTTCAAGCCTAAAATGCGATCAAAGAAAGTAAAAAACCTGTATTTTACGGGTCAATTAACCGTACCCGGCCCAGGCGTTCCTCCATCTTTAATTTCGGGGCAGGTAGTAGCTAAAGAGGTAGAAAGCTATTTTGCTAAATAAGTGACATCACATTTCTTACCCCTTACCTTTCTTAAAAATACTTAATTTTTAGTGGCTATAAGCAGCAATTCTCACTTTGTAAAAAATACTTGTTATTCTGCAAAAAAAGGACTT
>JBMYQA010000080.1:0-21919 GCA_049600855.1 Flammeovirgaceae bacterium | reverse complement strand
TAATGGGGCCTTTAGTGTTAACTAGAGATTTTGATACCTTAGAAGAGGCTTATACTTCAGTACGACAAAAGGACATTTTTAATTACAACCCTTTCAATAAGAAAGGGAAGCTCAGTTTGCTGAAAGTACTTTGGCGACTTATTCTCCACAAGAAAACGGTAGGTGAAAGTAAGAATTTACGCAAGCTCATTCCCAAATTCTTCCAAGAATCTAATTACGATGAAATTAGAGCACTAGGTTGTGAGTTTACAGCAACCCTGGCTTGCCTTACCCAAAATGAAACTGCCTTCAAATCTACTGCAGATAATTCCTACACAGACATGATTGACTGGATTTGGGGCTCTGCTAACCAGCCCGTATTCATGTCGTTGATGGAAAAAAATGGGCGATATTGGGGAGATGGAGGATTAAAAGACTATTTGCCTATTTCTTATGTGATTGGCAAAGGCGCACGCCATATTGATGTAGTTGTGCATAACACCCCCACATTCACAGATACAGATTGGGCACCTAAAGGTACGTTTATCAACACCTTGTTTCGTGCCATCAATATTCTTTCGGTAGATGTTGCTGAAGACAATATTGAGAATGCTAAACTGCAGGTGGAGCTTGGTGAAGAGCATAACATGGAGATTGATTTGAATTTCTACTTCATGTCTCAAAGCTTAGTGGACAAAACGGAGAACTCACTCATATTTGACAAAGAAATTATGCGCGAGATTTTGAATACGGGCTACCAGTCGGTATTGGATGGTACAGTGATTAAAAAAGTATACAAAGTAGACTCGAATGGAGCTATTCATGCGGGTAAACAACAAGCGCAAGAAGGATAAAATTTAGCGGTGTTATGTTCCGCAAATCTCATGCGGAACATAAATACTTCATAATGACTTATTTCGACCGCTGAATGATTGCCCGATTAATGCGCTTCACCAAATCAGGCCCTTCATATACAAAACCGGTATACACTTGAACTAAGCTTGCTCCTGCATCCAATTTAGCCAACGCATTTTCTGCCGAATGTATTCCTCCCACTCCAATGATCGGAAAAGTACCTTTAGATTGCTCACTTAGATAGCGAATGACCTCTGTTGATCGATGTGTTAATGGTTGACCACTCAATCCCCCATTTCCAATTTGGTCAATTTTATTTTTCGGTGTTCTTAACCCTTCTCGACTAATGGTGGTATTCGTTCCGATTACTCCATTGATTTGCGTATCAGTAACAATCTCAATGATATCATCTAATTGAGATTGTGTGAGGTCGGGAGCAATTTTTAATAAAATGGGCTTAGGTGTCGCTTTCCCTTGATTTTTCTCTTGTAAACCCGACAATAACCTAGTCAGTGGTTCCTTATCTTGAAGCGCCCTCAAATTAGGAGTATTTGGAGAACTCACATTCACGACAAAGTAATCCACATAATCAAATAATTTATCGAAGCAGCTATCGTAATCTTTGTAGGCTTCTTCGTTGGGGGTCACCTTATTTTTGCCAATGTTTCCGCCAACAATGATATTCGATTTGCGTTTAGCCAAGCGTTTTACGGCCGCATCTACCCCTTCATTATTAAAGCCCATTCGATTAATAATGCCTCCATCAGCTGGCAAACGAAACAAGCGCGGTCTTGGATTTCCGCCTTGTGGTTTGGGCGTCAAGGTGCCAATTTCGACAAAGCCAAAGCCTAAGGCAGACATTTCATCGATCAACTTGGCATCTTTATCGAACCCCGCGGCAAGCCCAACGGGATTGGGAAACTTTAACCCAAATACTTCTCGTTCCAGCGAAGGATGCTCAACCCGATACATGGCATTTCCAAGGCTTTTTGCAAATGGAATCCCAAAAGTAGCTTGCATGGCCGAAGCCGTAGTATGATGAATCGTTTCAGGATCGAAAGCGAATAATAAAGGACGAAGAATTTGCTTGTACATCGTTGATATGAGGTATAAAAAAACGCAGGTAAACCTGCGTTATTGACGTTAATTTCCGTTTAATAGCTGACTACTCAGTTCTTTGATATCTAAATTGGCATAATTGCCCGATGACATCATCAACAAGTTGGCATTTTTCCAGTTTTGAGCCAATAAAAAAGATTTCATTTTAGCGACATCAGTAAAAACGTGCAACTTTTTGTCATTAAACGCTAATCGTAACTCCTCATCGCTGATTTGTTCTAAACGTTTATTTTCAACTGTTTTAGGATTATAAAACACCACAGCTTCATCTGCTTTCTTCATGGTGTCTTTATAATTTGCCAAGAAGTTTTTGTTGAGGCTACTGTAGGTATGTAATTCCATACAAGCCACTAAAGTACGTTTCGGGAATTGACTTTTTACCGCATTAATTGTCGCTTCTAATTTAGAAGGAGCATGGGCAAAATCGCGATATACTTTAGCGTTTTCATTAGCATCAACTAGTTCCATACGCATACTAGCCCCTGTAAAACTGGAAATGGCTTCATAAAAATCATCCTCAGAAATGCCAATTTTTAAGCAAACCTGTTTTGCCGCATTGAGGTTCAACATATTATGCTCCCCTATAAGATGAATAGGAACTTGCTCTTTTCGATGGTTACTCAATAAAGTTTGACCATCCTTAATCTTATATTTATGAGCTTCGTAAGGAATTTGCACCACATCATGTCGAACATCGGCTTGTTTGATTAGCTTCTTCAACACTTTATCTGAGGTATTGTAAATCAATGTTCCTGCTTTCGGTGCTTGCTCTGCAAAACGCTTAAACTGTTCTACATAGCCCTCAAAGGTTGGAAACACATTGATATGATCCCACGCAATTCCTGTGATTACACGGATATGGGCTTGGTAGTAAAGAAATTTAGGCGTAGGATCAAGTGCCGAAGTCAAATACTCATCGCCTTCCACCACAATAATGGGGGCATCTTCCGACAATCGAATCGTTGACTCAAAGTCTTGAGGCAAAGCACCAATCACATAATCAAACTTTCTGCCTGCCTGGTTTAATGCATGCAAAATCATCGCAGTTACTGAAGTTTTGCCATGGCTTCCTCCAATAACAATGCGTTGTTTGTTTTTAGAATGCTCGTAAATGAATTCTGGATAAGAATATACCTTGAGGCCTAATTCTTGGGCCTTAGCCAATTCTGGGTTATCATTTTTAGCATGCATGCCCAAAATGACCAAATCCAGTTCATTGGAAATTCGATTGGCATCCCAACCCAATTGATCGGGAAATAAGTCTGCTTCTTTTAAATTAGATTCAGCAGGATCAAAAATCACATCATCAGAACCACTTACTTGGTGCCCTTCTTCTTTGAGGGCAATGGCTAAATGATGCATCACACTCCCTCCTATTGCAATGAAATGAATTCTCATTATATGCTTTGCTCTTAATCGGCTATTGTTTAGAAATTAAATGTTTTTAGTTAGCGGTTTTCCAATACTCATCTTATATAGCTAACCACTAATCACTCAGGTAAAAACTTTTTATACAGTCATTGCAGTAATGCTCACTTTGTAGAAAAGGCTTTTTTTGCAAAATAGCAAGCCTTTTCTACAAAATGAGCATTGCTGCACTCATTGAAAGCTCTTCTCTAAAACACTGACTATCAACGACTTAAACAAACAAGCTTTTCTTGTAAGTGATTAATAATCAATTATTTAAGTCAGAAATATTCAAAATTGTATAGCCTTGCAAAAGTATAGGAAAATTTGATACGAATAAAATTATTTTTAAAACATGCGCTAAAGGATTTGCTAGGATTTGATGTCTGCTAACTTTTTTATCGAAAATCTACCATACATCCATTAAGATTCATCTCTTTCATCTAATTTTGTGGTTATGGCAAAAAAAGATTTTTCAAACAAATCATCAGTACCCAGGCTTACGAAGAAAGATTTGGCTGATGCGGGATTACTCACTAAAATCCCACCTCAAGACCAAGAATTAGAGCAAGCAGTGTTAGGAGCACTTATGCTTGAAAAGGATTCAATCATTGATGTCATTGAATTGCTTAGGCCCGAAGTGTTCTATAACCCCAAACACAAAGAGATATTTATGGCTATTCGAGAGCTATTTTCTAACTCGGAGCCGATTGATATATTGACGACTACCAATCAACTACGTGTTTTAGGAAAATTAGAGGAAGTGGGAGGTGCCTTTTACATCACTCAATTAACTAACCGCGTTAACCAAGCTGGAAATGTTGTTTATTACTCCCGAATTTTACTCCAGTATTACATCAAGCGAGAATTAATCGCTATTGCCAATAACATCCAAAAAGAGGCTTATGAGGACACCACTGATGTATTTAATCTATTGGATCAGATGGAGCAAAACCTCTTTGAGATTTCCGAATTGAACATCCGAAAAAACTATTCAGATATGCGTAGCATCATGGCTGAAGCCATTCAAGAGCTTGAGTCTATGAAAGAACATAAAGATGGGCTTACAGGTGTTCCTTCTGGTTTTTCGGCATTGGATCGCGTTACTTCTGGTTGGCAAAAATCCGATTTAATCATTCTTGCCGCTCGTCCTGCCATGGGAAAAACCGCTTTTGTCATCACGTGTATGCGTAATGCTGCGGTTGATTTTAATCAGGGTGTTGCGTTGTTTTCCTTAGAGATGTCGAATGTACAACTGGTAAAACGTCTGATTTCTGCGGAAGCTGAACTCGAAAGTGAAAAACTCAAGACGGGAAAACTGGATGATGAAGAATGGCAACGCATGGTACACAAAACCTCGCGGCTTACTAGTTGTCCCATTTTCATTGACGATACTCCAGCTTTAACTGTATTGGAACTACGCGCAAAATGTAGAAGGTTAAAGGCTCAACACGATATCCAGATGATCATCATTGACTACCTGCAGTTAATGAGTGGGGATTCGAAAGGTGGCAACCGTGAGCAGGAAATTGCCCATATTTCCCGATCATTAAAACAATTGGCGAAAGAACTGAATGTACCTGTCATTGCACTCTCACAGTTGAGCCGTGCAGTAGAAACCCGTGGTGGAGATAAACGACCTCAGCTATCCGATTTGCGGGAATCAGGTTCCATTGAGCAAGATGCGGATATGGTCATTTTTTTGTACCGACCAGAATATTATGGGATTACAGAAGATGAAGAAGGCAACTCAGTAATGGGCATGGGGGAAGTCATCATTGCTAAACACCGAAATGGCTCATTGGAAAATGTTCCCCTAAAATTTATCGGAAAGTATACCAAATTTCAAGATTGGGAAGCAAGTGGGTACATCGGAGGCAACTTTGACAATAACCTTCCCCCATCGGCTTATGATTTTACCCAACAAGAAGGAGGATCAGCCGAAACCATTACCATGTCGAGTAAAATGAATACTGGAACTACGCCAGATTTAGGTGATGGAAATATTCCGCCTACACCCGATGAAGAGGTTCCTTTCTAAAAATTTACAACAATAGCAGCGTTTACCTCGCCATTCATCGACAATTTACTTGCGAAGCGCACTAGTTTCTATTAACTTTTACCAAAGTTTTTACAAAGGTTTGGAATAGTATGCCAGAAAGAATATTTATCCTTATAATGACCTTGCTATCGCTCCCTGTAATTGGGATGGTTGGTCATTACGTTACCGAGTTTATTAAAGCCCAAAAAGGGGGCAATGTGAAAGAGTTAGCGCAAAAAGTGAATCAGTTATTGGAAGAAAATGAGGAGTTGAAAAAGCGCTTATATAATGTGGAAACGATTGTAGTTGATGAAAAGGAGTATTATGCATTACCTCCTAAAAATGAAGAAAGAAACCTTACCCAAGAACTAGATTTACTCGCTAAAGAAAAACAAAAAATTTCAAACAACTAATACTATGGATGGTGGTGATATAGCAGGCATAATAGCCGTAAGTATTCCGATTGTGGCAATCATTGGTGGATTCATATCTACCACACTTAAAGCGCGATACAAAGCAAGAGCAGCAGCCTTAGGCTCAGGAGAAGTGCAACAATTGCAGGAACGATTAGACAAACTTGAAGCTGAAAATCAAGACCTAAAAAGACAAGTCAATAATTTACAAACCATCGTGTTAGATGATCCTACGGCTTATGTGCAACTTCCTCCTGCGGAAGAGAATTTAGATGAGAAGATGGAAGAGTTGCTGCGGCAGAAGGAAAAATTGAAAACGAAATAGCAATGCTATTTCCATCAGGTGAAGTCTTCAAAAAGTTTAATTGATTTCATTTTTTACGATACGAACAAATGCCTCAATAAGCTGAATGAGGCCATTTAACTCATTTCCCTTACATTAACATCACCAACCATGCCCTTTTTTTAAAGCCTAAGCATGGTTTCATAATCATAAACTTTACCCACCTGCTTGTATTAAAATTAAGCAATGAACACAAACAATTCCTCGTGCTATCTTATTATAATTGCGTTGAATGCTTCAATCTTGATACTCAATTAGTAATGCTATCTCTAAATCCATTTTTGTTACAGCTTTGGGCTATAAGTTAACTTTTCTTGTGTAAATCACTTTAAAAATGTTAATCCTGTTAATTTTATTGACAAAAATGTTATTTTTGAAGTCAAATATAGCATTTTAGGAATTCACTAGCTTATGAAAAGAATAATCACATTTATCATCTTATTGGGTACAATTCAATTACAAGCCCAAGTCTTCAGTGAAAATGCCCTCTTTTTTGCGCAATCTTCTTTTGGAGGAACGGCTCGTTTTCAAGGATTAGCAGGAGCTACCACCGCACTTGGTGGAGACATTTCCAATGCAGCGAATAACCCAGCAGGACTAGGCTTCATCCGCAAAGGGCAATACACCATCACCCCTACCCTAAATTTAAACAATGCCAATGCAACACTTTTCGGCGAACAAACCAATGATAACCGCCTTAATTTTAACATCAATCACTTTGGGTTAACCATTACAAATGGTAAGGGCGCTACACAAAGGGGAACTTTTGCCATTACCTATACCAAACTCAACGATTTCAACAGCGCCTTTACCTATGAAGCAACCAACAGCAACAATACCATTGTTGATTTTTTATTAAATGAAGCAGATTTAAGCATTCCTTACGATGATTTATTTAATCAAGTAGATTTTGGAATTGTAGATATTTTTGGTTTGGCCTATAATAACTTCTTAATCAACCCAGATTATAGAGATACCTTACCAGCCGAATGTGGAGGCGTGTGTACCGATACGTATTCTTCGTTCCGATTTGAACCCATTCGCCAATCGGAGGAAGTTGTGCGAAGAGGCTCTCATCACGAATGGGACTTCGCTTATGGTGGCCACATCAACAATAGGGTGTATTTAGGAGTGAGCGTAGGCATCCAATCCATTCGATTTGAAGAACAAAAAACGTATCGCGAGCAAACCATTCAAGGCGCATTCGAATTCGATAACCTGGAGCTCATTGAAGAATTAGACATTACTGGTACAGGAGTAAACCTTGAAATTGGTTCCATCATTCGGATCACCGATCGAATTCGGCTCGGATTAACTGCCACTACTCCAACGGTCATTCGCGTCAATGATTTGTACCAAGCCAGTTTGAGCACCAATTACCGCGCCGACTCATTGGCCGTATTCTTCGAAAAGCAAATTAATGGTGAATGGTTCGATTTTGAAATTGTATATGACGACATTCCTAGAAATAACTTTGCAGAAACAGAAGTATTAGAAGCAGAATACAATATTGTGACTCCTTATCGCTTAAAAGGAGGTCTTTCATTTTTTCTGGGTAAAAAAGGGTTCATTTCAGCAGATGCAGAATATGTAGGCTACCGAAGTACTCGACTTAGAGCTCTTGCTAATAATGAAGATGTGGAAAACGAGTTTATCCGAAATACCTATAAAAATGCCTGGAACATTCGCATTGGAGGCGAGGCACGCTTAGCTGATTTTCGTGTAAGAGCGGGCTTTGCATATTACGGACATCCTTATGAAAATAATCCTGATGCCGAAGCGAATCTACTGTTAACAGGAGGCCTTGGCTATCGCAATAAAAAGTTTTTCGCTGACATTGCTTTTGTTGGTCAAGCGCAAAACTTTCAATACAACCCTTATTTCATTGGAGATGGTTCGCCTAATGTCGATGTGGATGATACCAATATTCGTATGAATATTACGGTCGGTTCTTACTTTTAGTAAATCAGAATAAATAACTGTTCAATTTCTGCTGGGGCAGCCCTGCTGCTTCTTTTTGAGTTACCATAACTGTGTACACTTATTTTTTCAGATTTGGGGCAGCATCCATGAAAATGCTGCCCCAAATCGTCTACACTTGCTCCATATTCACCAAGTGCTTTGCCTCTTCCAACCCATGAGCAATGGTCAAAATATGATCGAGCTGAGAAATTTCGAGCATCTTCATCACCATGCCTTGTGGAGACACTAAGATTAAGTTTTTACACTTCCGACTACCCAATAATAAGGCAGTTAACCCTGAAGAATCAATATACTTGACCTGACTTAAATCCAGAATAATTTGTTCTTCATCTTCTTCTCGGAGTTGGCTAAAATACTTTTTTAATACGGGAGCAATGATGGCATCTAACTTATCCTTATTCACTTGAATAAAGGTATAGCCTGTTTTTTGTTCAATGTTAAAGTTCATAGTTATGTATGGTTAATGATGCTTAGCCTTTTATAAAACGAATTGTTGTTACTGCACTGATTATCCGAAATTACTGCGAAGAGGATAATACAAAAAAATGAGCTATAAATGTGTTCAAAAATGTATTTATCAAATGCAGGTAACTTATAAATATAGATTTCATAAAAACAGTCAAGCAATTCTTGTTTTTGCTAGTTTATAACCAATTTCATGCTAAAATCGCAGCTATACAAAAAGGCTTGAACTTCTTAGAGTCCAAGCCTTTTAAAATCAATGCATTGAAGTGCCCACTGCGTTTTGAGTCAAGCCAGTATGATTTTCTATTCAATCAACTTTCCCTCAGCCAGCTTTTGGTCTAATATCTTTTCATCGCTTACTCCTCCTAAAATTTTGGCCCTTTTCCATTGTATGATGGCCGCTTCTTTCTCGCCCAAGCGATACAACACATCACCATAGTGTTCCAGCACGGCACCTGAGACCGTATGTTGCACGGCTTTTTCTAATACTTTTCGAGCATCTTCGTATTTTCCTTGCACGTAGAGCACCCAGCCATAGGTATCTAAATAAGTTCCATTATTCGGTTCTAGTTCAATCAAGCGGGCACTCATTTTGGCGGCCAGATCGAGTTTTTCTTTTCTTAAAGAAAGAAAGTAACTGTAGTTATTGAGTGCATGTAAATCGTCTTTATCAAAACTCAAAACAGCTTCAAAAGCCGCATCAGATTGTTCATATTCTTCGAGATTGTGGTATAAATCGCCTAAATAAGAATTGAACTGCATGGCAATTTGCGGATTACCTGTTGCCAACATTTTACCTTGTTCCAACGCATCCCTTGCTTCTTCATACTTTTTGAGTGACATTAAGCCTGCTCCATTTTGTAAGTAAAAAATCGCTTGATTGGGGAAATACTCTAATGCACTTTCAGTGTGGCTGACAATGCTATCCATTTGCCCCAACTCAAAGTCGATACCTACAATTTGCCGCCAAGAGTTAAAATCATTTCCATCCAGATTTACCGCCTTCATGTAATGTTCTCTTGCCTTAATTTTATTGTCTTCATTCTGTAAGGCCATTAAAAAATCAGCATACATCACATTCGCCTTGGGTTCATCCACATGCGTTTCCACGGTTATTTTCGAGAGTTTCAAACCAATTTCGCGCTCAGCAGCATTGTGCATACGCTGCAAATAACCTGCAAGTACATCTAGCTTCAGCTCTAAGCCTAGATTTGGGCTTTTAAAAGACTCTTCCAGCATTTTTGCTGACTTTTCGGACTCTCCTTTTAAGCGATAAACATCTGATAATAAAAACTTTGCACGCGCTTCTGAAGGATTTTCTTCCAATAAATCTTCCAATAAGGTTACCGCTTGATCCATCTTCGGCGTGGTCATCAATAGCTGTACTTGATCGAGTACAAGCTCTGGGCTATTCGGAAAATACGCCAATAATTTTTCTCCTTCCTGAATGGCCTTATCAACATTATTGATTTTGAGGTAAATTTTCTGTTTTTGCCGAATAATCCCTTCGTTGAATCCGTAAATCTTTTCGGCATTGTCATACACTCCAATGGCTTCTTTGTAAGCTCCTTGAGACAAATAAGCTGCGGCTAAATCCAAATAATATTGCTCAACTACAGGTTTAAGCTTGTCAATTTTCTTTTTATAAATAGCTACTGCCTTATCGAAACTTCCATTGTATTTATAAATGTCTCCTAATAAGTCATAGTAATATTCATTGGTATCGTCTAATTCTAGTGCTTTTTCTGCATGTGGTAAAGCACTGTCAAACTTTCCAATTTTAGTATAGGTGTAGGCAATTTGATATTGAGTAGCTGCATTTTCAGGCACAAACTCGGCACTTTCCTGAAATTTCTCTAATGCCTTCTCATACTCTTGAAGGATGAAAAACTTCATTCCTTCTGTGAATGAATCCATTGCAAATTCTTCTTCCCGATCTGATACTGACGATTTTAGCTTAGAGACATTTGCAAATAATGGATCTACTTTCTTTGTTTTCTTCTTTTTCTTCTTATCCTTTTTTTGAGCAGAAACTCCCCCTCCTAAAAAAAGCGTAAAAGCTAGTACCAGTAAGGCTATTTTTTGAATTTTCATGTTCTTCTTTGTAATCAAATAATGAAGTCCTTCAAGTGGATTTTTATGCCAAATGCTATCAAAACACATTCCATTCTACATTAACAACGTAAAGATATGCATGGTGTTTTGTAAGGCTTGTAGAGAATTATATGAATCTAAGTATCGGCTTTCCCGTGAATCAGTAAATTAAAGTTCCGTCACAATAATTTTAATAAAAAGATTACGATAAGCAAAAGTAGGTTCTGTTTTAACTTTAGAACTTGTCCAACATTCATTCTTCAAAAATAAAAAACAAGTTCCAAAATGAAGTTACCTCCCCTATTTCTTTTCCCCATCTTTAAGCACTCTTGTACTTTTTAAGGTTGATATTGTACATGAATCAGCAACTATTTTGAAATAATAACAAATAAAACATACAATATTGTATTGTTTGTTTTTAATCGTATATTTGTTGACATATGGCAAGATTAACAAAAGACGATTGGTTAATTGAAGGGTTTAGAATACTATCAGAGTTTGCCCAACACAAAATTAAAATTCTGTATCTCTGTGAACGTTTACAAGTAACACGAGGTTCCTTTTATCATCATTTTAAAAGCATTAGTCATTACATTGAAGAATTGATGAAAAAGTGGAAACAGAAATACACACTAGATTTTATAGATCAAGCCAATAAGGGTAAAACACCTCTCGAACGATTACAAATTCTGAATGAGATGATTTTTCGGAATGAGCAGGCCATTGAAACAGCTATTCGATCATGGGGGTTTTATCACGAGACCGTTCAGACCTATTTACAGCAAGTAGACGAAATCCGTATTCAATACTTGCAACACACGTTTATAAAGGCAGGCTTAGAAGAACACAAAGCATTAATGTGCGCTAAATTAGAATATGCAACTTTCATTGGCATTCAGCAGATGTATCCGAAAAAGTTTGATGGAGAAGTAAGGGACTTATGTGATTTATATCAAGAATTGCATTGGAGCAAACACCTGAAGCGAGATATGCCAAATATGCTTTAACACGCATACGAACAAAGGAATGATTAACTCAAAAACTAACTAGCTCTAATACAAATTTGGTAATTTTTTTAATCCAAAACATACCATACAGTATGGTTTGTTAAATTCATCATCATGAATACGATTACAGGAATTTTAGCGACTATTATACTCTGTTTTTTATCGTTTATCCATGTGTATTGGGCGTTCGGAGGTGAGCGATGGATAGATTTGGTCATTCCCCAAGCTGGGCAAGGTGGTCCAAAAATGCTCTCGCCCACCACAGGAATCACACTCGTGATTGCATTCATTTTGTTGGCTATGGCAGGGATATGCATCGCTGTGCTTTATTTTCAAGCCAAAGGGCAAGTTCCTAAGCTCATTAGTGTAAGTGCTTGGGCAATCAGTATACTCTTCCTGTTACGAGCAATTGGGGAATTTAAGTACGTTGGTTTCTTTAAGCAAGTAGCTGACACTCCTTTTGCCCATTACGATACGCTCGTTTATAGCCCACTTTGTGTGGTCATTGCCTTGCTGATTATTGGGACATTAAAACTTTAATATTTCTACACTTCAATCAAACAAAATGGCTTCAACATCTGCAAATAAGAAGATTTTATTGATTCAAGGTCATCCAAATTTAGAAAGTTTCAATTTTGCACTTCACCAAGCTTACAAGGAAGGAGCAATTGCTTCAGGGGCAGAAGTGAGAGAGTTGATTCTTGCTCAAATGGATTTTTCCCTCAACCTAGCACAAGGTTATCAAAAACGTTCAGCACTAGAACCCGATCTGATTAAGGCTCAAGATGACATTGAATGGGCTGATCACCTCGTCATTTTTCATCCCGTTTGGTGGGGTTCCGTTCCTGCCTTGCTCAAAGGATTCATTGATCGTGTTTTCCTGCCTGGCTTTGCCTTCAAATATCGAGAAAATTCCCTCTGGTGGGATAAACTCCTTACTGGACGGTCTGCCCGAATCGTTAGCACCTTAGACCAACCCGCTTGGTATTACCGACTCCGATATAGTCGCCCTAGTTACCATTCACTGAAGCAACTTACCCTTCAGTTTTCAGGATTTTCTCCTGTGCGCACTTCTACTATAGGTCCTATAAAAAACTCATCCGAAAAATTCAGAACATCATGGTTACAGAAAGTCAAAAAACTCGGCATGCAATAACGCTAGTTCAACAAAAAGAGCAGCTTAAAAACAACTGGTTAGGTATTCGTAAACTTTACCGAAAATGCATTCAAAGTAATCGGTTTGCGGCCATTGCTTCCGTAAATACGGAGAATATTCCTACAGTTACCCCTATTGGTTCCCTCTTTCTCAATAAGGATGAAACCACTGGGTTTTACTTTGAAAAGTTTACTTCATCCATTCGAAAAAACGCCGTACAAAACCCAAATATCTGCGTCTTGGCTGTGAATTCAGGCTTTTGGTTTTGGTTAAAATCATTGTTTAGTGGAAAGTTTAAACACTACCCATCTATCAAACTTTATGGGGTAGTAGGGAAACTTCGAGATGCTACTGAAGCGGAACAAGCTCGGATTTACAGAAGGCTAAACCGAGCCAAAGGTTTGAAGGGATATGATTTGTTGTGGGGAGAAATGAGTCAAGTACGGGAAATCGATTTCTATCATTTTGAAACCACTAAACTGGGGAAAATGTCCCAACTTTCAACAATTGGATAAGCGCTAATCTTTTACCCGCATCAAACAAGTGGGAAGGTGCCCAATAACCACTTTCCCATTTCCTTCCTTCCAAGTTAATAACAAATAAAATTATGGCTATTTGATGCCAATCATCACAATTCATATATGGATTGTCTTACAAAAATTGTACATTTACAGTACTAGTGTTAAAAATGATAAAAGACCCATCGGTATAAACACGATCCACCAATCCAAGTCAATCGCCACATTGACATCATCTCACGACTGCAATTTGTTATTCCTCGAACGCATAAAAGCATTGCTTCAACCTATTGTAAAATCGAGTTGTTCGGCACTTTACTATTTGAAAACGCAAGTCTATAAACCTATCAACGTCAAACTAAAAAGATTGGATGATATGAACTAACACGAGTTAATGCGAAAACTTACGATTTATACGATTTTAAACAGGGTATGTATTCTACTATTCTTATTCTGTTTTACCATGACCAGCTATGCGCAAGATCAACAACAGATTGATTCCTTGCAGCAACGCCTTGAACAAAGCTCAAGCGCAAGGGAAAAAATTGAACTAAATCATCAACTAGCCCTTGTTTACCGAAACTACGACTCTGCGCTTTCTGCAACATATACCCAGCAGCTCCTTCAGTTATCGACAGAAGTTAATGATCAAATTGGTATTGCAAATGCGCATATTAATATGGGTTGGGTAAATTTTAGAGCAGAACATCATCAAAAGGGAATTGACTTTTTTAATAAAGCCCAACTAGTGGCTAATAAACACCGCTACACCAAAGGCTTAGCAGATAGCTATAATGGACTTGGCGCTTGTTATTGGCGTATGCTAAAATACGATGAAGCCTTGGAGCATTATTTCAAAGCGCTTGCATTACGCAAAGAAATAGCAGACCTAAATGGGATTGCCATCAGTTACAATAACATTGGGACAGTCTTAGATGAACAAAAAAAGTATGATTCTGCCATTGTGGTGTATCAAAAAGCCTTGGATATTCAAAAAGACTTAAAGCAACCTCGAAACTTGGCGGGCATTTACTATAATCTGGGAAAACTATTTACCAACACCTCCAAGCTAGATCAAGCCATTTCCTGTTTTGAACAGGCAATTCTCCTTTATCAATCCATACAAGCCATCCAGAATCTTGATCATGCTTACTTTTTCCTAGCTAAAGCCCATCGCCTTCAAGGACATCACCCGAAGGCATTGGAATACTATTTAAAATCATTAAAAATCCGAGAATCACAAAACAATCCAGCACGCTTATCGCTGGTTTATAATAGCATCGGTATATTATTCTATGAACAAAAAGAGTATCGAGAAGCGATCTCCTATTATTACAAATACTTGCGAGTAAATCAGGCACTCAACAATACCAAAGGCATTGCCACTGCGTATGTCAATATTGCCTTAGTGCATGAGCATTTGCAACACCTCGACTCCGCAGAATACTATTACCTCCAATGCATCAATTTAGATAAAAAGAATCATAATGAACGTATGTTAGCTTGGGCGTATAATGGAATGGCGATCATCCGTCAAGATCAAAAGCGGTTTGATCAAGCAGAGGAATGGGTAAGAAAAGCGATTAACATTCGTATGAGTGATAAAAATGCGCAACTTGCACAAAGCTATAGCACACTTGGTAAAAATTACCTCTTGCAAGCACAGTATGAAAAAGCCTTGGGGTATTACCAAAGTGCCGCAGCCATTTGTGAGGAAATTCATCACCCACTCAATTATCAAGAAGCGCTGGAAGGCTTAAGCATTTGTTACGAAAAACTTGGACAGATTTCAGAGGCATTGCAAGCGCATAAGCTGTTTAAAGCAATTTCTGATAGTTTATTCAATGTACAAAGTACCAAAGCACTCACCGAGCAAAGTATGAAGTTTCAATTTGATAAAGAGAAACATCGCATGGAATTGGAAAATGAAAAACATGCTTTAGTACAAGAGGAAAAATTAAAGTCACAAACTTACCTTACTTATGGCTTTTTTGCTGGTTTTGCGGCAGTATTAATCATCGCTTTTGTGATTTATCGAAGTTATCAGCAAAAACAAACGGTAAATCATCAATTATCGCTGCAAAACGAAGAAATTAAGTTACAACAAGAGGAAATTAAGAGCCAAGCAGATGAGATTTTTGGGCAAAATCAGTTACTCACAAAGCAAAAAGAAACCTTAGAACGTTCTTATCAAGATTTACAACTTTTGAATAGTATTGGTAAAGACATTACCCATCATTTATCCATCACCAATGTAATTTCTATCGTTCGAGATAAGATTCAAACATTGATGGATATCACGGAGTTTGGTATAGGAATTTATGATGATACTAAATCGGAAATTGTGTTCAAAAATTACTATAGCAGAAATGAGATTCAACCAGATTTTGGTGTGCCCATAACTTCCAAAAACCGATTATCAGTACATTGTTTAACTGAAAATCAGGAAATTTGGCTCAACGATATCAAAAAGAATTACACCAATTACATTTCTTCCCTAGAAGCTTATCAAGCGAATGAATTATTAAACTCCATGATTTGCTTACCACTAAATTCGGGAAAACATAAAATTGGCGTATTGAGTGTTCAAAGTGATCGCTTAAACGCGTATTCTCAATACCATGTGAGTTTGTTACGAAATATTGCTACTTACACAGCTGTTGCCATTGAAAATGCCAACGCTTACGAGCAAATACTCGCCTTAGATCAATTTAAAGAATCGATGACGGGCATGATTGTTCACGACCTTAAAAACCCTTTAAATGCCATCATTGGACTTTCTACTGATCGTCCAAGCGTGCATACGCAGCAGTCTATCCAGCGCTCAGGTCAACAAATGCTCAACTTAGTCAGTAATATTTTGGATGTGTATAAGTTTGAGAGTACAGAAATGACCATTAATCCGCAAGATCATGCATTGGGAGCACTCATTCAGGCCGCTTGGAAACAAGTAAAGTTTTTGGGTAACGAAAAGAATATTCATTTTAAAGATCAAAGTAGCCCACAACTTGCCGTCAGTGTTGATTTTGACTTGATTGAACGCGTCATGGTAAACCTGCTGACCAATGCCATTAAATACACGCCTTTTGGGGGCAAAATCACGATTTCCACAACCCAACAGAATACTTGGATTGAAATTGCGATTCGCGATACTGGTCAAGGCATTCCTCAAGATAAAATCGATTCCATCTTTGATAAATTTCAACAAGCAGAAGCCCGTAAATCAGGCCAAGCCCGTTCTACAGGCTTAGGACTGACCTTCTGCAAACTAGCCATCGAAGCACATGGCGGCAGCATTACGGTTCATTCTGAAGAAAATCAAGGTTCTGTATTTACATTCACCATTCCTCAATCTCAAAGCTCCATACCGACTCCATTTAATCAAACAGAAGAAATACATGCAGCTAATTTATTAACTGCTATTGAGCTAGAGCAAGTCGCTCCATTTATCCCGATATTAAACTCATTTAAAATTTATGAAGCGTCTAAAATCAATCGTACGTTAAGAGACATTGAAGCTGAACCCGGTAGTAAGAAGTAAACTCAAACACGCTGCATTTAATACCAATGATGAAGCGTTTAAACGATTGCTTGAGCTAGCATCTTCAACAACAAACGTGTAGTAATTCCAAATCATTTGGCTGATTTGAGTCGTATTTATCTACGCTTCTGAATGAGGTAACATAATTTATTTTTGAAGTAGCTAAAATCACTTCACTTTTTGTTAAATTAAGTAGTGTTTATCACGAATGGTTTGTTATAGAGAAAATCACTAGATTTTTTCGGTTGTTGAATCATCAAAAAGTGCAGAATCCTTTATGGCTTTAAACTTTTTAATGATTCAAGAAACGGAAAAAGATGTGACATTTTCACATAATAAACCATTCGTGATAAACACTAGTGACAAACTTGTATAAACCGTATGCGCCTAGCCTATTACTTCGGAATACTTATCTTCGTATTGAGTTGTCTATTCGTTTGTCTGCAAACTCATGCTCAGGCAAACTATGGCTTTCCACTTATTCAAACGTACAGTCCCAAACAATATGGTGCAGATATCCAAAACTGGGCAATCGCCCAACGAGAAAATGGTTTAATTTACATTGGTAATCGACATACCATTCTCGAATTTGATGGAAATGCATGGAAAAAAATCCCACTCCCTAACAAATATGTGGTACGTTCGCTCACGCTCGATCAAAACAATCGCTTATACATTGGCGGAACAGATGAATTTGGCTATCTCGGTGTTGATTCGTTGGGTTCGAGTACCTTCATTTCCCTCAAGCATTTACTTCCTAAAGATTTTCCGAACTTCAAAGACGTTTGGCGAATTCATCAGCTCGATAACCGCCTATTCTTTCAAACGAGGAATTACATCTTCATTTACGATGGGCAACAAATTGATGTGCTTGAAGCTCCCTATGGCATCATTCAAAACTCATTTCGTATTTATGATACGTATTATATCAAGTGCATTCCATCACAACATACCCAAGCACAACATACCGATGTAGCAAATGGCTTATACCGATACCAAGCTGAATCAAACCAATTGGTGTATACAGGCTATCATCATGCAGAACGCTTTTATGACATGCTTCCGTTACCCAATGGAAAAGTCCTGTTAACAACTTCCAAAGATTTATTTTATGAATATGATCCTAAAACGGCAACGACCCAACTCCTTCAGGGGCATTACCAAAAAGCGAGGGCACTTTTAGAAAATGTGATTCCCTATTCGAGCGTTTACCTCAAGGATGGCCGATTAGCCATTGGCACCCTCAAATCAGGCTTGATCATTTTAGATCTTCAAACAGGAAACATCAAGCGCTTTACCCGAAAAACAGGACTGATAGACAATACCATTTATCAGCTTTTTATTGACCAAATTGGAAATCTATGGCTCGCTCAAGAGCAAGGAATCTCCTATATCAGAATTAACGAACCACTGCGCGTGTATGGCCTTAAACAAGGTTTAGAAGGTACTTGTATTTCAGCTACACTATTTAATGAACAACTTTATGCGGGCACAGCGACAGGCGTTTACAAGATGGATGCCAATGAGCAATTCCATCCACTACCTGGAGAGAAAGGGCAAACCTGGCAATTTTTCGCCACTCAACAGCATTTATTTGCTGCTCAAACGCGCAGTTTTGTTTCCGTAAATCAACGCGTAACCAATGAAATTCGCGCAGAACCTTGGACGGTGGTGCCTTTACCCCATCACACAAATACTTGGTTAGTTGGCAGTTATAATGATGGTCTATCCATTCTCAAATCAACAGGCAATCGTCTTAAATTCAAGCATAAAATTGCTGGTTTTAGAGAAAATTCCAGAAAGGTTGTGATTGATTTTCAAGATAATATTTGGGTGAGCGACAAAGTATTGGGCATCTGGAAGTTAACACTCAATGATGCGTTAGACAGTGTAACAAGCATCCGTTATTTTGGACAAGAAGAAGGCTTGCCAAAGTCTAAAAATAATTACGTATATCCATTTCAATGGGATGGTAAAAAAGTACCCTTGGTTGGAACCAATAAGGGCTTTTACTTATTTGATTACGAAAAAGATACACTTTTACCTGTTGAATCATTTAATCAACTGCTCCACCCCCCTGGCAACATCAGAAACGCCTTTGCAGTAGACGAAGATGGAAACTTTTGTTTTCTGCATCGGAAGGATTTTGTAGTCATGCGGAAGCTTCCAGATGGCAGCTATGAAGCGGATAGCCTTTCTTTAGCTCCAATCAGAGGCAAGTCAGCAGATGAAATTCAGGCATTAGGAAATGGGGTATTCAGTATCACGACCGATGCGGGCATTTATTTCATGGATATCCATAAGCGCTATCAAGCCCAGCATGCGTTTCAGGCTATGATTCGCAAGGTTACATCTAAGGATAAGCTCGTTTTTGGAGGAGAGCAACTCAATAATACCACCCATCCCATTTTTGAGTACCGAAACAATACCTTAGGCTTCCAATATGCTGCACCCTTTTTCGCTGCCTCCGATAGCATTCAATTTCAATATAAATTAGCTGGCTTTGATGAAGAATGGAGTCGTTGGTCAAGCAAAACCTTTAAAGAATACACCAATATTCCTGTAGGAAAATATACCTTTTTGGTTAAAGCTAAAAACCTCTATGGAACCGAAAGTGAACCCGCCTCTTATGCATTTGAAATCGCAGCACCGTGGTACCGAACGCCTGTAGCCTACATCGCTTATGCATTCGGACTCATTGGGCTCATTTGGTTGGGCATCCGAATGAATACTTATCGTTTACAAAAAGAGAATGAGCGCTTGGAAGGCATCATTCAGGAGCGCACTTCTGAGATACAGGAGCAAAAAGAAGAAATTCAAATACAAGCAGAGGAAATCAAAAGTCAGAATGAGGTATTGACAGCCCAAAAAAATGAATTAGAGCGCTCTTATGAGAGTCTTCAATTACTCAATACTATTGGTAAGGAAATTACCCAAAACTTATCGCTTGCTACCGTAGTAGAAACCGTTTATGAACGTTTACAAGGTTTATTGGATACTACTGAATTTGGCATTGGGATCTTTGATGAGGCTCAACAGCAGCTCGTTTTTAAAAGCTATTTTCTTCGAGATCAAGTCCAACCAGAATTCAAACTATCTACTGATAATCACCATCGCTTAGCCGTACATTGCCTACTTTATAACCAAGAAATATGGCTCAATAATATTCCCAAAAACTACATGCAGTATATCGATTCCTTAGCCGCTTATGACGAAAAAGAGTTGCTCAACTCCATTATCTGCCTTCCACTCATTTCTGGACAAACTAAAATTGGGATCATGAGTGTGCAAAGTGAACACCTGAATGCTTATTCAGAATATCAGGTGAGCTTACTCCGAAATATTGCGACCTACACAGCCATTGCGATTGAAAATGCGCGATCTTATGAAAAAATCATCGCCTTAGATCAATTTAAAGAATCAATGACGGGTATGATTGTACACGACTTAAAAAATCCATTAAATGCCATCATTGGTTTATCTACAGGGGCGCCCTCAAAGCAGAAGTCTACCACTATTCATCAATCAGGGCAGCTCATGCTGAATTTAGTGAGCAACATTTTAGATGTATACAAATTTGAACAAACAGAAATCGAGTTATCACTGAATCACTATGCACTGCATCGCCTGATTCAATTAGCGCAACAACAAGTGGCATTTCTATCCGCAGAAAAGAGCATTAAATTTATTCATCACATTCCTCCAACTATAGGCGTACGTGTTGACGCTGAGATTGTAGAACGCATTTTAATTAACTTATTTACCAACGCCATTAAGTATACCCCATCGGGAGGAACGGTGACCATACACGCTGAAATTACCCAAGAGTTTGTTAGCATTTCAGTCACCGATACAGGCACGGGCATTCCTGCTGATAAAATTGCGTTTATTTTTGATAAATTTGGGCAAGCAGAAGCACGTAAATCTGGGCAAGCTCGTTCAACAGGCTTGGGCTTGACCTTCTGTAAAATGGCGGTAGAAGCACATGGAGGGCAAATTCAGGCGACTTCTGAGGAAGGAAAGGGCGCTACGTTTACCTTCACTTTGCCGAAAGGGAAAACGCTAAATCAAACTCAAGCCGAAACTGAATTACCAGAAACGGTTTTACCCATCCAACTTTCTAAGCAAGAACGCGCTAAAGCTCAACCTTTCGAGCAAGAACTCCGTGTCGTAAAAATTTATGAGATATCTAAAATCAATTCGATTTTGAGACAAGTTGATGCAGCTCCAACTAGTGCTTTAGAAGAATGGAAAATCGCGCTTAAATCTGCCTCGTTGTACAATAATGAAGCCCAGTTTAAACGCCTACTTGATTTAGTCTCAGAATCCTAAATCGTTTCACCTGCGCATTAAGCCGTAATGGGAGCTACTATAATCTCAATATCAAAATTCCAATACACCATATCTTGCTCATGAATCAAGTACTTTTCACACAATGCGCGGATTTCTTCTTCTGAAATGGCATATCCTTTGGAAAGCAGTTCGAATGGCTGGCAAAATCTGATTTTAGTTGGGTTAAATCGTACGCTCAGCACTTTTAAGCCTGTTTGAATAATGACATTTTGTCGAGACATAAATAAACGCGTCTCTCGGAACAACTCAGCCAAAGAAGCATCAGCACTATTTCGTCTGAGATTTGTGAAATGAAAAACCGAATCCCATTCATGTACTTCACAAATAATAATTTTCTTCAGGTATTTAGGAGTCAATTTAAAGCGCTTCATGGTCAGTAAATCCAAGTATAACGCAGTAGGGATGCCTTTTCCTTCTACTAATGGGTGTTTCACACTTTCCACCCACCTGGGCAGGTGCTCATCAAAATGTGAATCCAACATTTGATATTCCTGTCTTTCCTCATTATAGCCCCTGAGAAACCAACCAGAGGCATCTTCAAAACTACATTCTGTTTTGAGAATTTTTGTTCCGTCTGCTAGGGTTTTCATGAATATTCATTTATTACCTTGTCAAGTTGCTCAAAAATTTGGTGAATGTCTAATA
>JBMYQA010000079.1:0-22365 GCA_049600855.1 Flammeovirgaceae bacterium | reverse complement strand
TGAGACAAGTTACATAAGTGATGAAAGCTATTTTAAAGTGACAAAGTAGTACTAATCCATAAATAAAATGAATGAAGCATTTTACCCACCTGCTGATTAGCCAAAAGCATTAAAGCATTTCCACTTCCATCCCCCATTTGAGTTGAATGGTTTCATTTGGTTGCAGTATAATTAACCCTTTGCCATTATTGAATACATCAGGCACACAGGTCATCGGCTCTATAGCCAATGAAGTTCGATCCTCAGGTATGTATAATTGTAAAAAGTTATATTGCCCCATCCCCATTTCTTGAAATACCTTTAATTGAAAGCCATCTGATTGATGTTTTACCACAGTAATTGCCCGATTCGCTTCTTGTAACTCAAAGCAAGTATCAAACGCTTGATTTTCGATTAATTTCGGTTCATTAAATTGCTGATAGACTGATGTCTGACCTGTTGGGATCATCCGATCATTTACAGCGATTTGTGCCTTTGCGGGAAAGGAAAGTTCCCAATCATCTACTTTCCCTCCTAATTGAAAATAAGGGTGCCACCCTTCGGCATAAGGCATATTCCCTGTACCCATATTTGTCACTTCAGAGACACAAGTCAGCCTATTGCCTTCAAGGATAAAGCTTACTTTTGATCGAAAAAGAAAGGGATACGCATTTTTTTCGCCTAAATAATCGGCCAGTAAACTCACCTGATTCCACGTACTTTCCAAAACTTCATAGTCCATACCCGCAACAAATCCGTGAATGGCATGGCCTCCATGGGGAAAATTGATGGGTAATTGATAATCAATTCCCTCAAAGCTATATTTTCCGTCTGCAATGCGATTGGGGAACGGCGCTAAACGCGCTCCATTATACGAACGCAATAATTGTTCTTCCAATTCATGCGGATTTGCAAAACCTTTAATTAAATTCCGTTTGCCATCTTGAAGCCTTATCCAAAACTCATTAATAAAAGCTCCTTTTGTGCTAATACTTATTTCCTTATTCTTACCTAGCTGGATGGTATTGGGCAAAGACATATTTTGGTGTATTGACATAATACTAAGCCTTGAATAGTATATAATAAATCATTTTGGATAAACAGCAATGACTTCTACTTCAACCAAAAGCCCTTCACGGGCTAAAGCAGCAACGCCTAGTGTAGTTCGTGCCACTTTATTGGGATTTTTCTCATTTACAAAAAACTCCTTATACGCATTAAACCAAGCTTCAAAGTCAATTACACCTTCTTTTGCTTGATCGGGAGCGATATATACATTCAACTTAATCACATCTTTCATGGATAGCCCTGCTTCTTTTAAACTTGCTTCAATGCGAGTTAAAGCGCCAATACTTTGCGTATAAGTATCGCCATAACGTTTGGGATCACCTAATGCAGCCGTAGTATCTAATACAGGCCCAACCATACCACTGGAGAAAAAATAAGCATTCCCTTCTGAAACTTCTACCCCTTTTAAAATCGTTGCATCTGGACGGTCATATCGCTTCACAAATGCCTCTTTTTCCTTTGGCACAGGAGCTTGCTGACACTGCGAAACTGAAAATACAATGCAGGCGAGCAATAAGGACTTAGCTAAAAACTTCATGAGCTGGGTAATTTTTAATTCGCGTTGATTAGGATGGCTTCAAGATAACAGCAAAAAGTGAGTTTAGCTAAATCCGTTACTGAACCACCAATAAATTATTTCCCCGAATAAAAGCCTCTTTATTGGCCCACTCCACTTTATACCAGATATCGTGTTTTTCAATCACTTTCACGCGATGCCCAGCTTCTAAGGTAGTTAATTTATCGGCACCAGCAGAAGGAGCAGACATGACAAATACATGATCATTTAATACAATTCCCCGCTCTAGCGGAAAACCATAATTAAAACCGATTAGAAACAAGAGCAAGAATAAGCCCACTAACATGGCCGGCCCTTTTAATTCTCCCCCTCTCCTTTTTTGCCAAAACAGTAACCCAACTCCTAATAAGCCTAATAAAACTCCTCCAATGGCTATTTCCGTATAATAGCGATGATAAATAGAAACAAAGTATTCATAATCATCAAAAGCATAACCTGAAAGGTCGTGAACATCAGCCAGTTCTTGCATTTTATTTAAGGTCTTCATATCAGGCTCAAAATGATAATATAAATTTAAGAAATACAATGCCCGAGTATGATCACCTAATGCTTCTTTTACATAGGCCATTTTCAACAGCATTTGTTGCGAATACAAGCGTTGATTCCATAAGGATTCGTAACATTTATAAGCCTCTGTATAATTATTCGCTTTAAATAAAGAATCGCCTTTGTAAAGGAGTTGTTCATTAGTTTGATCACTCGCTTTCAAAACGCCCAATCCACTAATGCATACCATAAGAACGAAAAAAAATTTCTTAGAACAATGGAATCTCAACTGATTAATCATGCTTACAATAGAAAATAAAGCCTAAATTTTGCCTTGAAACACACTTGATTTTTGGCAAACCAATAAAATAAAAATCAAAAAAGAATATTTTTTCAACTAAACTATTGCATAGTTTATAATTACCATTACTTTTGCATCCGCAAATATCGCTAACGGCTGATGTGCTGGCAAGTAAAAGTGGTGAATGTAGGTGTTTTTTAGGTATTTGCTTTTAGATTTAACATTTTTTGATTTGGTAGCTCAGTTGGTAGAGCATCTCCCTTTTAAGGAGAGGGTCCTGGGTTCGAACCCCAGCCAAATCACAGCGCCAAATGAAGATCATTTGGCCTTTTTGTTTAAAGTGTTTAGCTTTAGCAATTGCTATTAAGCCATGCTCACGTGGTGGAATTGGTAGACACGCTGTCTTGAGGGGGCAGTGGGAGCAATCCCGTGGAAGTTCGAATCTTCTCGTGAGCACGTAGTAAAACTCCTTGTGGAAAAACCATGAGGAGTTTTTTTATAAAAAAAGCGCCCCTATTCGAGACGCTAATCTTAATTTTGTACCAAATCAAATGATTTTAATTTTCCACAACTGTATTTCCAGAACTTGTTGTGGTATTTACTGTAGCCAAGGTTTCTATAAATCGCCAATCTGCTGAAGCTGCACTTGCAGTGAAGCTCACTAATAAGAAACCTCTTTTAGAAGCATTGGAATACTGCAAATCATCAATTAGTAAATTGTTTGCTTGTTCAAACCCTGCAAGAACAGTAGGATCAGTTCCAAAAAGAGCTTCAAAACCTGGTGACGATACGGATGCCGTAGCGAACTCTGCGCCCACCTTCGCCTTAGAAATATCTGTTAAGTTCGAATGCCAAGCATTATGGGTATCTCCTGCAACAGCGATCAACTTCTTGCCATTTGCCGCTGCATAAACGGCTTCTCGTTCAACAGGATAACCATCCCAAGCATCGAGGTTATAAGGAAGTACCGTTTCGACTCTAGCCCTTTCTTCTGCCGTTACTGTAGGATCCCCTAATAAAATACGTGTTTTGATGGTAGCCAATTCGGTAACTAGCGCATTATATTGAGTCAATAATTCAGGAGTTAACCCTACAGCGGCAATTTGTGCAGTAATGATTAATAACTCAGCAGGAATCATGTATTTACCCATCAATACTTGAGTACCCAATACATTCCAATTTGCGGTGCTTGAGGCTAATTCTGTGGTTAACCATGATAATTGCTTCGTACCCAATAACGTACGTGTTGGATTTTGCCAATCTGCGGCAAAGGCTGCAGCATCTAAGCCTGTGGGTGTGAAGTAATTCAAGTAATCCAGTTGCTTATCTCTCCCTACAATTCTAGTATCCAACATCATCAACTTTACAATTCCGGCAAAGTCAAAGCTTCGGTAGATTTCCGAATTATCAGACACACGAGCAGGCAAATACTCATGCCAAGCCTGAATAGCAGCGAGTTTACGCGTTTCAAAATCACCCTCATCAGCTTGATGATTTTCAGCTCCATCTTTATAAGCATCATTCGTTACCTCATGATCATCCCAAACGCAAATGAATGGCTTGAGCTGGTGGGCTTTCTGCAATTGCTCATCACTCCGATATTGGCGATACCTCGTACGATATTCATCTAAGGAAACAATCTCTCCAGCAGGGTCATGCTGACGGCTTAAAGAGGTGGTTAAGTCATTTGTACCATACCCACCAATCTCATATTCGTAAATGTAATCTCCCAAATGAATCACAACATCTGCATCAGACTCAGCTACAGCGCCATAGGTATTAAATAAGCCAACTTGGTAGTTGGCACAAGAAACCACAGCCAGTTTAATTTCCGAGGCTTCTCCAACTGCTGGTAATGTTCTCGTTTCGCCCGTCACAGAAACTGCACCTGATCGTTCGTTTCGAAAGCGGTAATAGTATTTTGTATTGGAATTGAGATTACTTAAATCTACAATTACCGTTAAATCACTAGAAACATCAATATGTACTGACTGACTAGCCACTACTGAAGTAAAACTCGCATCAGTAGCAACATCTACAATAATTGGTTCAATAAATGTTTCATTTGAGGCCGGGGTATAGCGTGACCACAAAATTACCCCATCTTGACTAGGATCAAAACTAGCAACACCTTGTAAAAAACCATATGTACCCGCTTCACCTTCAGCAACAAATGGTCCTTCAACAAAATCATCATCACAACTTGTTAATACTGCTGGTATTAAGGTTGCTCCAGCAGCCGCAATTACCGAGTTCCGTAAAAAGTTTCTACGGCTTAATTTTTTTAGATAGGATTTACTGTTTTCCATGTTCAGACGTTTATAAGGAAAGAGCTTTTAAACGGCCAAAGTTAAGATTAGGCAATTGTGCCAATTTTAAGGAAAGATTACTGAATAGTTATCAGCTCGTGTCTATTTCACCTTTTTGTGAACTTTGATTTTTGGTATGTCAATTTTGAATTATTTTTTTATTGAATATTCAATCAAAATATTATACCAAATAGGCGGATAAAATGGAGGTGATATTTTGCTCACCTACTTATAAAAAACTTCCAATGGTGATCAGCGAACAAAGCGCTAACAAGATAATACTTATAATTGCCAAAGGACTTTGATCCTTCTTCACATAAACTATTCCAATCACTAGAAATACCACTTGAGCCAAAAGGAAAGGAATCGTCAATAATTCTCGAAAAACACCTATTAACACAACATCTATTTGAAAGATGTGTACGAGATAAGTGAGTCCAAAATAACTGATAATGATTAGCGTGATTGCAAACAGGCGAGTATCGGTGAATTTACTTAACATGCTACGTTAAGGTTCATACCTATTCCCTTGAGGTAAAACTGACTGCTATCAAGCATTCCCCTTTAAAGTAACAGACTTATTTACAATGAGTTACACACCAAGAAATCGGATATAAAGAATAGCTATTGAGGAAAGAAGAAAACATAAAAAAAGCCTTCAGAAATAATCTGAAGGCTGGTGCAGAGAGTGAGGGATTCGAACCCCCGGTCCGGTTAAGGACAATGGTTTTCAAGACCACCGCATTCGACCACTCTGCCAACTCTCTAGGTTAAAAAATCAGTTCCTTTCGAACTGGAATGCAAATGTAGGAGACGATATGAAAAGTGCAAAACTTTTGATGAAAAAAATAATCATTTTTTATCACTCTTCGGCTGAACGGTCTTATTCAGCTTGCGACTTTAAGTAATCTACAAGTAATTGTACTGCTTTTCCCCGATGACTAATCGCATTCTTTTCAGTCATACTCATTTCTGCAAAAGTGATTTGATAGCCTGTGGGTTCAAAAACTGGATCATAGCCAAATCCCTCAGTACCTGCTACCTCTTCCCGAATGTTTCCAGCGACAATGCCTTCAAACTGTGTTACTTCACCACTTTGAATTAAAGTAATTACCGTTTTAAACTGAGCACTCCGATCTTCTGCGTTAATCAATTTACCAAGGACTTTGGCGATGTTTTTCTTAGCGTCCTTAGCTGGACCAGCATAACGTGCCGAATACACGCCTGGCTCACCATTCAATGCGGTAATCTCTAATCCAGTATCATCGGCAAAACAATCCATTTTATAGTGTTCCCATACATACTGGGCTTTCAGTAAGGAGTTACCTTCAATCGTGTCCGAAGTTTCTGGAATATCTACCTCACAACCAATATCTTTAAGGCCCAGTACTTGGTATTGCCCTTCCAATATTTTCTGTAATTCTTTTAATTTGTTGAGGTTGTTGGTGGCGAAACAAATATTTTTCATCAGATTGGTTATTGAAAGTTAAAAAAATACCGCTTGCGAAGTTGCAAATACCCTACAAGCCTCACCAGCTAAAACAAAAAAAGGTGGACACTTGCCCACCTCTAAAGTTATTAGATATCCGAATTAATTACTTAATCGGGCAAGGAATTTTTTTGCTTGATTCAACTCAGAGAATGAAGGATACTTTCGTATAATTTCCTCATAAGCTTCTTTCGCAGACCCGTTGTCATTATTTAACTCATGAGCCAACGCCAATTTCATTAAGTATTCAGGAGTAAACTGCTTGTTAGGCTTATAACTCGCTGCTTTCTCGTAATAGCTAATGGCTTCACCTAAATCTTCTTTCTCCATGTAGGCATCTCCTAAAAGGCTATACACACGAGCTTGAACCATATAATCAGAAGCGTTAAAACTGCTCAACGCTTCAATTGCATTGTCATATTCACCTTTTTTAAGGTAGCTCATACCGATGTAAACATTCGTTAGGTTTCCAGCAGCTGAAATGCCATATTCATCAGCAACAGCCAATAAACCATTGGTTGTATTACCATCGCCATCTAGCGCTTTGCCAAGGGAATCTTTCTCAAAATAGAATACCGCAGGAAATAATTCTTGCTGCGCAGACTCATTTTGGCTGTTTTGGTAGTATTTGAAAGCAAAGAAGATGGCTACAACAGCAAGTAAAGCAGTAAGTCCTGCACCAACAGCTTTTTTATTTTTCTCTAAAAACTCTTGGGTACGACCGATCTCATCTTGTAAAGCTTCCGCACTCTCATAAATCTTTGCAGATTCCTTGGCTTCTTGCTGAACAACTTGTTTCTTCTTTCTCTTAGTATTCTCTATTCTCTTAGCCATGACGTTTAGATTCAAAAATAATCCTAGTGCCTTAATCAGTTTGAGCTGGTAGTTAATCAAGCCAAATTCACTTGGTTAAACACTAGTATTCACAAGTGACAAATTACCTAATTTTAGGGCTGCAAAGTTATAGAAAACTTTGAATAAAAAAGTGTATTGCTCTTGGAAAATGATTAAATTGAGGATATATGATATTTTTCCAAGCCAGATCATTGAGTTTTCACCTCCATCAACGTATTTCCACTAACTGATCAATCCGTAAAATGAGTTGATTTTCTTTTCAAATTAAACTCTTATTTCCTCATTTTAATTTAGCTTGTTTGAAATGAAAGCTTTCATCTTTAAAAGACAAAAGTCTATCTAATTCAGGCACTTTTTCGAAATAAAGCTTCTTATTTTAAAACCATCTCTTAGTTTTGAGGATCATCTATTTAATCATTTCTACCCCATGAAAATCGTCATTCTCGATGCACATACACTCAACCCAGGAGATTTAAGCTGGGCAGCTATTGAGCAGTTTGGTGAAACGATTAAATACCCAAGAACCCCTCCGCATTTGGTTATAGAACGTTGTCAAGACGCTGCTATCGTTTTGACGAATAAGTCAATTATGAATCGGGAGGTAATCGAACAATTGCCACAACTTAAATTTATTGCCGTTACCGCTACGGGCCATAATGTGGTAGACATTGAAGCTGCTAAAACACGTGGTATTCCTGTATCTAATGTAGCGGGTTATGGCGCCATTGCGGTTGCTCAACACGTTTTTGCACTCTTGTTGGAATTAACTAATCAAGTCGGCATTCACAGTGAAAGCGTAAAACAAGGAGAATGGACCCAAGCCAGCGATTGGTGTTATTGGAAACAACCGCTCATTGAGTTAGCAGGATTAACCATGGGCATTGTAGGAATGGGAGACATCGGTCAGCGCGTTGCCAAACTAGCTGATGCCTTTGGGATGAAAGTGATTTACCATTCTCGAAGTCCAAAAAATATGCCTTATCAAGCCGTTGAACTCGACACCATTTTTACCCAAAGTGATGTCATTTCTTTTCATTGCCCATTAACTCCTGAAACAGCAGGATTACTTTCTGCAAAACGCTTACAAGAAATGAAATCAACGGCATTCTTCATCAATACGGGCCGAGGTGGGTTGGTAGATGAACCTGCTTTGGCTGGTGCCTTAATGCAAAAACAAATTGCAGGAGCTGCTGTAGATGTGCTTTCTACTGAACCTCCCAAAGCAGACAACCCGCTATTAACGGCCCCCAATTGCCTGATTACGCCTCATCATGCTTGGGGCTCGCAGGCTGCTCGACAGCGTTTAATGGACATTTTGGTAGAGAACATTCGTTGTTTTCTTGCTGGGAAACCTCAAAATGTCGTCAATCATTCGTGATAAACACTACTAAGCAAAAAATTAAAAAAGACGCTCTATTGAGCGCCTCTTCGTTCGAAAATTGGTTGTAATTCACCTACTGAATATTATCCTCCTACCTTAAATGATTGATCTGGTGTTCCCACAAAACACCTTGGAATAATTGGGAAATTATCCGTAATCACATAGTAATAATCAAAGGTTTCTCCATTAATGGTGATGCTCTGACTGATGCCGTTACATTCGTCCAAATCGCCTAAACCAGATACGTATTCATAATCATTCGTGTATTTCCCATTATACTCCCCACAGGGTTCTGTTACCCCATCACCAGGTCGATTGCCTGATTTTAGTTGATAGCTAGGCATCATTTCTTTGATATTCCCACTAGCATCTTTTCCATATTTATATAAAATTGGATAACCATCTGCAGCCCAGCCTATTTGTACGACCTCAGTAGGAACCGTAGAACCTGTGCCTAAGCCTGCTAATAATACATCGGCATAAGGAGCCATATTACCATGATAATGATAGGTGCCATCAGGTTGGAGATGTGCAATACTGCAATCCAAACCAACCACATCCATATTATTATTTGGCTCAAACGTCCATTCCCAATTGTATTCTCCTGTAGTTGACACTTCAAAGATAAATGGTTCTGCTGGTGCAGGATCAATTTTCACCCCATTTAGAGCCACACCTACGGCATACGCAGGTCGAAATTGATTATTGATAATCGAGGTAGTTGTGCTCCTTTTCGATGGTGTCGCATCCATCGTATACGTTTTGGTATCGGTATTCAAACTTCCCATTTGGATTGCATAGGTGTGATTGGGAACGCCTGTCGTCACAATGGTACGCGTTCCTCCACCAATACTTTCGGTATAACTACTTGTTTCAGCAGGGCGAGTACAATTCCTATTATCCTGATTTGTCGAGTTATCGTTGGTGCAAGCAGTAGCCGATACAGTCACAGTAAACACATCATTTACACTACTAGAGCCATCATTAGCCGTTAATGTAATGGCTGCCGTACCATTGGCTTGCTCTGTAATGGTAAGCATGGTTCCTGAAATGCTTACGGTTATCACAGCAGTATTACTGCTTTCGGCTGTATAACTCAAGTTATCGCCATCAGCATCATTAAACACATTCGAGAAGTTTACTGTTTCAGTACTGAAACCCTCATCTAAGCTTAAATCAGCCAATGCATTTGTAACCGTTGGCGCAGAATTACTGCCCTCCATTACATTTATGGTAAATTGATCACTTACTTCTTCCGATCCATCACTTGCGGTAAGGGTAATGATCGAAGAACCTATTCCTTGTTCTGTAATGGTCAGGGTATTTCCCGAAATAGCTACGGTAATCACACTTGTAGTACTGCTGGAGGCTGTAACTGTTAAATTATCGCCATCTACATCGTTAAATACATTGGAAAAGTTAATCGTCCGACTGCCAAATCCTTCAATCAGGTTTAAATCTGCTAGTGGACTGACTATTGTAGGCCCTACGTTCGAACTAGTTGTTGCATCGTCGTCACACCCTATGAATGTTGCCAATCCTACTAAGCTCATGCTTAATAAGATTGTTTTAAGAAATTTTCTACACTGCATGGTATTATCATTATTTATATTTGGAAGTGCTCATTTGTGGTTTGTTCAAAAACTATCTAAACTCAGGATTTTGTATTCAAAAAACTGGTGAGGAGATAATTTTATTAGGTATGACGCTATTGATGAGCAACACTTGCGGGAATAATTTATTTTTTTGAAAATACCTAAATTCACTAAACTCTATTCCATAAAAAAAGGTGCTCAAGGCACCTTCACTTTATTTTTATATTTAATTGGCTTATTTACCAGATTTCGCTTCTGCTTGTTTTCTCAACTTTATGAGTTCATTTTCCTGTAATTCAATCCAAAGCACTCGGTTAAAGTCTCCTTTGGGGTGTTTTTCCTCATAAAAGGTATAAGATCCGCCAACTTTTGCGAACTCTTCATCAAAGTAATCTTCAATCAGCATAAAATTTTTAGAGATGTTACTCATCATCTTTCTCAAATAAGCTGATTGGGGCAAATAATTCTTAGAAGTATACTTTTTGATTAAAGCACGTTCTTCTGCTAACTCTTTTTTCTTCTTTGTTTGTACCAAATAAGCTTGCCAAATGTGGTAATTTTTACCTTCTTCTGGAGTTAGCTCAAATAAATCTTTGCCAAAATAACTTTGCCATAAGTGATCATTTTTAGGGTCAGATTCTAACCGCTTCCATACATCAGGCTTCTTCAAAGGATCTTTCAATTCAGCCCCCTGACCATTAGCAATGGTGGATACGGAAAGCAACATTCCAAAAATGAAACAAATAAAAATGCGATATGTAGTTTTCATAAAACGCATGATACTCTTCTAGTTATATATCCATAACGACCGCTTTCAGTCAATTATTTTGTCATTGCCTATATTAGGTTTAATTGATGACATTTTACTTGTGCAAGTATTGTGCTATATTAAGCTTGTTATTAAAATTATCGTTTTTCTGATAATTATGTTGCGTACATGTAACATAAAAGCGGAAGTTCAATCTTTAGTAACTAATTGAAACTCAAGTTAAAATTACGGTCTTGACTTCATACTTCCTATAACAGCTTATTACTCGTTACACTGCATCTAAAGTGAAATAATTATATTTATTCCCAAAAAAATTTATTTCTATAGCCTTACATAATTTTATCAAGAGAATCATCTTACCAATTAAATCATAAAACTTGATGATTACCACTCATTAATAAGCAAATAATCATATGCAACTTTATCACCAACCTTCCCCTTCACTCATACGATCACTTCAAGCTAGTTTTTCAGGTGTTTTGCCCTAAATGAAACTGATCCATAAATACGGGTTTGTCTGCTCAAACTGCTGATAAGTCATTTGTTTCTTCCCAATGAACTTCGCAACTTGGATATGTAGGACGGCACGTCCTAGTTAAATTCAATTTTCATATTAAAAAATCAAACACCAACGTATCGTTGGTATTTCTCTTATTTGGTATATACTGATTTAATCAAACGTAGATCAGTTTCATTAATATACATGAACTATGAAAAAAGTAATTTTCCAAAAAGAGTATGCGAAGATTGTATTAGATACCAATACATCTACGCTCTATGAAGAATGGTTAGGGGTAATTAATCTGTCTGAATTCCAATTAATTTTATCCAAAAAACTAGCATTATATACAAAATACAAGGATTTACACCCCAAACTACAATGTGTTTACAATTTTAGGGGACTGCACATTGACCAAGAAGACGTGCATTGGTTTAATCAAGCATATTATCCTAAGCTATACCCATTAGGGATTCAAAAACTCGCTTTTATTTTATCGGATGATTCATTTTATCAATTATCTGATAAACAATTGGTAGCACATATGGATAGTCAAAATCAGATCGAGCTATGTTATTTTGATTCGCTTGAAGAAGGGTTATCGTGGATTGGAAATCAAGAACTGATGAGTTCAGCAAACTAGAACACCTTTATAAATTCCTATTAAATCTAGGATTTTTAATAAATTAAAACTTTCTTGATGGTTACAAAAATGAAGCGGGTAATTGCCTACATGACAATTACCCGCTTCATTTTTGTATGACATTATCAACTTATACTTTCACCTGATCAGCTAGTTTCTCAATCGCTGTTGCAATACGTGTAGCCACTTCTTCCTTTCCTAAAATAGAAAGTAAAGGCATCAAATCGGGGCCATTACCTTCACCCGTTACTGCAACACGTAACGATTGCATCACTTTCCCCATCCCCATTCCGTGTTTGTCTAATATGGCTAACAATACTTCTTTAGCTTCATCAGCAGAAAAGCCATTTGCCTCCTTTACCGCATCTTTGTAGTCTGTTAAAATGGTTACCGCATCTTGCGTCCATTTCTTTCGAATGACCTTTTCATTGTAAGCTGTTGGCCGTTGGAAGAAATATTGCGCATTTGTCCACAATTCATGGGAAAATACAACACGTTCCCGCATCAACCCAGAAATTTGTTGCGCTTTGTCTTCAGAGCACTCGATGCCTTCTTTAGCTAACTCTGCTAAAAGCAACTGTGCCAACTCTGTTTCAGACTTTGATTTCAGGTATTGTTGATTAAACCATTTCGCTTTTTCAATATCGAATTTAGCACCTGATTTGCTTACACGCTCGATGTCAAATTCTTTCACCAATTCTTCTAGGCTAAAGATTTCTCGCTCATCGCCTGGGTTCCAGCCTAAAAGGGCTAAGAAATTCACAAAAGCTTCTGCCAAAAAGCCATCTTCGCGGAAGCCTGTAGTTACTGCTCCAGAAACTGGGTCTTTATCTGCTAAAGGGAATACCGAAAAGCCTAACTTATCGCCATCCCGTTTACTCAATTTGCCATTTCCATTGGGCTTCAACAGCAATGGTAAGTGCGCAAACTTTGGCATGGTAGCTTCCCAACCTAAAAATCGGTAGAGCAATAAGTGTAATGGCGCAGAAGGCAACCACTCTTCTCCCCTGATCACATGCGTGATTCCCATCAAATGGTCATCCACCACATTTGCCAAATGATACGTTGGCATACCATCTGACTTCATAATCACCTTATCATCAATGGTAAACGAATGAACCACAACCCAACCTCGTACCATATCGTTTAATCTCAATTCCTCTTTTTGAGGTACTTTTAAACGAATCACATAGGGTTCGCCAGCAGCTAGTTTGGCCTGAACTTCATCCCGCGAAAGCGTTAATGAATTCGTCATTTGCTTACGCGTAATGGCATTGTATTGTTGATTGGATGAACCTGCTTCTTTCAAGCGTTGGCGCATGGCATCCAATTCTTCAGGAGTATCAAAAGCATAATAAGCATGCCCAGCATTGAGCAATTGTTGAGCGTACTGCCCATAAATAGCTTTTCGTTCTGACTGACGGTAAGGCCCTACTTCTCCTCCATTCCAAGGACTCTCATCAGGCGTAATACCTGCCCAGATTAGCGATTCTTGAATGTATTTTTCGGCTCTCGCATCATAACGAGTTTGGTCTGTATCTTCAATACGCAACAAGAAATCGCCTCCATGCTTTTTGGCAAAGAGGTAATTAAATAAGGCTGTTCGTAAGCCTCCGATGTGTAAAAGGCCTGTTGGACTAGGTGCAAACCGTACGCGAACCGATTTTTCCATAATTTTACTGCTAATTTTATCTAACTAAGCTTGCTATTTTGAATGAATTCGCAAAATTAGGGAAAAGAAGTGTGAATTAGGAGAGATGCCCACAATCTTTGCACTTGGTTTTTGGTTTGCTCAGCACAGGGCGTGAAAATGTCAGTATTCCCCACATCAAAGCAATCCATTTATTTATTCCCCGCTTTTGCTGATTAATTGATTCAATATCTTTTGAACCACATGCTACGCACTCCTGACTAGCTTGTGCTTCTACTTTTTTTAATAGTTTTTTTGCCTTTTCTAAATCAAAGCTAGGCACCTTTAGTTTTATTCCACCTAAAGGGTTGGGAAATGCAATCCCAGTATTCATATATTCATCTATTAAAAAACAAATGATTCCTGCTTCTTCTAACGTATTCTTATAGATATGTGCCTTGACGTATTGGTCAAATGTGGCTACTGTTGCAAATGTTTGACTCATTAATAATAAAAATTGGTTCTTGCGTATTTATATCATCATAATCTTGTCATTTATTATTCATGAACTGCTTTACTATACTTTTCGGAACTTTATCAACCCCTGTTATCAAAAGAAGTATTTGTTGTAATCAACCCTTTGATTGACCGAAAAGTTTGGTAGCATAGCAGATCATTTTCACGTATATTATCCAAATCGGCTTCACTTTATTTTAGTCTACGCAATAATTTAGGATATCCATCCCTTGCTCAAATAATCTCGTCATTTTTAGCTGGAACTCCTAAAATATGTTCCAGATTTACTGGAAACCCATCAATTAACAACACAGAATCTTTACTTACTTTAATATGACCTTCACAAGTTCCTGAAACTGTGCTCTTACCTTGTATAAACGTTTGGATGATTTTAATAGTCAAAGTCATTATTAAATTTTAACATTCTTCCTTTGCGACATATTAAGCAGGTGAGTAAACTGAATGAGTTTATCCACACACGCCTATCCCAATATGAATCGCTCAACCCTCATCTGTACACACGCTTTAAGTATAACATTGCCTAATAGGATAGAAAACAATATGTCCAAACTCAATTCTTCTTGTTACCTTTGCCCCAAAGCAGTAAACCAAAGCTATGATTTTAAGTATAGAAACAGCGACTACCGTTGGCTCAGTTGCTTTACATCAGGAGGGGAAATTAGTCGGCAGTTACGAGCTTCATTTAGAGCGTTCGCATGCCTCTGCCATCACCCAGCTCATTGAACACCTCCTGAAAATATCTGATGTTCGTATGACGGACATCCAAGCGATTGCCATTTCCAAAGGGCCTGGGTCTTATACAGGTTTACGTATTGGCACTTCCACTGCCAAAGGCTTGTGTTTTGGATTAGATATTCCCTTAATAGCCGTCAATACCCTTCAGGCTATGGCAAAAAGTGTTAGTAAATTTTACCAACATCAGGCTGTGCTCCTCTGTCCTATGATTGACGCACGCAGAATGGAGGTTTATACGGCTTATTTTACTCCTGACATGGGAAGCGTGAAGGAAACTCATGCTAAAATTATTAATGAAAATTCCTTTAAGGCAGAATTGAGCGAAAGGCAAGTTGTTTTATTTGGGAATGGCGCTCCAAAATGTGCTGCTGTTCTACAGCACCCACAACTCCACCTCATTGAAGGAGTGAGTCCGCAGGCTAGAGAAATTGGAGAAATTGCTAGCCAAAAGTTTATGCAGCAGGAGTTTGAGGATCTGGCTTACTTTGAACCTTTCTACCTCAAGGATTTTGTGGCTGGTAAACCTAAAAATAAGGTTTTAGGGCATTTGATTAATCATTAATACCCTCCTTTTATCTTTTTCTTTCAACTAAATCAGAACTTGTCTAACATTAAAAAGAAGACAAACCTCTTTAACGAATTTAAGGAAGATTTTTTATTCAATATCACATGATTATGAAACATCACATCCTTAGTATCATACTTTTATGCTTTTGGAGTAGCTCTTATTTAGTTGCTCAAGATTTCAAGCCTGGTTATTATTACGACAAATACGATCAGAAGCATGAGGGGCTTTTGAAACATCGCCTACGGTTTTCTAAAAGATTTTCAACAAACATTGTTATTTTCAAAGAATCGGCTAATTCAACAGAAAAGCGATTGACCACCAATGAGATGAACGCTTTTGTGATTGAAAAAGACAGCTTTGCCTTATTCCGAAATATCCGATTTACTGAAATGATGACGTTTAAAGATGATTTTGCAAAAGTGATAGAAAATGGTCGATTGGATTTATTTCGCTTTTATAATCGGGGAGCAGATGGGGTGTTGGATATCAAGCCAAGAAATGCCAGAAAGGTTTATGGCGTGTACAAAAATGGGAAACACGCCTTGCTGAGAGGCTACAAAGATTATACAAAGGTGTTGCCTACTTTTATGCAAGATGCTCCCGATTTAGCAAAAAAAATTAATATCAAACTCTATCGCGATGCCACTCAATTGCAAGCCTTGATACAAGAGTACAATGCAAGAGAAGCAGGTGCTAATGAAGTTTCTGGATATGTTGAAACCATTTCCTATTATCAGCCTGGAACGTGGCAAACTGGTTTAGAAAATGCCAGAAAAAGATTTGGCCCGAACAAAGTTTATATCCTTTATTTTTATACCGATATGTGTAAGCCCTGCCTCAACTTCGAAGCGCATTTAAACAGTCAAGAAGTGATTGATGCGTTAAAAGATGCCATTTTGGTTAAGGTTGATGTAGATCAAGATGAAAAGAAAAAGGAAATTTATAATACCTATGGCGTTACAAACATGCCTACTTTTATCAAAGTAAATTACTACAATGAAGCATTAGCCCTAATTACAGCTAGCGAGTGGCAAGAAACAACTCCGAATAACATTGCACATACCCTGAAAAAATTAGTTGATGGAGAATTTGATGAGTAAATTAATCATTTTTATGAAGATTAAACGTTTATTTTAGGAAATAGTAAACGCTTCAATATTCTCATTATCAAATAATCATGAAATACTTCTGCTTGTTCTATTTAGTTCTGGTAGTTGCATTACAGGCTCCTATTCACGCACAATCAAAAAAGAACGAAATCATATTATGTATTGATCCTGGGCATGGCGGTAAAGAGCCGGGAAAACCCTCAACTAGAGGGATGAAATTAGAGAAGGAGTTAAATCTTGCTATAGCCAAGCTACTTGGGAATTACATTGATAGCTTGATTGATGGGGTGACGGTCATTTATACGCGGACGGAAGATACCTTTGTGACGCTGGATGAACGGGTGAATTTTGCGAATCAAAAAAAGGCAGATTTCTTTTTGAGTATTCATTGTAATTCAAATAAAAATCCGCAAATATATGGCACACGCACGCATGTGCATTCTTATGATTTTGATGCGAGTAGGGAGTTAGCGATGCGTATTGAAAAAGAGTTTGGTACAAGAGCTAGTCGAAAAAGTAGGGGCATTATGGATGCAAGTGATCGGGGACATAATTTATTTGTACTACAATATACCGACATGCCTGCCGTGCTCATAGAAGCGGGGTTTATGTCGAACACAAAAGAAGAACGCTACCTCAACTCTGTTTATGGGCAGGAAATTCTTGCATCTGCGATATTCAGAGCTTTTCGAGACTTTATACAGACTGAACATCTAATTGGAAACCGAGCCACTGTATTTAAGGTACAGATTGGTGTGGCAAACACTCCTTTGAAAAATATTGCACACGACAAGAAATTTAAAAAGCTAGGTTTGCGTGTTGTTGAGCATCGGGCAAAAGGAAAATATAAATACGCATACATGGTGGGGAGGGAATATACCAAAGCTGCTGCTACAAAGTTGTTAAATCAGATCAAACAAGCTGGTATTAAAGATGCCTACATTGTGAGTATGACGAATGCAGAATCAAAGCGACATCGCATTCTGGAATAAATAGTGATTAATAAGTACAGGGTAGCAGCAATTCGCACTACCCCTGTTCATGTTCATTATGTGAACGAATTAATTTTGGCCTTTTTTCTGGCTAGCGCGAAATAGGATTTGTTTTTCTTCCTCACTTAATTTCTCATAGCCAGACTCTGAAATTTTATCTAAGATACGGTCTACGGAGTTTTGATCAGGCGTATTATCCTTATCCTTACTTCCTCCTTTTTTCTTTTTAGATTTCTTATTATTGCGATAGCTAACCTTAAGCTTCGATTTAGGTTTCGTTAAGTTTGAAAACCAATCTAATACATTTAGCACAGGCGTACTCCAATCGCTGCCATTTCTCAACTGTCGAACAAATAAGAAGCCCATTAGCGCACCTCCTAAGTGAGCTACTTCTCCGCCTGTGTTTGCGCCTCTAATGCCAAATATAGCTAATATGACTACTACCAATGCAATATACTTTAACTTAGCAGGACCTATCAAAAATAAATGTACACGATAATCAGGCATGAGCGTTGCTGCTCCTACAATAATCGCATTTACCGCTGCAGAAGCTCCAAGTGCGCCAACCCCTGCCCGTGCTTCAAAAAATGGGATGGTATTTGCCAAGGTAAAATAAGCAATACCTCCTGCTAAACCTCCTAATATATATAAAGCAATCATCCGACGATTACCTGAAAAGCTCACAAACAACTGCCCAAACCAATACAACACGATGAGATTCCAGAAGATATGCCAAAATCCAGAATGGGTGAAAAAGTGCGTAAAAAGCGTCCATGGCTTCATCAAAAATGCGTAGGGGTCTGATGGTATTCTTAAAAACTGAGAAATGGTTGACATATCTCCTGTGAAAAGCCATCCAAGATTTACGATAAAGAAAATCGTCACATTAATGATGATAATCCTCATTAAACCATTATCTGGTTTATTCCATACATAATTAAAATCGTCCTTAAAACTGCTCATGGTTTATATCTATTTTTAAAGTAAAGTCTCGTATTTATTATTTTTTAGAGCTCACGTTTATAAAATTTAATATACACGGCTCATTTTCCAAACTAGCTTAATCATAATGAATGCAAACAACATTCCCGCTAAATGTGAAAAGTGTGACACATTGTCACCAGGCGCATTTTGCATTAAGCGATATAACTCATAAAGTCCTAGCGCACCCACTAAATATTTTGCTTTTATCGGTATTGGAGGAAAAAGTAAGCGCAACTCAAGATTAGGGAATAGTAAAAACATCACCATGAATAAGCCGAAAATTGCGCCTGACGCTCCTACAAGTCCCGGTCCCAAAATCCCTAATTTAGCAATTTGTCGAATACCTTCCTTCACATTTTGAATATAATGTGGATTTGTCGGCTCTTTTTGATAGGCACTGAGCAAAGACCGGAATTCTGGTGTTATCGGAAAGGGTTCCACAAACTTAATTACATTCTCAGGAGTGGGATTCTCCATGGTATACACCGTTTCTTGTTCAAACTTCTTAATTTCTAGATACTGAATTCCTACACCTAGTAAGCCAACGGCAATGCCACAAAATAGATACAATTGCAAAAACCGCTTTGAAGTGATCTGTCGTTCAATGAATGGCCCAAAAAAGAATAACCCAATCATGTTCGAGAGCAAATGTGTCCAATCCTGCTGATCGTGCATAAAACAGTAAGTAACTACCTGAAAAGGTTGAAACTCAGGATGATTGACATGGTACAGCGTAAAATACCTGCTCAATGGTATGCCCACCAACTGCTCAGCGGCATATAGGCCAATATTTAAGAAAAGAAGTACCCGTACAACAGGCGTCATTTGAAATGCAAACATAGTTTTTGTTTCAAGTAAAACAGTCTCTTAGCTAGCAATTGCTTTCTATAACGAACACAAACTACAGTGAGTAAACTGCTTGTTTGATTAGGTTCTTTATAGCCACTTATCGTTAACATAACAAAATTAAACAAAAAAAGGCGAAAGCCTTCACGATTAATTGATGGGCGGACACCTATAAGTTAACATCAATTGACATAAAGAAGTTTTTAGAAATGGGCATTAATTGAAAAAGCCGATCAGTATACCACTGACCGGCTTTTTCAATATTGAAGTAATCCTATAGCTTAGTAGTATTTATACAATTCGTCCTTAACTTCAGCATACTCTTCAATCGCTTGCTTGATTTTAAATGCATTTCTGTTCCTTTTCTGAACAAGCTTGTTACTGTAACTCGCATAGTCAGCGGTTTCAGCAGGTTTGGTCTTTTTCACTAACTGAATAATCACCACACCATTTTCATCTAAAATTGGAGCAGAAGTAGCGCCTTCTTCCATGCTTGAGATGGTGCCAATGGCTTTAGGAGCAAAACCAACACCTTTCAATGAGAAATTATCTAAACTCAAATCATTATTAGTATTCACGGTAGCGCCATTTCCATAAGCTGTTTTCATCTCATCAATGCCACCTGAAACCGTTTTTAATTTGTTCAAGATGTATTCTCCTTTTACTTTTTTCAATGCTTCCGCTTTTGCTTCTGCTTTTACTTGCTCAAAATCTGCCACACCTTTTTCGGACTTGCCAATTAATACCGCAATTACATATTCATCTTCTAATTCAAATTCACTAGACACATCACCGACTTCCGTATCATCGTTATAGGCCCACTGAATGATTTGGCGTACACGAGGACCAGTAAGGTTATTTAAGTTACGGGCATTTTTTCGCACATTTAAGGCTTGGATTAAACGCATGCTAGAATCTGCATTTACCGCATCTTCAAAATCTGCTGCATTCGTATACTTCAAGAAGCTTCCTACTTTTCGGTACGCCATATCTTCGGTGCGTTGGCTAGCAGAAATTGTAAACTCTACAGAAGTTAATACGGCCAATTTATCTTTGCTACTTTTAGTTTCTTCTACGGTAATGATGTGGTAGCCAAAATTTGTTTTTACTAACTTATTGATCAAACCTGGACGAGTAGCATTCAATACGGCTTCGTTGAATTCAGTAACCATATCGCCTTCTTTAAACCAACCTAAATCACCACCTCTCGTTTTAGAAGGGCCTTCGCTGAATTCTTTCGCCGTTTCCGCAAAATCAGCACCAGCTCTCAATTTGGCTAAAATTTCATTTGCACGTTTCGTTGCCTCAGCCTCGCTCTCATCATTTCCTTTAATTTTTGGCTTAATTAGAATATGACGCGCTTTCATCCAGTTTAAGCTATCGTCTTTGATTTCAGACACTTTGTATAATTTAAACGCGTCACCTTCTTTAAAAGGGCCGTACACTTTACCAACTTCTATGGTACTGAAATCCAATCCTTGAGGAACTGATTTAGGGTTAGCTTCTTTAAAGTTATTAAGCCCCTCAGAGTTGATATCGGCAAAGGCAGAGTCATTTTCCGCTTGCTCAAACTCAGGAATTAATTCTTTTAATTTATCTTCAATCACTTTTTCATCTTCAGGAGTTGCTTTTCTGGAGATGGTGATGTATTTCAACTCTCTGTTTGCTTCACGCTCATACTTTTCTGAGTGACTATTGTAGTAATCTTTGATATCGCTATCAGAAATAGTTACCATTGAATCAGCTACAGTAGTATAAGGAATGTACAAGTATTTTACATCTACTTTCGTATTTTCATCTTCATACTTTCGCTTGCCTTCTGCGGTAGTCGCATAAGCGGTTTGGTCGAACAAACCTTGGTATTTTTCCATCGCACGCGCTTGAACCAACTCTCTGCGCAAAATCTGCATGAAAGCACTCGCTTCAGGATTGGTTTCTGCAGCTCTTACTACATTATTAATCAGCTCTAAGTTAGGTTGACCATTTTCGCCAGGGAAATACTGTGCAACTAATGAGTTAATGTTATTCCCATTAATCATGTCTTCTACTTCCTCTGGTGTTACTTGAATGCCTAATTGCTCAAACTGAGGCTTATACGCATACTCGTAAACTAGTTTTTCCCACTCTTGTCTTCTTAACCCTTCCATTTGAGCATCTTGGGGAGCTTGACGGAATTTTAATTGAAACTCTTGGCGCGCTTGGTCAATGCCTCGCAGAAATGCCTGGCGATCAATCTCAGTTCCATTGATTTCGCCCACAGTTTCTCCACTTCCAATGATTTGCGAGTTCCCCGATAAAAAGTCTGCGCCTAAAATGAATGCTATCATAGCCACGGCAACAACCAAGATAGCCACCCCAGACTTTTCCCTAATTTTTGTAATAATAGCCATTGATCTCTCGTATTATGTTGATATTTGATGGAAAATAACCGTTTGGTTAGCGCAATTGGTTCACCTAAACCAAAAGCGTTTTCATAAACTGGCTTTCAGTTAATCACTTCTATTTGAAGATAAATTTTGGCTGGCAAAGGTAATGAATTTTATCTCAGCAAGTTCAAAACTTGATCAAAAATTGTAGGCTAAGGATGTTAAATGGTATAAAATTTAGTGAAATGCCTTCATTGCTGTGGATCAGCTTTCCATTTTTTAGCCCCTGCGGTGAGGTAAGTCTTGGTTTCACCTCCTTCATCATACACTAAAAATGCATCCAAATCAGGATAGGCATTTAATAACTCAATCGCTTTTTCTTTCCCCATTACCATAAATGCAGTGGCAAAAGCATCGGCAGTAGTGCAATCATTCGCAAACACAGAAGCACTTAACAAACTATGTTCTACGGGATATCCCGTAGTGGGGTCTATGGTATGTGCAAATCGTTTTCCATCTTTGATATAAAACTTGCACATTATTTAATTAATCCAGACATAAGTCATGATTTAATTAATTTATCAAATAATTATCTCAATGTTTCTGTAAATAAGAAGTTTGAAGAATTAAAGGATTACGAAGTTTCC
>JBMYQA010000078.1:0-22570 GCA_049600855.1 Flammeovirgaceae bacterium | reverse complement strand
GGTCAGCACTGACTCCATAGCGCTGTTTGAGTTGTCTTGAAAGATAAAGATAAGCGAGTAACGCACCTACAGCAATTAAAAAGCCATAGGTTTGGATGGTAATTTGTGCTGGAAATATACCTTGTAGAAAGTCTGGTACGGGAATGGAGAATAGTGTTTTATGCATAGTTGTGATGGCATAGACTTAAGAATAGATTCAAACCATTTCAATGACAAATTTGAGAAAAACGCACTACATTTGATCACATTTATGGCAAAAGCATACATAAATTCTGTTAATATCAAGACAAAAGCTGATGTGGGATGGGCAGTTTCGAGTAGGTTAAATTTTACTAGTGAAATATAAAGTGTTGGTAAAAGGAAATTTATATGAAAATATTTTGTCTAAATATTTGTGTGATTGCGTTAAGTTAGTACTTTTGCACTCCCATTCTTCTGGGGAGAACTATACACGGGTGTAGCTCAGCTGGTAGAGCAGTGGTCTCCAAAACCAAAGGTCGCGAGTTCGATTCTTGCCACCCGTGCACACAAGCCTCGAGTATCGGGGCTTTTAATTTATTTATAAGAATTTGCTGTTACGCTATGTTCAACAAGCTAATATCTTTAATCAAAGAATCATACAATGAGATGGTGCACCACGTTACATGGTCGCCTTTCAAAGAGCTCCAGCAAAGCTCTATTTTGGTTCTTATTGCTTCCCTGATTTTTGCATTGGTAATTTGGGTGATGGACATCTCCTTCCGAGAAGGTTTAGATGCGTTCTATCAAACATTCAAGTAATTTAATTGGTCTTAACCTTTCATAAGAAATGAGCGAATTGAAATGGTACGTAGTCCGGGCTGTGAGCGGTCAAGAGAAAAATGTGAAAACATATCTCGAAAAAGAGGTAGTTAATATGAATATGCAAGACTTTATTGCGCAAGTATTAACACCAACGGAAAAAGTGTACCAAATTCGTAAAATGAAAGATGGTAAGACGAAGAAAGTTGCGGTAGAAAGAAACTTTTTTCCTGGTTATGTAATGGTTGAAGCCGATCTTAGAAATGGAGAGGCGATGCACTTGATCAAAAACATTCCAGGAGTCATCGGTTTCCTTCAGGTAGACGGTCGCGATCCATCGGCCATGCCAAAACCAATGAGAGAATCTGAAATAAATCGGATATTAGGTAAAGTTGAAGATACAGAGGAGCACGAAGTAGTACATGACGTTTCGTTTGTGGTTGGTGAAGAAGTGAAAGTAATGGATGGACCATTCAATGGTTTCACGGGCATCATCAAAGAGGTATTTGACGAGAAGAAGAAACTGAATGTTATTGTAAAAATCTTCGGTCGAAATGCTCCTATCGAACTCAATTATGCACAGGTAGAAAAAGTAGATTAAAATGGCGAAAGAGGTTACTGGCTACTTGAAATTGCAGATTAAAGGAGGACAAGCCAATCCTTCACCTCCAGTGGGTCCTGCCCTTGGTTCAAAAGGGTTGAACATCATGGACTTCTGCAAGCAATTTAACGCGCGAACTCAGGAGAAACAAGGAGTATTGCTTCCCGTGTTAATCACGATTTACTCTGACAAGTCTTTCGAATTCGTAGTCAAGACCCCTCCCGCTGCCGTATTGCTTAAAGAAGCAGCTAAGTTGAAGAAAGGTTCACCTGAACCTAACCGAAACAAAGTAGGTAGCGTGACTTGGGATCAAATCCGTGAAATTGCAGAAACAAAAATGCCCGATTTGAATGCCTTTACTGTAGAGTCAGGTATGAAAATGGTGGCAGGAACTGCCCGAAGTATGGGGCTAACCGTTTCAGGAGACGCTCCTTGGGACAATTAATTCTTACGAATCAACATGGCTAGATTAACGAAAAATCAGAAGGCTGCGATGGAGAAAGTAGATAGCGAAAAGCACTACTCTTTAGAAGAAGCCTGTAAACTGATAAAAGAAATTACCTTTACCAAGTTTGATGCTTCTGTAGACATTGACGTTCGTTTGGGCGTTGATCCTAGAAAAGCAGACCAAATGGTGAGAGGCGTTGTTACCTTGCCACATGGAACAGGTAAGGAAGCTAGAGTATTGGTGCTTTGTACTCCTGACAAGGAAGAGGAAGCTAAGAATGCTGGCGCTGATCACGTAGGTTTAGATGAATACGTTACAAAGATTGAGCAGGGTTGGACAGACGTAGACGTAATCATTACCATGCCTACGGTTATGGCAAAAGTTGGTAGATTAGGTAGAATTTTGGGACCTCGTGGCTTAATGCCTAACCCCAAAGCTGGTACAGTTACCATGGATATCGCGAAAGCGGTTCAAGAAGTGAAAGGCGGTAAAATCGACTTCAAAGTTGATAAAACTGGAATCATTCACTCACGTGTAGGTCGGGTATCATTTAATGCGGAACAATTACAGGAGAATGCGACAGAATTTGTCAACATTTTGTCAAAACTAAAGCCTTCTTCTGCTAAAGGAACATACTTCAAAAGTATCACCCTTTCCAGCACAATGAGCCCAGGAATTAAAATTGACAAGTCATCTATAGCAGGAATATAGCCATGACGAAAGAAGAAAAATACGCATTAGTCGATGAGTTGAGCGAAAAGTTAGCCAACACCGACTACTTCTATATCGCAAATACAGCAGGCATGACCGTGGCTCAAATGAGTGAGTTCAGAGGAATGTGTTTTAACGCTGGTTTAGAGTACAAGATCGTTAAAAATACCTTGATTGCTAAAGCGCTTGAGCGATTAGATAACGAAGCTGATTATACTGAATTTGATCCTGTACTGAAAGGTACATCAGGCATCATCTTCTCTCCAGAAATAGCCAATGCTCCTGCAAAAGTTTTGAAGGAGTTTAAAAAGAAAACTGGCTGGGATAAAGATTTGTTGAAAGGTGCTTCCATTGACGCGGCTATTTTTGTAGGCGCAGAGCACTTAGAAGCATTGAGCAACTTGAAATCGAAAAACGAGCTTATTGGCGACGTTATCGGTTTGTTGCAATCTCCTGCCAACAATGTGGTTCGTGCTTTGCAAAGTGGTGGAAACACGATCTCTGGCTTACTCAAAGCATTGGAAGAGAGAGAGGCTGCTTAATCATTCTCAGGAAAGATTTTGTTACGCACAATTCCTTAATGGGAATTGCTTCCAAACTCAATTTTTATTTTTGAATTAAGATTTTAAGTTTTTTTAAATAATACGATAATGGCAGATTTGAAAGAATTCGCTGAGCAGTTAGTAAACTTGACAGTAAAAGACGTTCAAGAATTAGCTAACATTTTGAAAGACGAGTATGGTATTGAGCCTGCTGCTGCTGCAGTAGCAGTTGCTGCTGGACCTGGTGGCGGTGGTGAAGCTGCTGCTGATGAGAAAACTGAATTTGATGTGATCTTGAAAGCTCCAGGTGGTTCTAAACTAGCTGTAGTGAAATTAGTGAAGTCATTAACTGGTCTTGGTTTGAAAGAAGCTAAAGCTATGGTAGATGACGCTCCTCAAGCGATCAAAGAAGGTGTCTCTAAAGAAGAGGCAGAAGAGTTGAAAAAGCAGTTGGAAGAGGCAGGTGCAGAAGTAGAATTGAAGTAATTTTACGCTCACAAGATACAGAAGCCACCCAAACGGGTGGCTTTTTTCATAACCTTAGGTTAACTCATTTTCACTATCCTTTCCATCACTCCAACAATTAATATTATAGAATGTGGTATCCGCAATGTTTTGGAGTGCTGTTTCTGTTAAAAAGGCTTGATGAGAAGTGATTAACACGTTTTTAAAGGTAAGTAACCTTGCAATTACATCATCTTGTAAAAGATCTTGATCGGAATGATCTTCGAAAAATAATCCTTTCTCCTCCTCATATACATCCAAACCAAGGTAACCAATATGTCTTGTTTTTAAGGCTTGAATCACTGCTTTTGTATTTACTAAACCTCCACGACTTGTATTGATCAGCATCACCCCTTTTTTCATCATATTGATTTGCTCCATATCAATTAGGTATTTGGTATGTTCATTTAACGGAACGTGAAGCGTAATGATGTCTGACTGTTTACAAAGTTCTTCAATGCTTTGATATTGAACGTTATAGCTAGATTTGAGTTCTTCATCTTCAACTAAATCATAAGCTAAAATGTTACATCCGAAACCATGAAGAATTTTAGCAACAACGGCTCCTATTTTACCTGTTCCAACAACACCTACCGTTTTGCCATTCATGTCGAAGCCGGTTAGTCCATCTAACGTGAAGTTTAATTCTTTAATTCGGGAGTTTGCGCGGATGATTTTACGGTTTAGGCTGAGCATTAAAGTGATGGCATGCTCTGCAACCGAATAGGGGGAATACTCGGGTACATTCGCCACTTTTAATCCCAATTCTTTCGCTTTTTTGAGGTCAACATGGTTGTAGCCTGCTGAACGGAGCGCAATGTATTTTACCCCAATTTCTCGAAGCTTTTCTAATACCTTGGCTGAAGCATCATCGTTGGCAAATAAGGCAACGCAATCACAGGAGCGAGCAAGTATGACAGTATCTTCAGTTAAATAAGTATCAATCAACTTAATTTTATGTTTTCCAGCATTTGCTTTTTTAACTTGTTCTAATTCAAATTTATGAGCACTATAGATGGCAATTTTCATGATGGTAATTAGTTTTAGGAATCAACTCCAGTACAGAATAAGTATTCATTTGCTAAAAGTAATTGGTCATGAAGTAGAAATAATTGATGCTTATCAGGGATGATGTTGATAAAATAAGCTTTGAGTGAATTGTTGAAATGTTAGTAACATAAACGTAAAATAGATATAGTCTTTGCTAGACGATGATGGAACATTATTGCTGATGTACTTGTTGTGATAAAAACGTAATGAATGATGAAAGATAAAATTCAAATAGATATTATTTCAGATGTGGCGTGCCCTTGGTGCTTTGTGGGAAAAAAGAATTTGGAAAAAGCCATCAGCGAATTGGATGAATTTGAGGTTAATGTAAATTGGCATCCCTATCAATTAGACCCTACCATACCCAAAGAAGGGGTAGATCGTGAAACCTATATGGTGAATAAGTTTGGTAGCATGGAGCGTTATGAGCAACTTGCTCAACATTTAAAAGATGCAGGAAAGAAAGTAGGAATCAATTTTAATCCGATGAATCGAGTTCCGAATACACTTTCATTACACCGCTTATTACATGTTGCCGATAAACAAGGCTTTAGTAATGAATTAAAAGAAGCTTTTTTTAAAGCCTATTTTGAAGAGGAAGTCGATTTAACTCAAGAGGCATCACTTTGTAAAATTATGAGTGATTTTGGCTGGACGGATGCGCAAACTTTAGAAGTATTGTCTGATGAAGAGGTTGGCTATGCGGTGAAATTGGAAATTAATAATGCCTATAACATGAATGTTGCTGGTGTTCCGTATTTCATTATCAATAATAAATATAGTTTACGTGGTGCACAACCTCCTGAAGTATTTTCGCAAGCCCTCAAAGATATTGGCGGAGAAATGCGCGTTGAAGCCCAAAATGCTTGCGATGTAGACGATCCGAATTGTTAAGTACAACTGGTTTATCGCAGTAGTTTTTTAGTACTTACTTGTCCACTATTGTTACTTGGTAACGATTGTAGTAAACAATTCCATGAAAATTTCAGTTCAAGAATGGGATTTAGTAGACTATGCCCCATCTTTGTACGCTTTTGGCAAATGAATCGCCCATCATTCGCTTCAAGCAACAGGTTATTTTATAAGACATATTTTGCGGATTGAATATGGGAACATCATTAAAAGCGATTCGAGTAGGAGGAGTGCCTGAGCATTTTAATATGCCTTGGCATTGGGCAAATGAAACAGGCTTATTTGCCAACCAAGGTATTGAATTAAAATGGACAGACTTTCCTGGAGGAACAGGAGCGATGAGTCATGCACTACGCGCTCAGGAGTTAGATGTTGCCATTGTACTCACAGAAGGCATTGTTGCTGATATTGTGAATGGTAATCCTAGCAAAATTATTCAGTTTTATGTGACCTCGCCTTTGATTTGGGGCATTCATGTTCCCGCTCATTCAACCATCCAACAAGTATCGGAGTTAGCTACTAAACCATTTGCCATTAGTCGAAAAGGTTCAGGATCGCACCTGATGGCTTCCATTATGGGGCAAGACTTAAAATGGGATCAATCAAAGTTACAATATGAAATAGTAGGCAATTTAGCTGGTGCGCGAGCAGCCATGGCGACTGGAAAGGCGTATGGCTTTCTTTGGGAGAAGTTTACGACACAGCCCTATGTAGATAATGGAGAGTTTAGACGGGTAGGCGAGTTGCCAACACCTTGGCCTTGCTTTTCGATTGCCGTTACGGAAGCTTTTTTAAACCAAGAGTCAGCCTTGCTTCGAAAAATGTTACAAGTGCTCAACCAAGTTTGTGCTACGTGGAAACAACAAGAACGTATTGTAGAACGTATTGCTGATCGTTACGGATTAAAACCAGATGAAGTAGGCAAATGGTTGGAAATCACTGAATGGAATACAAAAGCTGGTGTAGATGCGAGTAGTCTCGATCAAGTACTTGAAAAGTTGCATGCCAATCAGATCATTACTGGACTGCCTGAAGCAATGAGTGCGGCAATCATCGCTTAATGCTTTCTCTTCTGCCTCCATGAGAATTTACAAAAACCTGTTTTTTTAGGGTTGGGGAGCGGTAATTTATTTAGTAGATTACCACAATCTATTATCCCAATCTAAAGACAGTTGTTATGTCATTACATTTCTTAAAACCCATCCTCCATTTTTCTTTAGTTTCTTTGTTGTTCATTTTGTTGATACAATGCCAATCTTCTAACTCAACAGAGCAAAGTGGTAGCATCTTAGCGAATTCGACACTCGAAGAGAAGAATGAATATGCTGTAGCAGAATCCCTTTCTGAAGAGTCGATAGAATCCCCAACTGTAGCAGATTCTACTGCTAAAGCAGAGTTTGTTCCCAAGGTTATCTATAAGGACTGGAATATGTTTACTGAGGGTTCTTATGGCATTCAGTATCCTAAGGGTTGGACAGCTGTTAAAGGATCAGGTAATGAAACTGACTTGTTAACATTGAGCGATCCGACTCAAGCAAATGTGATTATCCTTCGTATGTTATCATATTTACCAGCAAAGTCGCTAAAATCTGTTTGTAAGCGGTTTCCGAAAGAACTGGGAGTAGATGTAGTCAAACAATCTTATGAAACGATTAATGGGAATGAAGCGTGTCGTACACGTTATGCTTACATGGATGAGGAAGGAAATAAAAGTACAGAAACCGCTTATATCATAGATTATACCAATGAAATGGTTTATTTTTATTTTACACTTTATGGTGATGCTCCAGAGCTTGAAAAAATGATGAAAACCTTCCAAAAACAGGAATAAGCACGAACAATATGAGGAGCTTATTAGGATGGTTACTGTTATTGCTTGGCGTGTTGGCTTGTACGCCACAGCAAGCTGATCACCAAACGCAGGCGCGGACTGCTGTTGTTAGTTCACATTCAATTACGACGAAACAAATTCAGCGAATTGCCTTTGGCTCCTGCGCACATCAAGATGAACCGCAGCCGATATTAGCGCTGGTTGTGGCACAAAAACCCGATCTGTTTATTTATTTGGGTGATAATATCTATGGTGATACCGATGATATGGAGGTGTTGAGGCAGAAATATCAGGTATTAGGACAAAAGTCTGAGTTTATCCAACTCAAAAACACCACACCATTACTAGCAATATGGGATGATCATGATTATGGGCGAAATGATGCGGGCAAGGAGTATCCGCATAAAGCAGCCTCAAAAGAAGTTTTCCTTGATTTTTGGGAAGTACCTCAAACATCTCCTCGTAGAAAGCATGCGGGTATTTATCACGCACATTACTTTGAGTATGAATCTAGGGTGGTGCAAATCATTTTATTAGATACGCGTACATTTCGAGATGCTTTGAGTAAGAATTATATTTCGGTGAATTGTAAAAATGATTATTGTCCTAATGATGATCCTCATTTAACGATGTTGGGTGAAGCACAGTGGCGTTGGTTAGAGCAGGAGCTGGGTAAAGCAGCTGATTTACGCATCATCGCCAGTAGTAATCAATTTGCTCATGAGTACAATGGCTGGGAATCTTGGACAAATTTGCCAAGTGAACGGCAACGTATGGTGAATCTCATTCAGAAAACAAAAGCCAATGGGGTCATATTTATTTCAGGAGATGTACACTGGGGAGAACTTTCGAAGTTGGAAACAGGTAATTACCCAATTCATGAGGTGACTTCTAGTGGGCTTACACAAACTTGGGATACATCTGAACCAAACAAAAATAGAATTGGCGAAGTGATTATGGAGAATAATTTTGGTTTAATTGAGATTGATTGGGGCAATACTAATCCTGCAGTTTACCTCAAGCTAATTGATATAAATGCTAACGTTCGGGTGGAGCAAAAGGTATTATTAAATGAGCTTAGGCCATGAAAAAACCATTCCTAATTGCTTACACAAAAAGAAACGGTTAAAGTTTGTTTGTCCAATTTATTAAGAAACTATCGAGTAAATGAGAGGTTGGTTGCACCTTCTCCAAGATCAGGTTGTGGTTCTACACTCCCATACATGCCTGTTTGTTCAAAGTGTGTGACCATCACTGGTATTGGAGAATAATTCACGACTACTTCAGAAAGATTACCCATAAAGAATCGCGATAAACCTGTTCTTCCGTGCGTTGCAATCACAATTAAGTCAGCATCTACCGATTCAGCATAGCGGAAAATGCCTTCATCAACCGTTTCATAAGAGTCTATATCGATGGTAGATTTTTTAGCAAAATTGCGTTTTACCAATTCCTCCATAATGCCTGCATCAAACTCAGAAGAATCGTGTGGGCCTTTGACTTTGAGTAGATGAACATCCACATTAAATAATGCCTCTAATTCCATAATGACATCTACTGTTGGCATTAAGCCATTTTTTTCTTCGAAGCTAGAAGCAAAAACAAGACGATTAATGGAGAAATCTGTGCAATATTCATTTATAGTGAGCACAGGCGATTTTGCTAAACGAATGACACGTTGGGTGTTTGAGCCAAGTATCCAGTTCGTCAGTGTGCTTGCGCCTCTTGTACCCATCACAATCAAGTCAGTAGCTTGCGTTTTAGCTACGCTTACAATTTCTGAAATACCTTTATTAAAATAGAGCCCAGTATTCACTGTAATATCTTTTAAAAATTCCTTTTCGGCCCAATCCTTTAAACGCTGGCGTGCAAATAACACCCGTTGTCTGGTTTCAGGATAACGAGATTCTTCACTTACAGGAACTTTTTCCCATTCCATAGGAATATCTAATGTATGGAAAAGAAAAACCTCGGCTTTGGCTTTCCGAGCAATATTTGCAGCTGCTTTTAAGGCATTTTCTGCACAGGTGGAAAAATCGGTGGGAACAAATATCTTTCTCATGACTGACTCTTTTGATTATCGCTATACAAAGCTGTTGAATAGCTCAGCAATAAGATATGTTCCGCATCAGTATAGGAGTTGATTTTTATCAAAAAAGGACATGAATGAGGATTTTATTCCCTACTCATGTCCTTCATGCTAGTACGATAGTCTAACTAGTAATCGGCAGTTTTAAACTTCAATTCAAACTCTTCTGTATTATCTAGCTTATCAATTGCCTTAATTTGAATAGTATACTCCGTTGATTTTTTGAATCCAGTAATGGGCTGAGTGTAAGTTCTCGTAGTGGCACCATTAATGGAATAGGTGATTTTTTTATACCCTGATTGATCGTCACTACATGCTAAGAATAAAGTCACATAGGCAGGATAAACAGATACATCACCCGCGGTTTCTATGGGCTTCACACTAAATGTATTTTCAATAGTTGGTGCCGTATTATCAACAATTAATTTGAATTGGCTAACATTTCGATTATTTACATTATCATAACCAAAATAATCAATGGTATGTGCGCCAGAAGTAGGAATCGTAAAGTTTTCCGTAAACTTCACTTCTTTTTCTTGTCCATCAATTCGGTAGGAGAGGTATTGTAAACCAGATTCGGGGTCGTATCCTTTAATGGTGATTTGGGTTTGATCATTGATATACAAATCATCCCCTTTTTTGAAGGTTTTGCCCGTATACTTATGCGAAAGTACAGGGCCAGTAAGGTCTACAAATACTTTGCTTACATTATGTCGGTATTCTGCAACAGAAGTTCCTCTTACGCCAGCACCTTCATTGGACATCTGATCTAAGGCATAATAGCGAATGATGTGCTCGCCAGATTTGCTTGGCAAGTAAAAAGGATCTTCATAGTTTTTAAATTCGCTTCCATCAATCGAATAGCGTACTTCTTTAATTCCTGACTTGTTGTCAACTGCTGTCAATTTGAGTTTCGTTCTTCCAGAGAAGTACACTTTATCCCCTACAACAAACTTGTCACCAATCACATCTGAAGACATAATTGGCGCTGTTTTATCTAAGTAGAAATCAAAAGTTTTTTCCGTCTCTTGGTTTTTAACTTTGTCTACAGAGTAATAAGTTAAGGTGTGATCGCCATCAGGTAAATACGTAAATGGAATATTACCACCTTTGTATAGTTTATATTCGCCATCATCTAGTTTGTAGTACGTTTGCCCTACGCCAGAAATGCTATCTTGAAATGTTAAATACATTTTCGTACTTGTAGAGATGATGTTCCCCTTAGCTACCCCTACCACATTGTGGAAGGTTGAAGGACTGGTTAAATCTACCGTGAAGTTGTGAATATTGGCTTTTTCAATATTACCTACTTTATCCACTGCATAAAAACGGTAATCGAACGTTCCTTCTTGATCAAAGGCTTTTTCTCCAGTATAAGTTTGGTAGTCCGATTGGTTAGTGGCGTGCAACAATTCATCAATTCCAGACATTTCGTCTTTTGTAGAAACTTCTACAGAAAGTCCTTTGCCATAGTAATGCGTGCCACTTCCTAAATAATGAGGTGCATTTTTAAACTGGATTTTAGATTTAGGGGCTATGCCATCGGCAAATACTTCAAAAATCTGCGCAACGGGATTTCCACCTTCACTGTGTTTGATGTGGTGAACACCATGACCATCTAGGTAGATTTTTTCTAGTGAAACTCCCGTTGGACTATCTTTAGTTTTTAAGGGGAGTTGGGTAGGTTTTATATCTGGTTTATGACTTACGTACACATAAAGCGGCAATTCTGCCTGCTGGTAATACCGATGCGTACTATCTACATAACTGCCTTTTTCATGAGTCTTTTGAGATTGAGCATAGGCCATAGCAGAAAGCCCAGCGATAAAAAATATGCCCAAGAGTAACTTTCTCATAATGAATTAATCTGAATTGGTTGAATTTATATCTTAGTGCCAATGATTAGCACATCATCGATTTGTTCACGGTTTCCTTTCCATGCGGCAAATGTCTCTTTCAACACTTCATGTTGCTTTGCCATAGGTTCTTGGTGAATTTCGAGTAGTTTTTGCCCGAGTCGTTTGATCATAAATTTGCGATCCTTCTCGCCTCCAAACTGATCTTGGTAGCCATCGGAGAGGGTATAAAGGTAAGTTGGCGTACTTACATCAATGGTATGTTTTTCGAATGTGCGAAAATCGCGCGCATCCCATCCAATAGAGCGTTTGCTCCCTTTGATGATTTCGAGCTCATTATTTTGAATGTAGATTAATGGGTTTTTAGCTCCTGCAAAATGGACTTCTTTGCGTTTGGGATCATAGGTGTAGATCGCCATGTCCATTCCATCTTTATTTTTGGTGTCTTCTTGATTCAAACTTTCAATTACCCCTTCATTTAAACGCTCTAAGATTAACTCAGGGGAAGTGATGCCATCGCCCAGTACGATTTGTTTGAGCAAATTAGCGCCCATCATTGACATGAAGGCTCCTGGCACACCATGACCTGTACAATCAACTGCTGCAACCACTGACAAACCATCTTTTTCAGCATACCAGTAGAAATCACCACTTACGATATCTTTGGGTTGGAAAAGAATAAAACTATCGGTAAACCAGCTTGATAAATTGGCTTTGTAATCAAGCATGGCTGTTTGAATTTTTTGAGCATAGTTAATGCTTTGCGTAATTTTTTTGTTTTTCGCCACTAATTGCTCAAAAGCATAGCCGAGCTTCTTATTTTGATCCGAAATGTGTTCCTGTTGTGTAACTACTTCTTCATTTCTTTCCTTCAGCGTGTTATTGATACGTTTTTTCTCTTGATTTTTGCGGTACAGAATGATAAAGAATATGGCCGTAACAGATAGACCTACGATCAGTACATTACGAATGAGTTGTTCTCTAGCAACTTCAGAAGCTCTTAAACGTTTTTCTTCTTCCAGAATAGTTTCTTGATCTTTTAATAATTGTTGCAAAAGATCTGCTCGAGTTGCTTTGGCATACAGCTCTCGTTTTTCATCTCCAAATTGAGACATCAACTTTTCCATCTCCTCTAACTCACTTTGTGTCTTTTCTAATTCTTCATTCTTAATTCGGAGCGCTAACTGCTTATTTTTATTTTCCATCTCTAACAGTTGTGCTTTGAGATTAGCCTCTTTCGCAGATTCTCGATATACTTCTTCTTTATCTTTTTGTACCATTTCATGGAAGGTACGATACAAGTTGAAGTACTTCAATGATTCTTCGTGTCTTCCTGCCTTTTCGTACGTTTCGGAAAGCATGCCGTAGCAACTTTTCATCTGATCGGCATCATTCATCTCTCGTGCTAAGTCTAGCGCTTCTTCCAAATGAGCCGCAGCTTCATTAAACCTGCGTAAGTTATTGAGTACAATGGAAATATTGATGTGCCCTGAAATGATACTCACTTTATCTGTGCCTTTTAGTCTGGCATCCAAGGTAATTTTGAAGTAGCGATAAGCGGCATCATAGGCTTTCATATCGGCATGAATCATGGCTAAGTTGCTCGTGATGCCTGTAATTCCTTGCTGATTATCAATCTTAGAGTTTAATTCAAGGGATTTTTCGTATAAATCAATCGCTTTTTGGTACTGATTGTGTTCCCACTCAATCATTGCGGCTTTGTTGAGGTAATCGGAAGCTCCTCGGTAATCTTGGGCTGCTTCTTTTTCTTTGGCTTTTTGCTTCAATTGCTCAATCGTTACCTTATTACCTTTATAATCGTAAACTTCTGTTTGAGCAAGTAGTTGAGAAGAGGATGCCACTAGTAGTAATAACATGACCATTCCAACGAAGAAAGGGCGTGCTATTTTTATTTGGAGTATGTTAAACTGCATAATCATTTTTATGTCCATATTGCACGAATTAACGTTGTGAAGATAGGGCAGATTCCTTACCTGAGTAGCATTCATTTGCGATCATTTACATAATAAGATTGAATTTTCACACTATTTGCAGTTTGTTATCAATTAGTCATGTAAGGAAATATAAAAAATACAATCTTTTCAAGAAATAGGACTATTACAGGTTCACGATGTTACCTTCTTTTGGATTCACATCACCTGCAAGCATCGCTTGATATAGATTTTCCAATGCTTGTTGACCAGTAACTTGAGTGACCGTTAGCCACTGAGCTGCCGATTTTAAAAAGGGAATCCATACGGCTGCGAGTCGCTCCTGAAAACCTTTTCCTCCCCATTCTGCCATGCGCTTTTTAGCTTGAGTAGGGGCAAAGAAGAACACGGCTTTATCTCCAAGAGCATCACTTCCTTTCACGCGCTTATTCCAGTGAGACGCGCCAATTAAAGAGATGAATTTTAATTGATCTTGAAAATGTGTTTGTATGCCTTCTAATAATTCTCGATTTCCAGCAAAATCAGCTACAATTACCTGATCACGAGTCGGTAAACTTGTGAGCTGATCATAGGAAACAACTTCATCGTAAAAACCAAGACTTTCTACAAAGTCCACATTTTTAGCAGACGTTAAGCCCACAATTTGAAGATTGGACGAGCGCTGTGCTTTATTTTGATTTAAAATAAAGGCTAAGGCAGTTGCCGTTTTACTGGATGCACTTGTCAAAAGTATGCGTTGCGTACCCATGAACTGTTGCTCAGCGAAGAAATCATCTAATAAAAAAGAAGTGATGAATAAGGGTTGAAAAAGCATTTGTAAGGCTTCAAACTCTTTTCGATAGCTCGGATCGTTAGCCGTTCGGGTGTAAGTGTTATAGACTGGCGCCAAGTGTTGTCGGTGGCTTGCTCCATCTACAAAAGTGATGGGATTTACCTTTACAGCATCCACAAGTAAATGCGATGCCATGGGGAAATAGCCATAGATGCGTTCGCCTACTTCAATTGCTTCATGTTTAGACGCAACGACATCTGCAAAGCCCCAAGTAGGAAGCTTGCCCCAACTTTCATCTGTAGGGAAAAAATCCCAATATTTTAATGCTTTGCCAAGGTTCGCATAGGTGATGTTATTTGCGGTAAAGGCAAAGCTGTTGATTTTCATCAATACTTGTCCCGATTCGAGCTCTTCTTCAGGTGGTAGAGGTTTATGTACCGTTTGAATATCGTGAATATTCGTTTGATTAATCAATAATTCTGAAGTAGTAGCTGTTGAGGATTCCATAGATTAATGATTGGTTGAGCGTTTAGGATATATAAATCTCTATTCATTTCATTAGGAATGCAAGTATCCTACGGCTTATTCTTGCTTATTTTTTTTGATGGGGAAATCAGGTATTGCTTGTCTTGGGCTTTGGCCGTGTTATTTACTAATTTTATTGAGCCAATTTAACCTAACCATATTAATTTTTTCAACTGACTTATGAAAACGATTTATCTAGTTCGACATGCTAAATCTAGCTGGAAAAATCCCAATTTACGGGATTTTGATCGTCCTTTAAATAAAAGAGGAAAGCGAGATGCGCCTTTTATGGGGATGAAATTGAAAGAGCGAGGACTTATGCCAGATGCGATTATTTCATCGCCTGCGGCTCGTGCAAAAAAAACAGCACAGACCATTGCAGAGAAGTTGGGTTTCCCTTGGGGAGAAATTGAATACCTTGAACGCGTTTACGATGCTGATGAAGAAGATTTATTAGATATCATTCGTCATCAATCTAATAAAGCCCAAACCATTATGCTTTTTGGGCATAACCCTGAATTTACTTGGCTTTCGAATGAGTTGTCTAAAAGCTACATTGAAAACATTCCAACCACAGGTATGGTCAGAATTGATTTTGAAGTAGATCGGTGGAAAGAAATTGCGTATGGGAAAGGGAAATTAATATTCTTTGATTACCCAAAGAATTACTTAGATGAACTCCCTCCAAAATAACGGAGTATGATACTGCTTATAAAGCGCATGATTTATAGCACGCTTTATAAGCAGTTTGACTTTTATATGCTACGAAATCAATTCAGCTTGATAGCCTGATTGTTTCAAAGTTTCAATGACTTTTTGGCTATCTGTGGTTTGAACAGTTAATATTTTATCACTGTTTGCTAAGTCTATCGCCCAGTTATCGGCTCCTATTGCCTCATTAAGCGGATTTTTTACCGCACTTACGCAGCCCTCACACTTGATACTTGTTTTGAATTTATAGGTGTTCATGATTTCTTTAAGTTAGTAATTTCTTCTTTTGATAATCCTGTTAAGTTGATAATGGTTTCAATAGGTAAGTTGTTTTTTAGCATATTCATGGCAACAAGTACAACTCCTTCATTTTTACCTGTTTCTTTACCTTCCTCAAACCCTTCGTCAAACCCCTCAGAAAAGGCAGTATCTAACGAGTTTTTTAAATCTCGATAGTATTTTAAGCTATCTTCATAAGAATTTAATTGATCAGGATGATCAAAAGGATTAATATATTTCTCTGCAAACTCTGGCATTAAATTCTATTTTTTGTGTTAGGCACAAAAATACAACTTTTCTAGTGGTTTTAGGAATGCACTTAAAGAATGAGGTTGAAAATTAAAAACACTAATTTTAGGTTTTAATCTTCAACCTCAGAGTCATGCATTGGTTTGATAAATTTTTAGGCTTGAGAATCAGCAATTTCTACTTTATCGCGTCCAATGATAATGGCAGGAGCTTCTGTTCTTGATTCTAGACTTGTTCCATCCGCATTTTCCAAGTTCAACACACCTCTTGGGCATACTGCTGAGCATACGCCACAACCCACACAAGAAGAACGTACAATGTTTTGCCCACGTTGCGCATAATAACGTACATCAATACCCATTTCGCAGTAAGTAGAACAGTTTCCACAAGAGATGCACTGTCCGCCATTTGTGGTGATTCTAAAGCGAGATTTGAAGCGTTGTACTAAACCTAAATAAGCGGCTAATGGGCAACCAAAGCGGCACCATACGCGATTACCCATCAACGGATAAAATCCAGTTCCAACTACTCCCGAAAATATCGATCCGATTAGAAACCCATAGGCTTTTTGAATAGAGTAGGTCTGCACACCAAGAATAGTGGTAGATTCTGTGAAAAAGGAATAAAGTGTAGCGCCTGTCATCACAATGGCAAATACTAACACACCATGAATCATCCAACGTTCAATTTTCCATGCATTTAACGATTTATCAGAAAGCTGACGATACGGATCACCTAAAGTTTCAGCTAAGCCGCCACAGCCACAAACCCATGAGCAATACCATCTTTTCCCAAAAAAGTACACAAATACGGGTACCGCAATAACAACCAGCGCAATGCCCCAAGTAAGCATGAATAAACCAATGGCTCCAGAGTTTTGGGAAAGATTATTGATATTCCAATCAAAGAAAAAATCGTAATCCAATGGCCAGATGTTTTTGAAATCGAAGTAAGGCATGTTTAAGCGAACTAAGATTTCAGGAATTAAAAAGGCTAAAGCAATTTGGAAAAATAGTACTGAGCTAGTACGTATAACCTGATAACGACTATGGCGATACTTGATAAACATTCGAATACCCATTACCGACATGGCAATGCAATACAAAAAGCCATATAAAAACCACTGACTAGCTGGATTCCCACTTAAAGCCATACTAATGGGATCAAGCATTAAAATCCAGTTGGTGATGTATTGAGGATAGAAATATAAGAGGATGTAAAAAGCAATTAGATACGTGCCCACCAAAATGCCAATCCAACCTTTTGAAGTTGCAGCACGGTGGAAAATATGATTGTTTTTTATGCCAGGATGACCATCTAGTTTTACTTTGGGAATAATGTACATTAAAGCACCAACAATGCCTAAGACGATGCTGAGTAAGAAAAACGTAAATTGATGATTTACAAATACCCCTACACTCGCATTTTTAGTTAGGTTGAGTTTGTAATCGGTGTAAATGACGTTACCCCATTCTTCTTTTGCCCGAAATTCATCATTCACTTTATTGAGTGTAGCTTCATAATCCGCTAAGAAAGCTGAGGAAGAAGGGTAGGTTTTCCCAATCATGCTTTGCAAACCAGGCGATAGTAGGTCTCGATGCCCTTCATTAGTAATGGTTTGTGTAATGACTTCTTGGGTGAGCTTAAATTCTCCCAATGTAATTGAGAGTGTAAACACCGCCATGGCAACGATAAAAAGAACTAAACCAGCAAGCCGAATTTGTTTCATTTTGATTGAATGTAGTATGGAACCGATTAAATAGTAGTATTGATTAGCGTGTTTGTGGGGTAGCATGTCCAGCAAATTGATGGATTAAAGCAATTCACGAGATGTGCTGGAAAACATAATTAAGTTAATTATTTTTTTCGGGTTTTCAATCTACAAACAGGAGGCTTGCTGAAAAAATTCAAATTGTAAGGCAATTTCTAGGAAATCATTGAAAAATGTAAAGGTTTCGGTTAAAGGGAACTTAAAACGAAGCGCTTATGTTTAGGAAATCTTGATAGGTTTTATATCGCCAGTTTCTTTTTGTTGCCCAAAACTGCCGAAGGTCATCATATCGTTGTACTTCATTTACTTCTAATCGCCAACATAACTTCACTAAACAATCGGGGCACAACCAAGTCGGTTGTCGATCAAGCTCTGCTAAATGATTACTCCCATTCATCACGCAAGAAAAAGCAAGGCAATGTGCAAAGCCAAGCATATGGCCTAGTTCGTGGCTGCCTACTTTAAAAGTGCGTACATCAATGAGCGCTTTGTTTTGCGAATAGGTTAATTTACTGAGTTGATGGAGTGATATGATCGCCGTTTTGTGTTGGGGAGAGGCTTGTCCAAAAACAGGAGGGAGTTGCCAATCTGGAAAAATAGCATGTGGGGTGATTGCTAATACACCAATCGGAAACGATTCTGTGTATTTGGATAAGGTTTGTTTTAATAGCAACGATGAGTGAAGTTCTTGCTTTTGTCGATGAAATCGTACGGCCGAAGCAGGGAGTTCGTGAATCTGAATGGAATCTAAATACGAGATATGAATGGGATAATATTTTTCAAGATATGTTCCAAGCTCAATAACTGTTTGCCATTGTTCTTGACTGAAAGATCCGATGGCTATTAGGGCAAGGTGGTGATTCGCTTGCCTAATTTTTGGATATTGTTGTGCATATTGAAAAAAGTTCTGTCCTTTTTCCTGATGCTGTGCCAACCAATCTTGGGCACTGGGAGTTGGCATTGGCGCAATCTGGTTGGCCAAGACCACATACTGTGCTTCAAATTGATGAAAAAATTGAAATTCAGGTAAAGAGTCAGCTGCTTTATTGGCTTGATAAACCGCCAATGAATTTTGGCTAATAGGAGAAGAAGTATCACAAGCAAAAAAACATAAAAAACAAATCCAAAAATACCTACTCACACTAAACGGCTTTTAATGTTGCTTACATAAGTTCTGCTTACGGGCAGTTGTTTGCCATTTTGCATGGTTACGATAAGTCCTCCTTTGAAATGTTTTTCTACTTCGGAAAGGTGCGCAAAATTGATAATGGTTGAGCGATGAATTCGTACAAAAGAATTCGGGTCTAATAAGGTTCCCCAAGAGGTGAGTGTTTTGGAGCTGAGATACTCGTCTGATGTGGTGTGCAATACGGTATAATCTCCAGAAGCTTCAAAGTACATGATATCACTTACGGGTACATTAACCATTTTATTGGATTTTTGTACAATAAAATGATTGGGATAAGTCTGGTTGGCTGCTTGAAAACTAGTCAGTAGCGTACTCATATCGATTTGAGGTTCTTCTAATTGCTCTAACGCACGATTTACGGCAATTCTAAAGCGATCTTGATCAATGGGCTTGAGCAGATAATCCACTGCATTGGCTTCAAAGGCACGAATGGCGTATTTGTCATAGGCGGTGGAAAAGATGATGCAAGGTTTATGTTCGAGTTGAGCAAGTACTTCAAACCCTGTAAGGTCAGGCATTTGCACATCTAAAAAGATCAAATCAGGTTGTTGGGTATTGATTTCTTTTACTGCATCTTTTCCCTTAGCGCATTGTGCAATTACTTCAATTTCTTTAAACTCACTAATAAATTCACAGATGAGGTCTCTAGCTAAACTTTCATCGTCTACAATAATACATGTTTTCTTGCTGCTCATACTAATTCGTGTTCAAATGTAATTGTTATGGAGTGTTCAGTATTGAATCCGTCATACAGGGATTTTGAAGCGGGCGGTAAATCCATCTTCACGAGCTTCTGTTTGTAATCCAGACAACTCACCATAAATATTGCGTAATCGTTTATCGGTATTTTGATTTCCAATTCCTGTAGAGCTTTTGCCATCTAGCACTTTATTGGCATGAATGCCGGGTCCATTATCTACAATCTCAAATAAGGCATAACCTTCTTTTTGTAAAATATTGATCCAAATTTTTCCCTTTCCGTCCGCTTGTCCAACTCCATATTTTACAGCATTTTCTACTAATGGCTGTAAAACCATTGGCGGAATTTCCATCTTGATACATGCTGGGTCAATATTTTTTTCGACTTCAAATGCTTCAGAAAAACGTACTTGTTGAATGCGAAGGTAATTGTCGATAAATTGAAGTTCATCGGTTAGTGGGACAAAACGATTTTCCCCAGTTTCAAGGGTATAACGGATGACATTAGACAATTGAGAAATTACTTTGCGGGCTTTCTCTTTACTTACTCCAACTAATGTGCTGATTGAGTTTAAAGTGTTGAATAGAAAATGTGGGTTGATTTGTGATTTGAGTAAATTGAGTTGCATGTCTTTATTTTGTACCATCAGTTGGGCTTTTTCCTGTTCGCGTCTTTTCAGGTTAGTGGCATACCGAATCACATAGGCAATAAAGATGATGGCTCCATATTCATTATAAATTCGAAAGGCATCCATTCGCCCTGTAGTGTTGGTACCGCTCTGGCTTTCAATGAGGTACTCTTGAAAAGTGTCTGCAATGCGGTTATCTACAATAATTCCCAACTGGTAGAATAAATAACTCACGGCCAAAAATGCACAAAGTACCCCAGTAATATGTCCAATAGCTTGGAAACCGACAGTTTTATCAAACAAGAAGTTAGACCAAAGCCAGGCAATTAATATGTAAATCATATAGAAGAAAAATACGAAAATACCGTACACGAACTCTTCCTGAAAGGGGTGAAATAAGTAATAGGTGGTAAATGAGCTGATGAATACATTAACCAAATACCATAAACACACAATGCCATATGCTTTTCGCCATACTAATGGAATTTGATTCAACATAATCCTAAATCTGTAAGTTCTACGTTCAATTTACGCACTTGAATGATTCTGTCCAACTTTGGTCAATAAAAAAGGATGTCTTTTTCAAGACACCCTTCAAATACCGTGTTATTTTTCTTATTCTACCTTACCACCTAAAGCGAGAATCACTTTGTTGGTAATGTCGTGTTGCTTATCTGCATAAAGCAATACATTGGCGGGCAATACGAAAGAATATCCATTGTCTTTAGCCGTTTTATCGATGCCTTCACGAATTCGCTTCAATAATGGGCCTAATAAAATTTGCTCTTGCTTAGCTACATCTGCTTGTGCCGTTTGTTCTTCTTTTAATAAGCTTTGGCGCAAGTCTTCTGCATCTTTTGCTTTTTGTTGTAAGATTACTGGAGGTAAAGTGTTTTGTCCATCCTGAATTTCTTTCACTTTTTTCTCGTAATCTGCTCTTTTCTCGTCAAGGGTTGTTTGCCATACTTTGGCATAGTTTTCCAATTCCTTCTGTTTTACAGCCGTTTCTGGAAGTGCTTTTAATACACTGTCTGCATCTACGTAAGCTACTTTAATTTGGGCATGAGCTGACCCTAAGCCAAAAAAAGCCAAAAACGCTATTAATACTAGTACTCGCTTGTTCATTTCTTTGAAATTATAAAGTCAATTAGTTAATTCTGAATATGAATAATGGCCTAGCCTTTAATTTTGGCAATGACCAATTGAGTGATGTCATCTACCTCAGTTTTGTAGATAAACATTTGCTCGGAAAGAATATAAGTGTAGCCTTTTTCTTTAGCGACTTCTTCAATACCTTTCTGAACTTTCTCGAACAAAGGTTTTAATAACTCTTGTTCTCTGGCAGCCATTTTACTTTGAGCCAATACACCTCTTTTCTGCAAATCCTCGTCTAATTTTAACAATTCTGCCTGTGCTTTTTGGCGTTCGTCAGGTGTCATATTAGGAGCTTTCGCTTGTAACTCTTCAAATCGCTTTTGAGCTTTCGCTTGCTCTGCTTGCAATTGAGTTTGTAACTGTTTCCCATACGTTTCAAGCTGCTTTTGCTGAATTTTGTATTCAGGAAGTTTTACGAGAATACTGTCTGTATTTGCATAGCCCATTTTCAATTGAGCCTGAACAGTAGTACTCAAGAAAGCAGCTAGTACAAATACTAAAAATACAATCCTACGCATTGTCCAAATTCTAGATAAATTAAACATTATTTTCTTGGAATAACTTATTCCTTATCGCTCGGAGTATCCTTGGGATCTCCTAAACCTAACTCTTCCAACACAAAGTCGGTATAATTATGGGTTTTGCTTGCATAAATCATGACTAAGTCGGCTGATTTATCGAACATAAACTGAATTTTTTTCTTTCGGCATACCTTTTCAACGGCTTCGTACACTTTTTCTTGAATAGGTTTCATTAAATCTTGCCTTTTGCGAAAGAGTGATCCTTCGTATCCAAAAATTCGTTCTTGAAGGCTAATCAGCTCATTTTCTTTGATGGTTATACTATCCAAACGAAGCTTTTTCATTTCTGGTGTGAGCAATACTTCATCAACTTTATAAGCATCTTTCATTTGGTCTACAGCACCTTTCATTTTTTTTAGCTGTTTTTCCCAGTTGGTAGCAAATTTTTCGAGTTCTTGTTTTACTTCTTTGTAATCTGGCATCTTCTCAACAATCACTTCTGTTTCGATATAGCCAAATTTTTGTGCCTTAGCAAAAGTTGTTACAAGTAATAAAAGCGCAATGCTTACAAACGTTCTCATGAGCGAAGTCGGTTTAGCTTTGTTTTTTAATTTTAAATGGAATGCTTCTGATAAATACTTACCATTAGGCAATCCTTGAGAAGCTGGCGCAAAGATAAACGATTCTATTTCGCTATTCTTATTTCCAGCTATTTTTCATTGAACTTGTAACGCTCTATTCATAGGCTTCAAAATTCCAACCAGCTCTTGTAATTTGAAAACATAACGAGCTAG
>JBMYQA010000077.1:0-22685 GCA_049600855.1 Flammeovirgaceae bacterium | reverse complement strand
TGAAATTGTTGAAGCTCTTGAAAAGTATCTACTTTGAAAGGAATCTCTTTATTAATTCCTATTGCCAAGAGTTCTTCAAAAGGCTCGTAAGGATAATCTATATTGTTATTGGTTAAATAAGTGCATGCTTGATGACTTGCGGCATAGTACAGCATTTTCTTTTTAAAATCTTCTGGTAATGCCGAACGGTAAATTTGAAAGTTTTGGAAATCCTTTTCTATGGTCATCATTAATGTTACAATTCTCTGTCTTTATTTACTTATTTGTCAAAGATAAAGCATATTATTTCCTTTGATGTAAATCCATTTATTTCCTTGGTCACTCTAACATATCTTTGAATAAAGTGTTTTGATAATGGAATACTGTTTTCATCAAGGCATTATAAGCTTCACATTCTCCACAATTCTAAATTTGAGTTATGCTTTTAGTATTACGCTTAATTAAAGAAAGTTTCCGATTTGCTTGGCATGCATTAAAAGAGAATTTACTTCGGACTGCTTTATCGCTATTGGGGGTAACAGTAGGTATTTTTTCGATTATTGCCGTATTGACGGCTGTTGATGGATTAGATACGAGTATCAAGAAAAGCCTCAGTTTTTTGGGAGAAAAAGTTATTTATGTGGAGAAATGGCCTTGGTTATTTTCTAATAGTTACCCTTGGTGGAAATATTACCAACGTCCTGAAGCGAGTGTAGATGAGTTTGAATATTTGGAAGAAAACTTAACTTGGAGCTCAGAGATTTCATTATTTGATGTGAAGGGTGATCTTACCATTAAATACAAAAATAATACGGTAAGTTCCATCACTTCGTTAGGCATTTCCCACAATCATAATAATGTTGCCAATATTAAAGTCGTGGAAGGTCGTTACTTTTCTCCTATTGAATCTGAGGTAGGTCGTAATGTCGCTTTAATTGGAGATCAATTGGCGAAAGACTTATTTGGCACGGCCTCTCCCCTTGACAAAGAAATTAAAATTAAGGGGATTAAATTTAGGGTAATTGGATTATTGGAAAAGCAAGGCGATAATTTATTGGATGCGCCTAGTAATGACAACGTCACGATGATTCCCTATAAAAGTTTAGCCAAGCTCTTTGCCACGGCAAGACGTGGTTTATCGCCTAAAATTGCAGTCAAAGGCTTTGAAAAAGATGAAGGGTTAGTGGAATTGGAAAACGAAATTCGGGGATTAATGAGAAGGTATCGGGGAATTCGCCCTAAGCAAGAAGATACTTTCGCGCTAAATCGACCAGAATTCTTATCTTCCTTAATTGATGGCATCATCGGGGTATTGAATATTGCGGGAGCTTTAATTGGAGGTTTTGCCATCTTAATTGGCGGGGTTGGGATAGCTAATATCATGTTTGTATCTGTAAAAGAGCGTACCAACCTGATTGGTATCCAAAAATCATTAGGCGCTAAAAACTATTTTATTTTACTGCAATTTCTGCTTGAAGCTGTATTCTTAAGCACTTTTGGCGGTGTATTAGGCTTATTTTTAGTTTCCTTATTGAGTTTAATACCCTTAGGCTCTTTTGAATTATCGCTATCGTTTTACAATACAATGCTCGGACTAACCATCACTTCTGTTATTGGAATTTTAGCGGGTATTATTCCTGCCATTTCTGCTTCGCGCATGGATCCAGTGGAAGCGATTCGAACAAATTGATTTTGCCCTCTCATTAGTGTTTATCACGAATGGTTGATTAGGTGAACATGTCACCTCTTTTTCCCTATAACAAACCATTCGTGATAAACACTATTTAACCTTCATATTTCCCCCATCTTTTTACCATTAGCGTGAAAAGATGGGGGATTTAGTTTTTACTCGTAAAGAATTGTATTTTTGGTAAAGTCAATGATTAGATATATATGTTATATGCATTTCTAAAACTCATCGTGCGCATTGCTTTGCGCATATTTTTTAAAAAGCTTAGTGTTAATGACCATCAGCGTTTATTAGTGGATGGTCCACTCATTGTAGTGGCTAATCATCCAAACACCTTTATGGATCCCATCGTGATTGCCAGCTTTTTGAGGCAACAAGTTTACTTTTTAACAAATGGGGCTATTTTCAACACCAAACTCAAACAGAAATTATTGAACTTGATTAATATGGTTCCAATTTATCGAAAGGAAGATTCTGGTGGAAAAAACCCTGATAATCGAGCCGTATTTAAAAAGTGTTATGAGTTTTTAGAAGGTGGAGGAACATTAATCATTTTCCCTGAAGGCAGCAGTGTGAATGAACGAAGGCTGCGTAAATTAAAAACGGGTACTGCACGCATTGCATTAGGCGCTGAGCATGAATTTGATTTTAACTTGAATTTACGGATACTGACCATTGGGCTTAATTATTCTGATGCTAGGCGGTTTCGAAGTGATTTATTAGTAAATGTGGATGAGGTGATTCACGTAAAAGATTTTCGAGCAGCTTATGAGGAAGATCAATTTAACGCAGCTAAACTTCTGACCAACCACATTCAAGAACGTCTTGAGCAGCACATCATTATCACCAAAAACCAGGAAGATGATTTATTAGCGCAACGCATCGAGGTGATTTATAAGGGGCAATTGTTTGAGCAATCTGAAGAACCTTATCATGAGCGGGACTTTAAGATTACCAAGACCATTATTGAGGCCATTCATTATTTTCAAGTGGAACAGCCTGCATTAGTGGATGAAGTCAATCATGAGATTACGGAGTATTTCGCACAGCTTGATCGCCTTCGCATCAAAGACAAAAATATTGCTGGAGAAGCGCACAAAAACTTCACTAGCCATGCATTTTTTAGTTTAATCTATACCATTCTCGGATTTCCATTATACCTACTCGGCCTAATTGGGAACTACATTCCCTATATTTTACCATCCAAAGTAGCCAATGCCATTACAAAGGAGGTTGAATATATTGCGCCAATTATGATGGCTGTTGGCACCATTACCTTCCCTTTATTTTATACCCTTCAAGTTCTGGCAATTTATCTCTTTACACAAAATGGAGTGCTTACACTGATCTATGGATTGAGTTTACCCATCAGTGGCTTTTTTGTACTGCATTACTGGAATCACTTAATTGCCACTCAAGATCATTGGTTAATCTTCTCTATTTTTAGAAAGAAAAATAAATTGATTGATGATTTAGTAACTAGAAGAAAACGCCTTATTCAATTATTAGAACAGGCAAAAGCTACTTATTTAAGTGCTATAGAAAATAATGCTCCATCTGAATAAATCACGTTTAAAAGTTCAATTTAAGCGATTGATAATCGCTAAAAAGCTGTCTCTATTTTCTTTGGAGATCGAGATCACTTGATCATTATCCATTAAAATGTATCCGCCATCTTTTTTAACAAACTGACGGACAAATTTTAAGTTAATGAGGTAAGACCTATGTGGTTTGTAAAATACTTGCCGACTAATGAGTAAGTCAACAAAGTATTTCATGGGCTTGCTGACTAGAATCATTTCAGTGTTCTTAGAATATACTTTAGAGTAAGGCCCATCTGCTTCTATCACGATAATTTCATCAATATTCAAAAACAGGATGCCATCGCTATTCGGAATGCCGATTTTATTGAATTCATTTCGTTCAAAGCACGATTTCAGCGCTTCTAGTTGTTGAGCTAAATGATTTTTCTTAAATGAAGAAGCCACTCTTGACACGGCCTCTTTTAATTTATCGGGTCGGAGCGGTTTTAATAGGTAATCTACGGCTGACAATTCAAATGCCTGAACAGCATAGTGTGCATAAGCTGTGGTGAAAATAATCTCAAATTCAAACTCATTGACATTGATAAACTTGGTCAGTTCCAACCCCGAATATTCGGGCATTTCCACATCCAAAAAAATGACATTTGGTCGAAACTGATGAATTTTCTTAATCCCTTCAGGCAAATCTGCAGCCACTTCGAGTTCCGTAATTTCAGGGCAATGCTCGTGCAATAACACTGAAAGTAATTTTCGAGCCTTTTGCTCATCATCAATAATTAAAGCCTTCATCTTCCTAGTTATCAAAAATTGGAATCGTTAATATCACTTTTGTGCCTACAGGCTCAGTATCCTGCATTAAATCGACATAATTTACGCCAATGGGCTGGTTCATTCCGTAGTTCAACAAATCTAGGCGACTTTTTGTAGCTTGAGCGGCAAATGACTGATGCGAATGCTGCTGCCGCGACTTGATTTCTTGAGCTTTGGCACGTCCAATTCCGTTATCAATAATTTCACATCGCAATGTTTTATCTTCTTCGACTAAATTAATTTTGAGTCGCTTTTCCCCTTTTTTATGCAATAAACCATGTTTGATGGCATTTTCTACATAAGGCTGAATTAACATCGTGGGTAACTGAATGGCCTCTTCCTCCTTTACTAAATGTTTCGTAATTTCAAATTCAAACTCTTCTTCAAACCTCGATTTTTCCAACTCTAAATAGAGATTGAGCGCACTCAATTCTTCTTTTAAGGTGATTTTTCCTCTATTCGAATAGTAGAGGTAACTTCGAATCAAATCAGCAAATTTGCCGAGGTAATTGGCTGCCTGCTCTTTTTGGTTCAAAATGATGTATTCTTGGATGGAATTCAAGGCATTGAAAATAAAATGAGGATTCATTTGTGACTTCAACGCTTTTAGCTCTGACTCCCGAAATTGATTTTCCAATCCTAATTTCATTTGAGAACTTTTAAGTTGCTCTTGAATTAAATCGGCCTTTCTGCGTAATTGAAGTTGGTTATAGGCAATCACTGCTATCCCCAAAATCAGCAACGCGATAAGCGAAGCTCCTAAAAAATAATTTCTATTTTGCTTACTTTGAAGCGCTTTAATCTCATTTTCCTTAGCCAATTGGTTAATCGTAGCTTCCTTCTTTTCAGTCTCATATTTCGTTTGTAGTTCGGTGAGCTGTTTAGATTTTGCCTCATCCAATTTTTCATGACTGAGTTTCAGGTAGGCTTCTTGTGCTTCGTAAGCCTTCTTATAGTTTTTCAATGCAACATAACTTTGCCCTAGTAATTGATACATATCTGCTAAGTACTCCTTTTTATTTAATTGTTCCATCGCTTCAATGGCTTGGTTAGCATGCCTTATGGCTGCTTGGTATTCCTGATTATTCAAATAACAATTGGCTACGATTTGATACAACTCTGGCAAATAAGCCAGTAGTTGGGTTTTTTCGGTTTGTTGTATTGCTTTCTGCGCAAATTGAATTGCCACACGATATGCCTTTAGTTCTTGGTGCGCTGTTGCCAACCCTTTGAGGTATAAGATTTCTTTTCCAACATTATTCACGCTTTCATTCCGTTGCAATCCTTCCTCAAAAGCTGGAATGGCCGCTTCAGGATTCTTATGAAGTAAATGAAAATACCCCAATCCTTCCAGTGCATCTAATTCACCTTGGACATCATTAATTTCTTGGGCGAGCGCTTGCAAGGTGGTAAAATCACGCTCTTTGATTTGCTCTGGTCGATAATCGTAATAAAATGCGCTCTTGTTGTATTTCGTTCTGATTAATATTTTTGTCGTATTTGGGAGCGCTTCGGCAATCTTCTCCGCAGCTAAATAATACGTTAATGCAGAATCTAATATTCCTTGTTGATGGTAGACAATCCCAACTCCTAAATAAGCTCCCCCAATGATTTCTTTATTTTTAAGTACAAGATCAAGTGCAATAACCTGTTTTTGATGTTGTATTGCTGTCTCATAGTTTCCCATCATCTGATACACATTAGCCGTATTCACACGCATTTTTGCCGACTGTTCCCATAATGCAGCTTCCTGCGCTACTCGTGCTGCACTATCAAAAAATAGCGCTGTGTTTTGAGCATCTCCTGCACAATAACTAAAATAAGCAAGATTACTGAGGTAAGTCGATTGTCCCATTGGATAGGAAACTTCCGCTAAAGCTCGGTGGATTTGTGGTTGTAACTTCACAAAAGCGTTACTATCAGAGCAAGCATAAACATCAAGTAAATCATTTAAGATATCGACTTGTTTTTTGCCTGTCACCTGTGTTAACTCTTGTAATAAGCTATCTACCTGCCAAGCAATTGTCTGCTGGCTCAACAGCATCAATAAAGTAAATACATACCATCTCATAGACTTCACGATTTTCTGTAAAATAGCCTATTTTTTTTGATTTCTATGCTGAATAATTATTGTATGGAACTTCTGAGTTTCTAAAAGTGCATTTTGAGTATTTGAAAATAAGTATAGCTACGATGCATTGATTATAATCAATTAAAAAATTCAAAAGTAGCTTTCAAAAACTCAAATTGCTGATTCGAGAATTCAACTCATTTATCATTACATCACCACTTTACTTTTGAATCATCGAAACAATTGATTTACCCAAACAATATCGGTGATGAAAAAAAGAGTATTTGTATTTTTAAATGTATTAATCGGTCTAGCTTTCATTTCTGCCTGTGATGATGATTCTGATCCTGAACTGCTGCCGCCTACAGTAACCGTTAATGGTTTTACGGTTACCATTGATGAAAATCCTGATTTAGCAGCTATATTGGGCATGGTAACGGGTACGACCGATCGAGGTGAGGTCACTTTTTCCTTCGTTTCACAAAGTGTGAATGGCGCTATGGATATTGATGCCACTACAGGAGAGGTTAGTGTTGCCAATCCTGCCAGTTTTGATTTTGAGAATAACCCTTCCTTAAGTGCTGAAGTATCAGCCACTAGTGAAACCACGGTGGAATCGGCCATAATCCAGATCAACCTGAATAATCTGCCTGAAACAGTAACGGCTCCTAATCAGGATTTTACTATTGATGAAAATCCCCAGGAAGGATTAAGCATTGGTTTCCTCGATGCAACAACCGATGCTGGTACGCTATCATTTAGCATGATCACTCAAGATCCCGCCAATGCGTTTGCACTTGATGCAAGTACAGGTGAATTAACGGTTGCCAGCAATACGCTATTCGATTATGAAACGAGGCAGTCGCTCACAGCAACTTATGAAGTGAGTAATGGGGTTGATACCAAACAAGGAGACATTACGGTAGCCTTAAATGATGTAGATGAGCGACCTGTACAAATTAGGCTAGACGATGGTCAAACGCCAAAGCAGATTTATGACAGTAATCCTGATTTACTCGATTCATTATATGGAAAAACTTATGCTGGCGGTTTTATTATGCACTTTAATGTGAATAATGGTAGAGGAAGTGTCATTGCTCATCCCAACTTAGGTGCACAGAATTGGAATGCTGCCAACACTTCTGCCTCAAGTACGCAATTTAATGGATATACGGATTGGCGCATGGTCAATACCGATGATGTCAATCGGCTTTGTGCAAATTGGGATGTGGAAGAAAAGGATTTGTTGCCGTTTCAAACCTATTGGACAAGTCAATCTTGTGGGGGTATTTGTAGAATCACTTTTTTATTTACGGGTGATGCAGGAAATGCCTGCGCGACCAATGGATCACCTACCAGCTCTGGAAATGTACATTTAGCCATTGTCAGGGATTTCTAAATGAAAAAACGAGGTATTTGTTAGTGTCAAATGCCTCGTTTTTGATTGAATAGTCAGCGGTTTCACTTAAGCGCCAACCCCAACGTAATTCATATCTTCGTATTCTTTCTCTTCCTTTACAGCTTGTTCTTCATCTTGAATCAGCGAGAAATAAATGGCCTCAACTAGCGATTGATGTACTTGGGCTATGGCATAAAATGCATCTTTATTCATGTAAAAGATTTTGGTATTCGAAAGTACTTTGAACTGGCACTTTTCCATATCTACATCATCTAACAAACCGATCGCATCACCTTGTTTGAACTGTTTGGTAGTTCCATCGGGAAATCCAAGCTCAAAACTACCTTCTACCACAAAGTGAACGCGATTGCCTTTCAAGTATTTATAATCAGGCGCTTCTCCCACTTCAATGTATTCTTGCTCGGCTAGCTCTGACAGTTTCACGAGTAAAATTTCGGGAAGTGTTTCTAAGAACTCATTCCTTTGCATATAGGAAATCTCCTGGTAATTTGAAGGAATTCTTTCCAACTTTCGATTATAGCCCGTTACCCGATCGTATTTAATTTTATCGCGTTTACGCTCCTTAGAAGTATAATAATGATAGAGTTGAGGATCGGCATGATGAATTGCCACTAAAGCCGTTTCTTTCAAAAAGAAATCATCATGAAAAACCAATGCCTCTATTTCGGCATGCACATCTGTGGAAACCTTCATCAACTGTTGGATCGCACAAGCCTTAATCCAACGATTTACCTTGGAGAAATCTTTATAAATGACATCTTTTAGCCGATCGATTACTTTAGTATAACGCTTTTGTGGAAAATGCTCTACGAGCTTAATTAATTTATCACTTAAAGGAATGGTATCAATGATTGGTGTCACGAAAGCCTTGAGTCGGTCGTTGAGTAAAATATCAATCATTTCCATTGCCAAGGCGACACTTTCTTTCGTGTTTCGCTCCAAGTTTTGTTGTACGCGTTGTATCGAATCGGTATCGTAAACAATCGCTAAGAGGTTGAAGATATTATTCACCGTATACTTCAACTCTTCTTTTAATTTTCTCACCAAATACCGAAAGCTTTTCGTTTCTTTCGAAAGATCAATGATACTGGCAATTAACCATGTACAATAGCTCGCTTCTTCCTCAATCTTCACTTTTATCAATGCCCCTTGTTCTGCTGTGGCTGTATGCCGATTTAATACCAACATGTCAATCGCTAATAATTGCACCTCCCGATTTGGGTAGTAGATTTTATCCGATAAGAAACTGATGGATCGTTCTCCTCCTATTCTACCGCAAATTTGAATAATTTTAGATAACACTAGGGGATTGCCTTCAAATCGGTCAAATGCAATTTCTAAGACAGGGACAACATCTTCACCCTCAGCCACTAATGCGGGAATGGTTGCGTTACTTAGCGATGCAATGGGAATAAACTCGATCAGTAACGCCCAGAGTTCTACACTTTTAATTGCTGCTGAAGATTTTATTGCGGCTGTGGCTACACGAATGTTTTTATCACTCGCAAGTTCTCGCAATAACAGTAATCGCTGTGGATGATCATTGTATTCTAACCATACCGAAGCCACTTCTCTATTGGTAAACTCCGTATCTCTAGCTAGCAAACTTACATCTTCAACCCTTAATGCTTTAATTTGCTCAAGGGCAATTTGTGTGTTAATGAGATGATCTTTCAACTCCTCATCTTGCTCCCTTTCTGCTGCCTTTTGAACAGCACTGGAAATGGGCAAAATTTTATTTTGTAGAATAATGTCCGTCACGGTTCTTCGCACCTCAATCGCTGGATGCATGAGCAAACGCTCTAAAAAGCTTTCCATCACTCCAGATTCAATGCGTTCGGCTAATTGTAAGCCAGCAATAATTCTTGCAGGGCTATCACTTTCTAATTCTTTTGCCAAAAAGCGAACACCAATTGGATTTCTATTCTTCGAGTTTTTCAGTTCATCTCCTGCTAATTTCTCTTCGATTACGCTACGATAGGCTTTGTACATGCGAGCACTCACCATAAGCCAAGCAACCAATACTAAGCAAAGGAATAAGGTAGATTCAAATATTCCGAACCCAGGAATATAGCCAAAAATGATGAGCAAAATTCCAGAAGCAATAATGGCAATTTGCTTTGATTTACCTTCTGCCTGGGTTTGTACCATTAATTTGGTATTGGCATCGAGTGGTTGATATAGAATTTTTACAGAAGGCTCGTCTAAGGATTTTCTCGCAGCCCGATCAAACAGTTTATTCATTGCCATTGGAATAAACATGAGGGAAACTGTGGCATCCCAAGGCGAAGCAACTAATGCGATTAAACTAAATGCTAGTAATAACGTGGGCAAAACAGATAAGCCTAACCGTAAGCCATATTGATTCAATAATCGGCCTGCTAACACCGTTTTACCCAATAATTCCACCACTTTTACGATGGCAAAAAAGATTCCGAAGAAAGCGATCAATTCCCCGCGCTCAAAGTTTGCGCGGGCCAAACCCATGAAGTTGTAATCCACAAAGTTTTGCCCAAATACGGAGCAAATGGTGAGGAAAAAAATCAGTGTGTAATACTTATTCCTAAACACATCCCGTAATGCGCCTCGTTTTGCTTTTTTATGTCCAACTTTGGCTGTTGTCAATTGGCTTGAAAAGCGTTTAATAATCTTCCACTGCAAGAAAATGCCTATCGCTAAACCAATGGTTCCTAACAATAATAAAATTTCTGCACTTCCTTTAAATGCAGACAAGATTAAGGGAACTGAGGAAAATCCAATTAATGAAGAAATTACGTCTCCAGATCCAATTAAACCAAATAATCGTTTGCCTTGTCGCAAATCGAATAGCTTCATCACCATACTCCAATACTGTAGGGCAATCATGGTATAAAATGGGATAATCCACACATAAATTACAAAAATGAGCCAAGCAGCATCTGTAAGGATTACTCCAATATAAAACAATACCATCAGTACCAGTAATACTGATAAGGTACCCATAAGGAGTTTGGGATAAGAAATTTTTTGTTGTAACGATCCAAATATGGTGGAGGCAGCATACCCTGTTAGTCCGGTAGCAATGTAGGCATAGGGAAGCATTTTGGCATCAAACTCACCTAAAAATGCACCACTTGCATAGGAAAAAAAGAAGGCTAAAAATATCCCAATAAAGAAAGAGTGAGCTAATAATAATAAAATAGAATCACGCTCTTCATCTTTAACATTAAGGAGTTTTAATAGAGTATCAAGCACTTTGTTCGCAATGAGTTGTTTTCAAAAATACAAATTAGAACTCGTTTAACCATGAACTAATTTAAACTTAAATCACTATTTATATGGAGGTGGATGTACCGTATTATGCTTACAACTATAAAAGCTTTCATATATTGTGCCAATACCTGATTCATTCCGTTTTTCAGAGCGGACTAGAATTTATAGATTCGCTACCGATATGATAATCAACACCGACTAGCAGCTAGTTGGTAAGTTGTTGATGACGTGATTTCAACCCTCTCAATTCTCCATCTAGTAAATCAATAGTTATGAACTATATTGACTTAAGAAGTGACACCGTTACACGCCCTACTCCAACCATGCTTGAGGTGATGATGCATGCTGCAGTGGGAGATGATGTATTTGAAGAAGACCCTAGCGTAAAGTTATTGGAACAAACTCTTGCCGCGATTTTTGGTATGGAAGCTGGCTTATTTTGTCCATCGGGGACCATGGCCAATCAAATTGCCATTCGAGTACATACCCAACCGCAAGATCAGGTCATTTGTGATAAGCGCTCGCATATTTATTTGTATGAAGGTGGCGGCTTAGCTTATAATTCCATGATTTCCGCCAAATTGCTAGATGGTGAGCGGGGAATGATTACTGCCGAGATGATTGCAGCACACATCAATCCTGATGATGTGCATTTTCCTAAAACCAGCTTAGTTTCGTTAGAAAACACGATGAATAAAGGTGGCGGCGCCTGTTATCCCATTACACAGCTTGAAGCCATTGCAGATTTGTGTAAGGAAAATCAGCTCAAACTCCACTTAGACGGTGCCCGTATTTTTAATGCGTTAGTGGCTACCCAACAACCCAGTCAGGCATATGGTCAACTCTTTGATTCGATTTCGGTTTGCCTATCGAAAGGATTGGGTGCTCCTGTCGGTTCTGTATTATTAAGCACGAAAGCACACATCCAACAAGCAAAGCGAGTCAGAAAAGTATTTGGAGGTGGTATGCGCCAAGCGGGTTACCTAGCTGCAGCAGGGCTTTATGCCATCGAACATCATGTAGATCGTTTAGCGGATGATCATCAACGCGCAACCGCTTTGAAAGAATTGCTACTGCCTCTAAATTTTGTAGAAGAAGTATTGCCTGTAGAAACAAATATTGTGATTTTCACCCTGCCCGCTTCCTTAACAGCAGCGGCATTTCTCCCTAAACTAGAAGAAAAAGGATTGAAAGCAGTACCTTTTGGCAAACATCAAATTCGTTTTGTTACCCATTTAGATTTTGATGATCAGCAATTGGAAGCGGTAGAACGCATTTTAAAAAGTGTTCAACTTTAAACTGGCAAAGGGGTTTCTTATCCTACACTGCTTCAACTCGGAAAAGAAGCCCCTAATCTATTCCGTGTAATTAGGCTCTCAACTTTTGAGTAATTACTTCTAGGGTTTTCTGAGTATAAAAACTAGGATTGTCTACTTCAAACACTTTTGCTGCGCCAATTTCTACCCACATTTTTTCTCCACTTTCCATCAATTGTACTGCTGAGTTATCTACTTCAATCTGTTCTAATTTCATATTATCATTTCGCTTTTGCAGTCTAATGATAGAATGTTCTTTTTTGATGGAAAAGCTGGTATGATCCATTAAGCGATTGAATGATTTTAAGAACAATACAAAACCAATAACCAGTAAGCAAAATGCAGCAAAACCCATCATCATCATCCCTGCCTCAAGTTGAGTTTCAGGATCCATACTTACGCCAACCACCGTCATAATTCCCCCGATCCCCATAAACAAGAGTAAAAAACCTAAGATAATCCCTAATACATCCATAAAAATAGCCCTACCTATTCTCGAAATGGATAGGTATCCGTCCGAATCTGTATGCTTATAACCTAAATATCGCAGGTATTTCAAGTCTTGGATTTCTTGCATTTCTTCGGCAATATCTTGCTCCAATTGTTTCAGTAAACTTTCATCTACTTGATGACTTTCGTGAAGCTCGTCGATTAAGGCCAATTTCGTTTCCAAGGTGTAGGCAACTGGAGACCTCAACTTGCGTTCTAACTCTGGAAGTTTGGTATTTTGGGCATTAATGTGAAGCGAATCGTGCATGGTACTAAAAGAAGTTGTTTGTTGATTGATGAGATTGTTTCAAATATAACAAACTCTAGGCAGTTAATACATCGAAAATCCAATTACCACGTGTTGTAGGGATGTTCTGACAAATAAGCGTTAAAGTAACGGCGATCAGTCGAAACTTCTTCTCCTACCCAGATGGGCAATGCTAAAGCTTGATTTTCAGACGCTAGCTCCACCTCAGCAAGTGTTAAACCCTGATTTTCACCTTCAAAAACATCAATTTCCCATACCAAGTCATCAATGGGCAATTTAAAACGGGTTTTCTCAATCGGCGGATTACTACATAATTTGAGTAGTGCTAATGCATCTTCTTTTGGAATTTCATATTCATATTCTAACCGACTAATACCTGTTGTTTTCCCTTTAATGGTTAAGAACGCTTTTTCTCCTTTTACGCGCACCCGCACCGTTTTGGTTGGATCAACCGAAAGGTATCCCTGTTTGATCGTTACCCCTTCACTCAGTTGAGGCGCTTTTTGCCAATTATTATTTTTTAGGAGGAACTTTCGTTCGATTTCTATTGCCATGAATCTATGATTAAGTTGAATTGAAGAACTATTACGTTTAGAAAAATCGCTTCTGATGTCGAAATTCCAAAATTACAAGGATTTTTCGTAATCCTACATGGCTTTTGGATCGTCATTCATGCATTTTGACGAAAATGCCCTACCTTTGCGCCCGCAAAATAATTAGTATTGGCTAAGATCGGAGAGAAATTATGGTGCATGTTTGTAGAAAGGAATTTTTCAATGCCGCCCACAAGTTGTACAACCCTACGTGGAGCAAGGAAAAAAATGATGAAGTATTTGGACCGTGTGCAAATGAAAATTGGCATGGTCATAACTTTGAGTTGACCATTATTGTGAAGGGTGTTCCCAATCCTGACACAGGTTTTGTGATTGACTTAAAAGTATTAGGACGCATCATCAAACAAGAAATCATCAATAAAGTAGATCATAAGAATTTAAACCTCGATGTTGATTTTTTGAAAGATAAGATGACGAGCTGCGAAGTTTTAGCGATGGAGTTTTGGAAAATTTTAGCCCCTAAGATTGCCCAAGCAGCCCCACAAGCTAAATTACACTGCATTGAATTGGTAGAAACGCGGAAAAATTTTGTACGCTATTACGGAGAATAAAAACTCTTTCCCGATAAAGTAGTTATTGGAATAAGATTAAACGTAAAGAAATGAGTGATTACTATACACTGAAGATCAAAGACGTTATCAAAGAAACTGATGACGCAGTTACCATTCAGTTTAAACAGCCACTATTTAAAAAGGTAAAATATTTACCTGGACAGTTCTTAACTGTAATCATCCCAATCAATGGGGAAAAATTGAGACGCTCCTATTCAATGAGTAGCGCACCGAACCTCGATTCACACTTAGCTGTAACAGTAAAGCGCGTTGAAGGTGGAATTGTTTCCAACTACCTGAACGAGCAAGTGAAGAAAGGCGACTCAATGGAGATTATGAAACCCATGGGTAATTTTACCTTGGAACCCAATAAAAAAGGGCAACGACATGTCATTCTTTTTGGTGGAGGAAGTGGTATCACCCCTTTGATGTCTATTCTTAAGTCCGCTTTATATTTTGAGCCTAAAACTACGGTATCGCTTGTTTATGCTAACCATGATGAGAACTGCATCATCTTTAAACAAGAATTGGAGGCACTAAAAAATAAGTTTGGAGAGCGTTTAAATGTCATTCATGTACTTTCACAACCCAAACAAATGTGGAATGGGCATACTGGACGCATGGATGAAGCGATGGTCATGAATATTCATAACTTATTGCCTAAAGTTGATGCGCCTGCTGAATACTACATTTGTGGACCTGAAGGCATGATGGATATTGTTCAAGAAGCGTTGAGCAACCTCAAGATTAAAGATTCAGCCATTCACACAGAAAGCTTTGTAAGTAGTTCGAATGGGGAGTCTGATGTAGATACTTCAGCATTCCAAACCCATACGGTAACCATTCATTTGCATGGTGATGAGCATAAAGTTATTGTTCCTCCTGATAAAACCATTTTAGATGCAGGTTTAGATGCAGGTTTAGATATGCCCTTCTCTTGCCAAAGTGGTTTGTGTACTGCATGTATGGGAAAATGCGTTTCTGGTGAAGTAAAAATGACAGAAGAAGATACCTTAAGCCCCGATGAAGTGGCAGAAGGCTATCGCTTACTCTGTGTGGGTCACCCTGCTAGTGAAGATGTGATCATCGAGATGTAATCAAGAAATAAGCAAGGACAAGGCAATGCCTTGTCCCACAGCCTACTTTATTTTAATAGCTGCTCTAGTGCCACATAAGCAGACGCTCCCGCGCCATGTACAGTAGCACTAGCTAGTTCTGAATATGCTTCCCCCGCAAAATAGATTTTCTCATCTAGCGGCCTCGCCAATACCTCAATATCCACATCGTTATGGGAATAAGAACCTTGAATGTAGGGTTCTTTTGTCCAGTTTTGAATGACGTGTTTTACATAAGTAGCCGAAGCCTTCCCCTCAAACATTTGATCGAGTTCATTCAGTACAAACTCTATAATCGCTGCATCATTTGGTAAATTGGCAATTTCTGCTGAAGGTTCTCCCACCGCAAATAGGGCAAATATATTTTTTGATGCATTTTTACCAAAAGCAGCATCATAATATACTTTTTCACCATCAGTACTACCACTTAATGGACTACCTTCATAGACAATATCGGGGTAAAATCGTTCTGAAAACTCCATGAATACTTTGATGCCATCGGGCATATTTATCTCATTAAATGCAGCAACTTTATCGGTAGGCAAACTCGGAGTAAAAGCAATCTTGTTTTGTTGGAGCATGGTAGCTGGAACAGTCAATAAAATCTTATCGGCTTCAAAGCTATCATTATCAGCTGTCGTCACCACTACTTTATCAGCGGAGTAATCAATGCTGTTTACAGGTTTATTGTATCTGATTTTATCACTAAAGCTTGGCACAATAAATTGATCAAAGTAATCGTACCAAGTCGTATTTTTAAACTTGTATTCGCTATAAAAATTACTAAATAGATTTCGTTTTTTTAGCTTGTTATTACTCCAGACGTAAACCGTTTTAGGATTGTATACAATAAATTCAATGCTTCTCGTTTCCGAAGGATCATTGAGTAAATCTGATAAGATTTTAGGCTCATCGTGAATCCACTCCGCCCCTAAGTCAATGGGAAAATCGGCAAAGTTATCTATTTTTTTCACTCGCCCTCCAAAAACCGAGGACGCTTCCAAAATCTCAAAATCAACATGGTGTTTGTTTAAAATATGCCCAGCAATTAATCCTGCTGCACCTGCACCAATCACCAATACTTTCCCCGAAAAGTTGACATCAAAATTAGCTACAATGCTTTCATCTTCACACGACATCAACATACTGCTTAACAAAGGCATTCCCGCACCAATAATCGCACATCTTCTAATAAATTCTCTTCGATCCATGGTATTAGTTAGTTTGAGATTTTTTAATATGATAAGTGATACCGAACTCTGCAAATAATGCAAAAGCAGATTCTGTATCAGGAGCCAGTCGGATACCTGAAGTGATTTTTGTAAACCAATCCATCTTGTTGTTCAGGCGGCTACCAAACTGTCCACTTACGGAGGGTAAAAAGTAACCTGTAGTCTCCCGAATTTTATCATCCGTATCTCCTGATCCCAAATTCACCACCAAAGATTGAATATCTGATTGCCTCAAATACCCCAAACCAGCTCCAAGTGCCCAATGGCTCTTCTTCCCGACCTGCTGTCGTTTATATCCAAACTCCGCATTAAGCAATGTACTCGTGTATACATTAGGCCACGAGTAAATACCAAACTGCGGAGAGATGTAGAAGCTTTTATTGATTTTAGCCGTGTCTTGCTCGGTTTGCCATTGCCTCATATTGAGTTGTGTTCCAACTTTTATTCCCGGCCTAATGGCTGCAAAACTGAAGTAAGAAACGGAAATGGGAATGGATTTAGGCAGCTCTTGAGCACATAGTAAACTACCGCTCAACAAAAAAACGCTTAAAAGAATTGTTCTCATAAACTGAATTTGATAGTTAAAGTATTCGACTTGTAGACACAAGATTCGAACTTTTCCCCTATCTCAAAATTACTTTTTAGCTATTTTTACCTAATTAAAATGTTTTCGCTATAAAATTTAGGCTTGTAAGACAGTCATATCTTCCATAGGTTTGCCATTAAACAGAAAACTGATGCCATGCTGCAAACCCATAATCTTCAGTATTCCTACACGAATACCTTACGATTTCAGTTTCCCGATATTCAGCTCAACCCACAACAGCAGTTGCTCATTTTGGGCGAATCGGGGGTAGGGAAAACAACTTTATTGTACTTATTGGCAGGTTTATTAAAACCACTTTCTGGGGAAATCATTGTGAGTGAACAAAAGTTCTCGCAGCTTTCGCCATCCCAGTTAGATCATTTTCGAGGACAACAAATTGGCTTGATTTTTCAACAACCACACTTCATCCAATCACTCAGCATACTTGAAAACTTATTGATGATTCAGCATGTAGCGGGAAAAAAGCAAGATAAACAACGTGCATTTCAATTGTTAGACGCCTTAGGCATTGGAGAAAAATCTAAAAATAAAGCCCATCAGCTCAGTCAAGGCGAACAACAACGAGCAGGCATTGCGCTAGCCACCATCAATCGCCCGAAACTCATTTTAGCCGATGAACCTACCGCTAGTTTAGATGACAACAATTGTTTTAAGGTATTGGAATTACTACAACAACAAGCTGCTGAGACACAAGCAAACTTATTGGTGATTACCCACGATACGCGAATTAAATCGGCACTCGATCAAGTGTTAGTACTCAAAAAAGAAACGATTCAATCATGAATTACCTCAAGCTCAGTTGGAAAAATAGTTTAGCGCGCCCGTGGTCCAGCGTTTTAAGCATCACCCTGTTAGGGTTAGGGGTTTGCCTCATTTCGTTGATGTTGCTCGTCAGCAAACAACTTGAAAACACGCTCAGTAGGAACATTACAGGCATTGATATGGTATTGGGAGCTAAAGGCAGTCCACTGCAACTCATTTTATCGGCTATTTTTCAGATTGATGCGCCCACAGGAAATATTAAATTGAAAGAGGCCAATTATGTAGCGAAAAGTCCCTTAGTAAAACAAGCGATTCCACTTTCCTATGGAGATAGTTATCAAGGCTATCGAATTGTAGGAAGCACACACCCTTATGTAGATTTGTATGATGCGAAACTCGCTCAAGGGAAATTATGGAACGCTCCTTTTGAAATTACTGCAGGAGCGCGTGTAGCAAAAGTATTGAATTTAAAACTTGGAGATACTTTCCACAGTCAACATGGTTTTGAGGATGAAGGGGAAGCCCATGATCATCATACGTTTAAAGTGGTTGGAATCTTAGCTCCTAGCAATAGTGTGCTCGATCAACTGTTGCTGACCAGCACTGAAAGTGTTTGGCAAAGTCATCATCATGAAGAAGATCATGGACATGAAGACGAGGAACATAAGCACGAGCATGGAACAGAAGAACACAAGCACAAAAAAGACGAGCATGAACATAAACACGATGAACATGGACATCATGAACATGAGCATAAAAAGGGTGAACATAAACACGACGAAGAGCACGATGAACATAAGCATGAACATGAAGGACATGAACACAAAAAAGATGAGCACGAACGTGAAGAGGAAGAAAGCCATTTAGAAGAGCGAGAAATCACTGCGATGTTGGTACAGTTTAGAAGTCCTTTGGGGAAATTGCAGGTACCCAGAATTGTAAATGAGCAAACCAAAATGCAATCGGCAGTCCCCCATTATGAGGTATATCGGTTATTAGATTTGATGGGTGTCGGTATTCAGTTACTCAATGGCTTGGCTTTTTGCATTCTAATTGTTTCAGGACTTAGTGTATTCATTAACCTTTACAATGCCTTGCGTGAACGGAAATATGAAATGGCGTTACTCCGTAACTATGGAGCACCTCGTTGGCGCTTGATGCAAGTGCTAGTACAAGAAGGTCTCACCTTATCTATCCTTGGCTTTGTCTTTGGAATTCTGCTCAGTCGCTTGGGGCTTTGGGTGTTTGGCAATGTACTGACAGCCAATTATGGTTATCAAATTAATTTAGGAAATTTTCTCATCGAAGAACTTTACCTACTTATCGCCGCTATTGGGATTGGCATTTTTGCTGCGGTAATTCCAGCTATTCGGGTGTATGTGATTGATATTGCGCGAACATTGGGCAAACAATAATCCCCTTTTAAATAGGCAAATTAGATCGCGATACATAATTAAAAACCAGCAGAACTGAAACGAAATCGGGTGCGTGTTTTAATCGTCAAACACTCATTATTTTGGGGTTTTAAGTAAGTACTTAACCAGTACACTGAAACCATTTCATCATGAAAACAATCTTCTGGATTTTAATGTTATTCTTTTTCACCTCCTGCCAATCCAAAACAACACCTGTAACGCATTCGCTACCTCTTACGGGTACTTGGGAGCTCATTTCTGCTACTACCATTCAAAATGATAGCATTTCTACAAAGGATAATGTAGGAAAACGGATGATCAAGATCATTAATGACACGCATTTTTCTTTTCTGAATCATGATGTCAATCAAGGAACAGACTCAACGGCTTCATTTGTTGCTGGAGGCGGTAGTTATCGGCTTCAAGGTAATGCGTACACGGAATATTTGGAATATTGTAGTTTTAGGGAATGGGAAGGGCATTCTTTTACATTTACCGTTGAGATTAAAGGCGACACGTTGGTACAACGTGGGATGGAAAAAATTGATGAACTAGGTGTAAATCGGGAAATTATTGAAACGTATATACGGACAAAAAAGTAGTTTTTCTAATCCATTATGGGCATTCGACTCCCAAAGAGCATGGTAAAATCCTGACATTCTTGTACCACTAATTCCCAACTATTTAATTCTAAAGCAAGCAGATTGCCTTGCCCTTCACGCATCTTCCAATACACACAACCGTTGTCTAAATGAATAAGACTCCGTTTATCTTTTAACTCATGCTTAATGATGGAAAGGTGACGGGGCAAATGCCCGCGAATGAGGTGTTTGTTTTTGAGTATTTGACTATCTGGCTTAAACTCCCGAATCCAAATCATTTGATCGTAAGCCGTAAATGGATTGGGGGCTTTAAAGTTAAAGCCTGCATGCACTAAAAAATGCTTTTCTAGTTCTAAGTAATAAGGCAATTTTTGAAAGAAATGTAGGTACTTTGTTTTCAGTTTATTCTTTCGTTGTAGCAAATCTGTGGAATGAAACTTTTCCATCATATAGCTCAACTTTTACGGTTCATCTAAGGCACAATCCACAATGATTTGCTCGTGATTGCCACAAATCACAAATACCTGATACCCCGTTTGCTGCAACTGCATCACTTGATCAAGCACCTTTGCACTCGCATAGCCTTTGTTCACTAAATCTCCCAATAAAAAAAGCTGATCTGACTTGGAGAGTTTGAGTTGTTCCAGTAAAGCTAAAAAGGTTCGGTAACAACCGTGGATATCACCAATAGCCCAACGTTTTCCCGTGCAAGGCGGCACCGAAAAAGTGGGCGTAAATTCAATTTTCTTTCCACGAAATAGTTGCTGAATCCAAGAAACCATAAGGCATTACCCTCTACCGTTCCATCCTCCACGCATATTTTTGCGCTTATTCCGTTTGTAATCTTCAAACACCAAGTTGCCTAAACCTTTCAGGCTACTGTAATAGGCATTGCCACCATTCACTTGGGTAAAATCACGCACAAATTGCTGTAAGTAAGGGTCAGAAGCAATCATGAAGGTGGTGATGGGAATTTTCAGTCTACGGCATTGAGCCGCTAAATTCATGGTTTTATTCAAAATCTTCGAATCTAAACCAAAGCTATTTTTATAGTAGCGAATGCCCTCTTTAATGCAGGTTGGCTTGCCATCTGTAATCATGAAAATTTGTTTATTGGAATTTTTTCGTCTGCGCAACAAATCCATCGCCAATTCCAACCCAGCCACCGTGTTGGTGTGGTAAGGTCCCACTTTTAGGTAAGGCAAATCTTTGACTTGAATTTGCCAAGCATCATTCCCAAAAACAATAATATCTAAGGTATCTTTTTTATACTTCCGTAAGATTAGCTCAGACAAGGCCATCGCCACTTTTTTGGCGGGTGTAATTCGATCTTCGCCGTACAGAATCATGGAGTGGGAAATATCAATCATCAAAACGGTAGAAGTTTGGCTTTTGTATTCCTTTTCTACCACTTCCAAATCATTCTCTGTCAGCCTAAAATCGCCCAGGCCATGATTAATTTGTGCATTTCGAATCGAGTCGGTCATGGAAATTTGATCCATCGTATCGCCAAACTCGTACTGGCGCAAATCGGCACTAGGCTCGTCACCCAAGCCGCCATATGGCGTGTGGTGATCACCGCGATTACCTTTTTTTAACTTTCCAAAAATCTCTTCCAAGGCACTTCTACGAATATTCTGCTCACTCTTGGCTGTCATATTCAAATTGCCATTTACTGGATTTTCTTCGATGTATCCTTTCTCTTTCAACTCTTCAATAAAATCCCCCATGCCATAATCCTCACTCGTCAGGTTATACTTTTTATCCAAGTTCGTGAGCCAGTGCAAGGCTTCTGCCACATCGCCAGAAGTCATGGTAAGCAGTTGGGTAAAAATATCGAGCAAGTTTTCAAACGTGCTTTTGGTTTGATCTATAGGTGGTTCGTATTCGGTAAATCGGAAGCCTTTCATCTATATTATCTTTTGAGATTTGTATTATTATCCTAAAGTTAATGAATTTATAGGATAACACGAGAAGATGAGGAAGGGTTTCGGGAAAGGAGGGAAAAAGTTGAGTTGATAGTTATAGCAAACTCATAGATTATCTTGTCGATTATTCAAAGTGTAAATCTGAAGATTTACTTGATTCTAGTTCGGAGAATTATTCTCCGAACAACTTCAAAACCTAAATCGGTTCGTAGCGTTACGATTGCTAACGCTACGAACATCCAATCATTCGCTTCTATTAATGCTTAAAGTGACGAATTCCAGTGAACACCATCGCCATGTCGTGCTCGTCGCAGAAGTCGATGGAATCTTTGTCGCGCACCGAACCACCTGGTTGGATGACGGCTTTGATTCCTTCGCCGCCAGCAATTTCTACACAGTCAGAAAATGGGAAAAAGGCATCTGAAGCCATCACAGCACCATTCAAATCGAAGCCAAAGTTTTTCGCTTTTTCAATGGCTTGTTTTAAGGCATCTACACGGGAAGTTTGGCCTACGCCACTGGCAAATAGTTGATTTTCATTCGCCAGAATGATGGTGTTTGACTTCGTGTGCTTCACCAATTTGTTGGCAAATAACAAGGCTTTTACCTCCGCTTCACTCGGCGCTCGTTTGGTCACCGTTTTCAACTCATCAGCACTTTCAATTTTTAAGTCAATTTCTTGTCCTACCGTACCGTTCAGCAAGGTTTTGTATTGGATGGTTGGCATTTCAGTATCTTTCTGCACCAACAAACGCCTGTTTTTCTTACTCTTTAAGATGGTCAACGCATCTTCATCGAAAGAAGGAGCAATCAATACTTCTATAAATAGCTTGTTTAATTCTTCTGCTGCATCTGCATCAATATTGCTGTTGCAAATGAGTACTCCACCAAAAGCAGATACATTATCACATGATAGTGCATCTAAATAGGCATCTAATAAATTATCCCTAATAGCAACACCACATGGATTGTTATGCTTATGTATTAGAAAAACTGATTTTTTGGTTTCCAAGTCTTTAA
>JBMYQA010000076.1:0-23007 GCA_049600855.1 Flammeovirgaceae bacterium | reverse complement strand
ACTCCCAGTAGTTGCAATATTCATTCTCTTGAATGATCTGGATTGCTGTGTCGTCACAATTTCCAATTCAGCCATCGCCATACCACACGCATTGGTATGCTTCAAAATAGCAAAGGCAATTCCTTCTTCTTGGGGGAATTCGCGCATTAAAGCAACTGCCGCATCTACATCTACTAGGTTATTATATGACAATTCTTTGCCGTGTAATTGGGTAAATAAATCATCTAAATTACCAAAGAAATAGCCTTTTTGATGTGGATTTTCCCCATATCGCAATACCCGCGCCTCCCGCTCACTTTCCTTGTAGCGCAACAACTGCTTCTCTTCTGCTAATTCTTGATTGAAATAGTTGAAAATAGCCGTGTCGTAATTCGAGGAAATGTCAAATGCCTTAGCCGCAAATTCGATGCGATCTTCGATATCCGTACCACACTCCTTTTCTTCTAATAATTCGATTAAATCGCCATACTGCTCTCGTGAAGACACAATCACCACATCTTTGTAGTTCTTCGCTGCCGCGCGAATGAGCGAAATTCCTCCAATATCAATTTTCTCAATGATCGCTTGATGTGCTGCGCCTGACGCAACAGTTTGCTCGAACGGATATAGATCTACAATCACTAAATCGATGGATGGAATTTCATATTCAGCAGCTTGTGCTACATCGCCTGCTTCGTCTCTTCGGTATAAGATTCCACCAAATACTTTAGGATGAAGTGTTTTTACGCGTCCACCGAAAATCGAAGGATAAGAGGTTGCAGCTTCCACTGCGGTTACAGGAATCTCTAAGTCTTCAATGAATCGTTGAGTACCACCAGTAGAATAAATCGTCACGCCGTGTTTAGCCAATAATTGAACGATGGGTTCCAAGTTATCTTTATGGAATACGGAAATCAGGGCAGACTGGATTTTTTTAGCCATTTTTTTGAGAAATTGGGTGAGGAATTGGAAAGGTGCGAATTTAGGGAACCTTCAGAATACTTGGTAATATTCAGTTCACATTTTGAGGTTAAACTGAACGAAAAAACCCAAACAGTCTCTAAAACATCAGGCATCACGTTTCCATTATGCCTGATGCTGTTTTTAAACCTTATTTTATTCCAACTCCAACACCAACACTGACTTGGCGTTTAGCTTGATCGTTCCAGCACTCATGGAATATGAAGTATCCGTAATTACGTCTTTTCCCTTCGTAGCTGTTCCCAAGCCTTCTTGAAAACGGCTGAGGTCTAATTCTTGCTCAGCTCCTTTATTCATGATGAGCATGACTTTTTGCTTTTCATCGTAACGCATTAACACGTAGATTCCGTTTTCAGGTGCAAAGTGCATCAATTTACCCGTGTGTACTGCCGATGCTGTTTTTCGCCAATTGAGTAATTTCTGCATAAACGCTTTTGCTTCTTTTTGCTGAGCGGTTAACCCTTTGCCTGTGAAAGCATTCACTTCATCCCCTTTCCAGCCACCAGGGAAATCACTTCGTATGATACCATGATCTGTAGTTCCTGGATTTTTCATCAAAATCTCTGTGCCGTAATAAATTTGCGGAGTCCCTCGCACGGTCAGTAAATAGGCGATTGCCATCTTGTACAGTTCAAAATCTTCATTTACTTGGGTGAATATGCGGCTCATGTCATGGTTGTCGGGAAATACGACCAATTCATATGGATCGGCATAGAGGAAATCATTGGCTAACATCTCATACAATTGGATGAAACCTGAACCATAACGTTTTTCTTCTGCATTTAATGCCCTAACTAAAGTAGCTTGAATGGGGAAATCCATTAAACTCCGCAGCTCAGAAGTATAGCCGTTAGGATTCACCTTACCCCGTTGCCAATGCGCAACAATGGCAGGATTTTCACTCCATTCCTCTCCTACTACATTAAAATCAGGATATTCTTCCATCACCCGCTGTGTCCATACTGTCATGTAATCTTTGTCAGGATAAGGATAAGTATCCATACGAATGCCAGCCAATCCAGCATATTCAATCCACCAAATGGCATTTTGGGTGAGGTAATTCGCCATGAGTGGGTTCCGCTGGTTCAGGTCGGGCATGGTTTCTACAAACCAGCCATCGGCAAATCCTTTGGTATCAATAGCTGCTGCATAGGGATCTTGAATGACCGATCTTCTGTGATTGGTTGGTGTAAAGTTCTCTTGATAATTCAACCAATTGTCTGTAGGTAAATCCTTCATCCACCAATGTGCTGAACCACAATGATTAACGATCATATCCATGATCAGCTTGATGCCTTTTGCCTTCGCTTTCTTTCCTAATTCTTTGTAGGCCTCATTTGTACCAAAGCGCGCATCCACTTGATAAAAATCGGTAGTCGCATAGCCATGATACGAGTACGCGGGCATATTATTTTCCAATACAGGATTCACCCAAATGGCTGTAAACCCCATGTCGGCAATGTAATCCAAGCTATTTTCAATCCCCGCAATATCACCACCATGTCTTCCTCCTGGCTCAGATCGTCCTGCGGTGTCTGGAAAACCTTCCAATTGATCATTACTCGGATCACCATTCGCAAAGCGATCAGGCGTAATCAAATACATCACATCCGTACTGTTAAAGCCCTCTCGCTCCGCTGACCCTGCTTCCCGTTCAAATAATTGGTACGTATAACTTAGTTTTGATTTTTCCCCATCCAAAAAATCAATCTTAAAGCGCCCAGGTTTCACATCGGATGAAAGATGCAAATCAATAAATAAATAGTTGGGACTTTTTACTTGTATCACTTGCTCAATCTGCACACCCGCATAAGCTAAGCTTGGTCGTAGGGTAGAGATATTTTCGCCATATACCAATAACTGCAATTTGGGGTTTTTCATACCTGCCCACCAAAAGGCAGGTTCTACGCGCTCAAGTGAAACTTTAGCTTGTGCTTGATGCATTCCAATGAATAACATTGGCAGTAGGAAAACTAAAAAAGGTAGTCGTTTCATATCTTTATTAGATTATTAGAATTTATGTGGAGTAGCTAAACTTACTAAACGATTTGCATGGCACCTGTCCTTCGCTCGTCTCCTAACGGTCGAAGCTCCCCATAATCATCAATCACGATGGAATGCGCTCCGCCAAAATAGAAGGATTTCCGATCCCATTGAACGATGTCAAGCGCTTCCGAAGTATCAATGGATGAAATGCTATATGGCTCAAAACCAGGTTCTATATCCAACTTACCCGCTTCCCAATGAATACGTGGTGCATTTACGGCTTCCATGTCGTGCATCTTAAAGTCGATGTAATTCGAAATCACTTGGGCAATAACCGAACGAATGCGGTTTGCTCCACCCGTTCCTGTAGCCAATACTGGACGACCATCTTTCAGAACAATTGTTGGCGACATCATGGAAGTAATGCGATGATCGGTAGGCCACAAGTGAAAGCCTCCTGGATTCAAATCTTCCTCTCCCAACATATTATTCATCATAACGCCATAAGCCGCATAACCGCTGCCTTCTCCCAAAGAAGTCGTAATTGAAGCAATGTTATTTTCCGCATCTGCTACTGAGAAATGGGTGGTACTTCCCAGTTTAAACGGCTTTTTTGACGGCATCTGACTTTGCTGTTTCGCTAAATACTCCTTGTCAAAAAAGTAGTCCGTTACTTTATGGTGGTGAATGTGACTATCAAATCGCTCTGCACGCGATCTATACGTAATTTTCATCGCGTTAGTCAAGGCATTTAAGTGCTCAGGACTTCCGAAGGCATATTTCCATAGCGGCTCTTGTTCCAACATTTTCAAGGTAAACGCCACCAATGAACCTCCTGCACTTGGCGGCGGGTTGGTACACACCTCATAATTGCGGTAGGGAATTCGAATCGGATGGCGTTCTACTACTTGATATTCTTCAAAATCTGCGGTAGTCAGGTAGCCTCCTTTTTCCGCACAATCTTTGACAATTTTATGTGCAATTTCTCCCTTATAGAACTCGTCTGGCCCATGCTTCGCTAAATACTCCATGGTATCGGCAAATTTGGGCATTGTCCAATAATCACCGGGCTTCAGGTAATCGCCTTGGGGCTGAAACAGCGCCTTGCCACTCGGCAAAGAAGTTACCGCAGGTCCGACCAATAAAAAGCAAGAATGGATAAAATCATTTACTAACATGCCTTTTTTAGCTACGGCTAGTGCGGGTTGCACCAATTCGTGAAATGGCATTTTGCCTAATCGCTTATGGATATGAAATAAACCGGCTACACAACCTGGTACGGCTGCCGAGGCTAATCCAGCATGAAAGATTTGGGTACTCCCGCCATAATCAATCTCCACGGGATAAAAGTTCAATTCGTGTTCAGGCTTCTTTACTTTAGGCGTTTGCGTAAAGAAATCAATGGCAAATGGTTTGCCTGCTGAAGTAAACCCCGTCAGAAAACCACCACCACCTGCTGAGGTCATGGTAGGCTCAGCTACAAAAGTCATCCAAGCTGCCGCAACTGCCGCATCAAAGGCATTTCCCCCTGCTTTTAGCACTTCAGCTCCAGCTTCTGCGGTATGCGCATTTCCTGCTGCAATTACCCCTTTTAGTTTGCTCATAAATCAATCACTCTAGTTCTGTGAGATACTCGTTCGGTGTGTTGTTGGTTTGGGTAGCCTAAAAGTAAGCACAAGTTAGGGGGAAATCCAAAAAATTGGTTAAGGATTAGAGAGGGAACGTTTGCACTATCACTTATGATTTAAATGAATATGCCCCAAGTAGTACTAAAAAAAACAACGAAATATGTTTATATTTTAGCAGCTACAATCATAGCGATATAGGAGTAAATCTTTCACACAAAATAAAAATACAATGAGTAAAATGCTACTTCGCTTCATATTGATACTCTTCTTATCAATAGGTTCTGTTTATACCTATGGTCAATTTATTATGACTTGGCAAACTACTACAGACAATGAAACGATTGAAATGCCAATTGTAGGTTCTGGATACAATTATGATATCGATTGGGGAGATGGTACAATGAATAGTGGAATTACTGGATACACTGAACATACCTATGCCACAGCAGGTGTATATACAGTGAAAATTAGTGGGGATTTTCCACGAATTCGGTTTACTGATAGTAATCGAAATAAGATTTTGAGCATAGAACAATGGGGAGACATTGAATGGACAACTATGAAATCTGCTTTCTTGGATTGCTCAAATCTGGTAATAAACGCCACTGATGCCCCTAATTTAACAAATGTAACCAGCCTAGAAGGGATGTTTCGAGGTGCAATATCTTTTAATCAATCTATTGAGCATTGGAATACGAGTACTATAGAGAATATGTATAATATGTTTCAAGGCGCTACTTCGTTTAATCAACCACTTAATAATTGGGATGTCAGTAATGTGCAGAACATGCGATACATGTTTTTTAGAGCGACTTCGTTTAATCAGCCACTTAATGATTGGAATGTCAGTAACGTAACAGACATGTTAAACATGTTTCGTGAAGCAGAATCTTTTAATGGTTCGCTTAATAATTGGAATGTGAGTAATGTGCAGAATATAGCAGGGATGTTTTATGATGCCATATCTTTTAATCAACCACTTAACGATTGGAATGTCAGTAATTTGGAGAATATGGGCACCTTGTTTTTCGGTGCAACTTCTTTTAATCAACCACTTGATCAGTGGGATGTGAGTAATGTAACAGAAATGAATAGTATGTTTCGCGAAGCAAGCTCTTTTGATGGTTCTCTGAATAGTTGGAATACGAGTAATGTGCGGAGTATGCGACATATGTTTTTGGGAGCTACATCTTTTAATCAACCTATTGGGACTTGGAATGTGAGTAATGTGCAAGATATGTACAATATGTTTAGCGAGGCGACTTCATTTGATCAACCTATTGAAGATTGGAATGTAAGTCAGGTTACTGATATGGGGCTTATGTTTTCGAATGCCGTTTCTTTCGATCAACCACTCAATAATTGGAACGTCAGCAATGTGCAGAATATGGCATCAATGTTTTCGATTGCCACTTCTTTCAATCAACCACTCGATCATTGGAACGTCAGTAATGTGCAGCATATGGGAGCGATGTTTACAGGTGCAATATCTTTTAATCAACCTATTGGAGATTGGGATATGAGTAATAAGCAGAGTCTTGAAAGAATGTTTTACAGAGCTAGTTCTTTTAACCAACCGCTTGATAATTGGAATGTTAGCCATGTGGAAAATATGCAGTGGATGTTTAGAGAGGCGACATCCTTCAATCAGCCACTTAACCACTGGAATGTGAGTAATACAACTAATATGAAGGATTTGCTACGGGAAACTAATTTATCAGTAATCAATTATGATACCACCCTTAAAGCTTGGGCTAATTTATCATTAGCAAATGGTGTGCGGCTAGGAGCCAGTGGCCTTAATTACTGCACTGCGGAAACTGAACGCCAATTTATTATAAATACATACAATTGGGCAATTATTGACGATGGTAGGCTACATAACTTTGTAAATATTTTTGAAGCTGCTTGTGACAGTTACATTGCTCCTGACGATTCTGTATATACTGAGAGTACGATCTTTGATTTCACTATCCCCAATTCTCTTGGGTGTGACAGCACGATTACCATTAATCTAACCATCAACAATAGTTCTACTAGTGATATTGCCATCACAGCTTGTGATGCTTACACCGCTCCTGATGGGCAAGTTTACACCACTACAGGCATCTACACGGCAGTCATTCCAACTGTTGCCAGTTGCGATAGTACCATTACGATTGATTTAACCATCAACAATGTTGATACAGCCGTTAGTTTGAACGGCGAAACCATCACAGCAACCTTGAGCAATGCGACCTACCAGTGGTTAGATTGTACCAACAACTATGCGATCATTCCAGATGCTACCAACCAGTCGTTTACGGCTAGTGAAAATGGGATTTACGCTGTTGAAATTACAGCAAATGGCTGTGTAGACACTTCCGCTTGTATTGAAATCACTACTGTGGGCATTGATTACGATCCCATTTTTAATGAAGTCAGCATTTACCCTAACCCCACAAAACAGTTCTTTTATATTGATTTGGGAAGCTTGGAGAAAGCTAAGGTAAATATTTACAGTTATGATGGCATCCTGATTAAGGATAACATTAGCATTAATCATCATCAAAATCGCATAGAACTAAATCAGCCTGCTGGTGTTTATTTAATTGAGCTCACTGCTCAGGAAGGTAGACGAACCTTCCGCATACTAAAACACTAATCTTTTAATACCTAAATCCATATGAACTATAAACTATTTGGCAATAGCGGCTTACGCGTATCGGAGTTATGTCTTGGGGCAATGACTTTTGGTACGGAATGGGGAACTGGGGCAGATAAGGCCACAAGTAAAGCTGTTTTTGATGCTTTTGTAGCCGCTGGTGGCAATTTTATCGACACGGCTAATCGGTATACGGAAGGCACGAGTGAAACGTACTTGGGAGAATTTGTTGCTCCTGATCGGGATCGTTTTGTAATTGCCACCAAATATTCGCTGTATGATCACATTGATGATGTGAACGCTACGGGAAACCACCGCAAAAATATGATGCGCTCGGTAGAAGGGAGTTTGAAACGGCTGAACACCGATTACATTGATGTCCTTTGGGTACACATGTGGGATTTCACCACACCAATCGAAGAGATGATGCGCGGGCTAGATGATTTGGTTCGCTCAGGAAAGGTTCATTACATTGGCATATCGGATACGCCTGCATGGGTGGTTTCGCAAGCAAATACCTTGGCAAAATACACCAATCAAATTCCTTTTGTGGGTTTGCAAATCGAATACAGCCTGATTCAGCGCACGCCCGAGGCCGATTTGCTTCCCATGGCAAAACATTTTGGAATGGCCGTTACACCTTGGTCGCCTCTTGGGGCAGGCATGCTTACGGGGAAATACAATGATCAAATTGATGAAGAAGGTCGATTGTCTGAGAAAAGCGTAAAAGTAAATGATCGCAATCGAGCCATTGCCCGCAAAGTGGTGGAAGTAGCCACACAATTAGATGCTAGTCCTGCACAGGTCGCGCTAAATTGGCTTCGTCAACAACATTCCTCCATTATACCCATAGTGGGAGCCAGAAAAGAATCTCAAATTAAAGACTCGTTGGGTTGCCTGAATTTCCAAATTCCAGGTAAATTGATGGATGAACTCAATGCCCTAAGTGCAGTTCCACTAGGTTTTCCTCATGAGTTTTTTGAAAACCCCAATGTGAAAAAGGTACTTTATGGGAATAATTTCGATAAGCTGGAAGGGTTAAGGAAATGAGAAGATGCCAAGTAAAAGAGTCCCACCGCAAAACTGTGGGACTCTATCTTTGTCAAATTAAGTAATTAATCAATGTCAATATCTTGACGTTGTGTCTCAAACCCTTCTAATTTGGGCAAGGTAACGGTCAGTATACCTTCTTCGTATTTTGCCGTAATTTCCGCTTTATTCACTTTTTCGTTCAGTTCAAATTCCCGCTCAAAGGCTCCTGCATGAAACTCTTGTCGCCTCCAATGCCAGCCATCCTCTTGTTCATGACTCGCTTTTTTTACGGTAATTACCAAGGTATGATCCTTTAGCGATACCTGAAAATCACTTTTCGCATAACCCGCTGCGTACAGTAATAAGAGGTATTGATCATCATATTCTTTTACATTCACAGGCGCTTGATTCCAAGCCGAAGCAAATTTGTGTTTTAGCCATTTCTTGGCATACTGTTTTTTCCAATGGGGATGATATGCTCGTCTGCACATAATTTTTGTATTTTTAAATGAGTTAATGTTTTACCGATTAGAGTACTTCGATGTTACGGTAGTTCGTAAAGTTGTCTCGATGTTTTTCTGAGAGTTGATCAAAAAAATGGTGTCGATGTTTTCCAAACCGTCCGTGAAAAGGTTCAGTTAGAAACGATTCGCCTTCGTGTTCTAGCCGATGGAAAGCCGCTCGTGCCTTTCGAGCGATGAAATAGATACCACTGAGTAACGCCGCACCGAAAAAGGCCATTAGGGTGATTTTGGCTACAAAGAAGAATAAAATAACTCCTACCGATAGGAGAAAGAAAAACTTAAAGCTTCTCATCGTTTTTTATATTTAGTAGAAGAAGTAGAACTCCTTCAGCATGAAACTTTTTTAAATCAACTGGTAAGGAGGGCCCATTTTTACCAGTCGTGTAGGCTTTGCAAGTAAATTTGCTGCCTTACAGTAGAGAAGACGAATCGAGCGGAAAATTACTTTAAAGAAAATGATATTTTTTTCAAAAAAAAATACAACCACCTCAAAATCAAGACATTAAATCAACACTATTGTGAAAATCAACGGTTATCATTTTGTAAAAAGGCTTGCTATTCTACAAGAAAAGGACTTTTTTATCATGTCGATGGAAGCTGGGGCGCACACGACAGATAGCTAAGTGTCACGTGGCTAAACGAACTCATTTAGTTTATTTTGACACATGATTTCGTATTTTAATGGGCACGTAGATTTCTCGCATTCCATGCAGGTTTCTGTCGAAATGAAAGTGACAATTGCTGTGTGAATAGATACAAAAAAATCCCCCAAAGCAAACTTTGAGGGATCGTTAGGTAGATTCAGGTTGAAAATGGTATCGTAAAATATCTATACAGACATGGAATAAAAAACCCAAGTCTTAAAATGCTTTTCAATAAATCAAATTAGAAGTGTAAACCACAAAAAAATGCATATAGTGTTAAAACAAAACACTGCTTAAAGATTTGAGTAATATGTGGTAAATGGTAATTGAAGTGTTATATCCATTAGGTAAGCCCGATCAAAGATAGAAAAATTTTAATTAAGCGCAAACCATTGCATTTGAATTTTAATAATAATGTTATACCTTACATGCATATAAAATTGACAGATCATGTTCAGCAACGGCAATTTCTTTTATTATTACTTTAGAAACTCTTCCTGTAGGAGGTAGCTGTGCTGTACACTCAAAAATAAACAGAAGGCCTTCCTACATTGGAAGGTTTTTTTATTTCCTTCCAATACTCAACCAAGATTTGAATAGATGTAGACTGGCCGTTTTTTGAAATCAACTTAAAGATAGCGTCAAATGGAATTCGAAACAGCAAATCGTATTCAGAGTGTTCAGGAGTACTACTTCTCCAAAAAGCTGCGAGAAATCGCGCAAATGAATCAAAAAAGTAATCGGAAGGTCATTAATTTGGGCATTGGCAGCCCTGATTTACCGCCTCATCCAAAGGTAATTGAAACCTTACAACAATCAGCTGCCAACCCGCAGCATCATGCCTACCAGAGTTATCGAGGCATTCCAGCGTTACGCGAAGCCATCGCCCACTGGTATGCCCAAAAATTCCAAGTAACACTTGAGCCATCGCATGAAGTGTTGCCACTCATGGGCTCCAAAGAAGGCATTATGCACATTTCCATGACTTATCTCAACCCAGGAGATGAAGTGTTAATTCCCAATCCAGGCTATCCTACTTATGCCGCTGTAACTAAATTAGCAGAAGCTCATGCCATTCCTTACGCTTTAGAGGCTGAAAATAATTGGCTGCCCGACTTAGCTGAATTAGAAAAAAGAGATTTAAGCAAGGTGAAACTCATGTGGGTCAATTATCCGCATATGCCGACAGGAACGGCTGTTTCGCCTTCGTTTTTTAAGGAACTCGTAGCCTTTGCTAAAAGAAACCACATTTTACTGTGCAATGACAATCCTTACAGCTTTATCTTAAATGAACATCCCCAAAGCATTCTTTCGATAGAAGGCGCTAAAGAAGTTGCGATTGAACTGAACTCACTCAGCAAGTCACACAATATGGCAGGTTGGCGGGTTGGGGCATTGTTAGGTAAGGCAGAAATCATCAATGAAATTGTCAAGTTCAAAACCAATATGGATTCGGGCATGTATCTACCTGTACAAGAAGCAGCTGTAGTGGCTTTGGGCTTAACCGATGATTGGTATGCTTCCTTGAATCAAGTCTATGCACAACGCAGAGAAAAAGTATGGAAAATGCTCGATGTACTCAACTGTAGTTATGCGAAGAACCAAGTCGGCATGTTCGTGTGGGCAAAAATCTCTGATGATTGGTCAAAAGCCTTAACGCTCAGTAATCATTTTTTGTATGAGGCTCATGTATTCATTACACCAGGTTTCATTTTTGGGAATCGAGGTGACCGTTATATCCGCATTTCCTTGTGCAATACTATCGAAGTGTTTGAAGAAGCCCTCGAACGCATTCAATGTTTGCCTCGATGGGAAGAACGCGATAGTGTATTTGAATTAGCTAAACATCAATAAGTAAAAACATGACAGTAGGTATCATTGGCCTTGGCCTCATCGGTGGATCGATGGCGTTGGCACTCAGAAATAATGGCTTTGCCCAAAAATTTATTGGCACCGATAAGAATTTCACCCACTGTGAGCAAGCCCTTATACTTGAACTTGTTGATGAAGTTGTCGATTTGGAAACGCTTTGCCAGCAAGCCGATCTCATTATTCTAGCAATCCCTGTTGATAAAAGTAAATTTGTGCTGCGACAAATTCTTGATCTCATCACAGATGGGCAAATTGTTACGGACATGGGTTCTACGAAAGCCGAAATTTGCCAACACGTGGCTGATCACCCAAGGCGCAATCAGTATGTAGCTGCACACCCCATTGCAGGAACAGAGTATTCGGGACCCAAAGCTGCAATTCCAAATCTGTATTTTGGAAAACGCAGCATCATCTGCGAAAAAGAAAAGACCCTAACGGAAGCACTGATTCGCATAGAAATGCTGTTTGCCTCACTCAATATGCAAATTCTTTACATGGATGCAGCGGAACACGATAAACATGCGGCCTACATTTCTCACCTCTCTCACATTACTTCCTTCAGCTTAGGGTTAGCGGTATTAGATATTGAAAAAGATGAAAAGCAAATTCTCGATATGGCAGGAAGTGGTTTTGCCTCTACCGTTCGTCTGGCCAAAAGTTCATCGGCGATGTGGGCACCCATTTTCCTAGAAAATGATCAAAACTTATTAGATGCATTGGATCGCTACATTCATTACATGAAAGAGTTTAAAGCGGGAATTGAACAAAAAAATGAAGAACGATTAACCGAGTTAATGGAAAAAGCGAATGACATTAAGCGGATTTTGTGAGGGGAATCCGCTTTTTGTATGCTACTCAATGCTCTGCCTCAACCATTAGTTTCTTGAACAATTCCTTTGTAGATAGTGGTTTATACCAATGATTTAGGTAAATATCACGCGGTACACAGATTAAACGGATATTTTTTTCTGCATACACATCGGCATTACGAATAGACCCGCGAATGACTCCGGTATTCCCGATGGGAAGCCAAGCTTTTGCCAAACGGCTTTCATAACCGCCAAGTGGATAAATTCGCAAACCCGTTGAAAAGGGAAAATACACAAATCCAGAGCTGGCTCCTCCTCGAATCAGTTGTTGTCCCTTGTGTAAGTGAATCAAGCGGATTTCTTCTTCTCCAGGAATAGACTCATCCACCTTAAATACATGCCCTGTCTTTGCCAAATTATGAATAATCGTTGCCTTCAACGACTTATTCTCAATGACTTGGCAAAGGTCATCTCCATTCAAATAGCGTTTTACTTCTTCAAAGTCAAAGCCATAAAGCGAAACAGATTCTTTGATGCGGTGGGCAATTGCTGGATTTAATTCTTTTAAAGATTCACTCACAAAAGAAGAAAAAGCGGGATTATCTTTTGTAGTTTCAATCACAATTTTCAAGTCCTCAAAAGCAATTTCTGGAGCGGTATATACACCTTCATCAAACTGGGCATCGCGTTTAAAGCTTTGTAAAGTATCTGCCTGAATATCATTAATGGTTAAAGCGGCATTGCGTGCTGCTTTTTGGGTGACTTTCTTTTTATCAAATACTCCAAGGTGGAAGGAAACGCGTAAATTACCATGAGCATCTAACTCACTACTTGCTAAATTCGCTTCTCCAGAGTTTACCGACTTCTTTCCTTCCAATAAATAAACATTGGAATCATTTCGTAAAGCATAGATTGCATTGGCCGTTTTGCGATCAATAAATATTTCATAGCCTGCTGAAGTCCGCAATACCGTTCCACGTTGGCGCAGCGCATCTGCAGTTCGAATACATCGAATGCTGTCTTGAATATTGATGGTGAATTGTTTGAAAGGAAGTTCTTCCATCGTCAACCACTCAAATGCTTCTTGTGCCACCTCCTGATAATGGGCAATAAAAGCTGAATTCTGATTGCCATGCGTTGTTAAGTATGCTTCTTTTTTCTTCTCTAAATTGTCAATTTTATTCTGAATGGCATCACGATCGCCTTCATTCTGCAACTTCTGTTGAAGGCGCTCTAGCTTCTGTTCAAAAAACAACAACTGTAAAGGCTTCGACAATATATTTAGCATCTGTTTTCGCAATAAGGAGGGATTATTAATCACATTAATTGGCACCTTACTTTTACTATGTCCTGCTGAGAGTGAAAGCATTTCTCGATACACTACTTTCATGCTGGCTTCATCGTATTTTGTTTTGAACAGTTGGGTCAATAGCCATGGAATATTTCCTGCATTTTTGGCCCACAGCAACTCTATTACTTCGTCAAAATCGGAACTAAATACATATTGAGCAGCAAATTCGGGATGCATAAATCGTCCAAACTGTGAGAAGTTAGCCATTCCAATATCGTGTAAATAAACCAATTGCAGTGAATATGCTTTTAGCAACTCCAATTGATCTTTATCCCTCCATGGAATCAATTTACCATTAATTGTAGAAAGTACCTCCAAAGCCTGTAGCGCCACATCGCGTACATGCACTACCCCATGATCTGTAAATAAAGCAATATGCTTCATGGGATTCTTAAAGAATTCAGGATCATGTGCAAGCTGTTCGAGTCGGGCTTGTTTACTCACTTGAGCATAAAACTGTTCTTCAAGGCGAACTCGAAACGCTTCAGGAAGATACGGTTCTACAATAACATTGAATGAAGCCTCTGTATCCAATTCCTTAAGGGTAGCAGGTGAATAAACCTTATCCATAATCCACGATAATTTAGTTGAACTCTACCAACTAAATAACAGTATTTTTCCTAAATATTAAAGTTGCCCACGCATCTCAAGCAGGCATGTAATTGTAAAAGTGAATAATTAATGTTGAGGTAATTTCGATCGCACATTCAATCTTAAAACTAGATACAAATAATTCTTGTACACTTTTCAGCCTGTTCTAGTTTGAAGAACCTCGTAAAGCTTCAATATAAAAATAACTCAACTACGAATTTCAGAGAAATACAAAAATTAGTAACTTAAAGAGGCATGCAAAACTAACTATCATGCAAGATTTAATCATTCTCACACTATTTATCATCTGTTTAATTCCTGCTTACCTATTACGAAAGCACATTGGCTTTATGTTTTGTCCAGATGATGTTATAGGCGTTCAATTTAGATTAGGCATATTCGCCGTATTTTGTTTAATGCCTGCCTTATTTATGATGATGTTCATGGTCATTGAATTTAGGGCTTATGCACAAACAATAGAATCACTCCAGCCTTACGAAAATTACTCATTAGTACTTGGGTTAATAACCTTGCCTATTTGGGGAATCTTTACTGGAATGCTTACTGAAAAAGTGATGTACCATGTCCATGGAAGTTATCGAGCTTGGCGAGATGAATGTAATAAGAATGCTCATGATGAATAGCATCCCTACTTTCTGCTTAACCTTAATCCACAAACTCGAACGTGTAAATCAAAAGAGCCTCAGACGTTTGGTTATGTTGAGCTAAATTTACATTGAAAGCTGTTACCAAATGAGTTTCGCCAGATAATGGTGATGAATATATCGCTGCCGTGTTACTTTCAGTACCTGTGGTAAATGTGATGGCACTCGTTCCAGAAATGGTGTAACTACCTGATGTTGCTCCATTATAAGCAAAAACCTCACTGCTCATGTTACTAATCGAAAAAGTCCCTGAACCATCAAAGTCATTACCCGCAAATACGACAGTCATGGTCGGGTTGATCAAAGCGTTTCCGTCATTTGTAGCAGAAACCAGCCGCCAAGTACCATTCAGTGTTACTGGAGATACCGTAATGGTAAATTCATCACTCACACTATCTTCTCCATCATTTGCAGAAAGTGTGATCATTGCCGTTCCCAACTCTCCTTCTTGAATAGTTAATATGTTTCCAGATAAATTGACGCTTACGATGGAAGTATCACTGGTCGAAACTTCAAATGTAAGCAGATCTTCATCTAGGTCGGTAAAAATATTAGAAATGTCAATCGTCTTTGTACCAAACCCCTCATCTAAATCTTGATCCTCAATGGGATTAACAATTACAGGAGCGTTATTCGGTTCACCTCCATTATCATCGTCACAGCTTGTGAAAAGGAGCGTTGTGAGTAGTCCCAAACAGCATAAGTACAAGATTGAATTTGGAATTAACTTTTTCATGAGTTCTTAACAATAAATTTTAATCAGCTCTTATTCTATAGTATCATGATTGGGATAGTGAAGCGTAAACATCTTTTTAGCTATTTTTTTCAAAAAAAATATTGAATTTACATTTTTGAGCTTTGTAGGAAAATATCAGACATTTCTTAGTAATGAGAAAAAAGGGATAAAGCTCCCCCTCAACCCTTATGCTGTTCAAAGATTTGTTTTCATATAAAAAATCAGCTTGGATTACTCCAAGCTGATTTTTTTATGAACTGTAAATCGAATTCGATTAGTCTACGGTTACGGTTAAGCTTCCTGTATCTAATCCTGCGCCTGATACAGTGACATCACCACTTGTTGTACCAAATGTTACTTCGATACGGTAGTGTGTAGCAGGATAAGTAGAAGTAATGGTAGCGCCAGTAGGTACTGTCCATGTATAAGAAACACCGTCTTCGAAACGAGTTCTAAACTCTACTGTTTCGCCGCTAGTTACTTCAGCTGGGCCAATGATACCCCACTTGTTCACTACATTGAAAAAATCGTCTTCGTAGTTATCTTCTTCACATGAAGTAGATACTAATACTAGAAGTGCAAATAAAATGCTTGAAATATATTTTTTCATTGGATTATCTTTTTTTCTGATGAATGAAATTACCAATCTAAATCAGTGATTAACACCTGATTTACATCTTCAGAAGGCGTATTTGCTGACCAGTTTGCACCGTTAAAGTCGCGCTCTCCTTGAGGATAAGCCCACCTTGAAGGCATCTCGCCAGTGGGTAATTGTGATTCATTTGCTGGAGTTAACACAGGTAAGCCCGTTCTACGTACATCATTCCACGTTTCTGTTTGACTAAACAAGGCAATGTACTTGTGTGTCATGATAGACTCCAACGAAACTGTTGCTGTTTCTGCAGTAACAAATACCGCATCTGTAGCACCTGTAATCTTCGTTAAAGAGGCATTTAAAGCATTTGTTAAATTGGTAGTAGCCGCTATAGTACTTCCTTGACGGAAATTAACTTCTGCCATGATGAATTGATTTTCTACATAACTTGCTAATGTAACAATCGAGTTTGGCGCAGCATAGAATGCACCAGGTAAAGAAGCATCTTGACTGACACCAGCAGGTGCACCAGAATAGCCACCATCAAATTCTGTAGCAAAAGACGATAAACGAGGGTCATTAATATCTTTCATCAATTCAATGAAAAACTCACCCATTACCAAGTCACCAGCACGCTGATCCATAAATTGATACAATGGATTTTGCTCTGTTGCTGCAGAACCAAATTGGAAATCAAAATCTCCTGCATTGCTAGCAATACCATTTTGCGCAGAGCTTAAAGCACTTGCATAATTACCTCTGTGTAAGTAATAACGCGCATCTAAGGTATGTGAAAGCGCAATCCAAGAATCGATATCACCTCCATAGTACAAATCCTCTGCACCTACAGCTATAGCACTTGTTTGCCCTAACTCTGTACGAGCCTCACTCAATAAAGTGTGAATCGAAGTATAAATTTGATCACGTGTATCATAAGCAGGCGATAAGTTAGCTACTCCCTGGCCAGCTTCGGAATAAGGAATGTTGCCCCAAACATCAGTTGCAGCACCTAGCATGTTTGCAATAATGATTTTAGCAATACCACTGTAGTGTGGCGATTCGGTTTCTTCCGCTTTTGTAATCAAAGTAGTCATATCTTGGAATAAGCCTGCATATAACTGATTCCAAGTAGTATTTACATCAGACTCACTTAAACCGTAACGTGCAATCACTAAGTGCTGACGAGAAATTCCGCCATAGTGCTGCGTAAATACACCATTGTAGCGGCCCATATCACCACCCAACACATAAGCTAACTGAGCTTGAGAAGCAGGTAATAAAGAACCGATAGGCACATCAATTGGATTGGCAGGGTCAATATTAATATCGCCAAAATCGCAAGATGTAAGAATGAATAGGGATGCTACTAAAGCAGCAATATATCTATTGAATCTTTTCATAATTTTCAAATTAAAAACTGAATGATTGGGTAACTTAGAAAGTAAGCCTTAAAGTAGCTCCATAGCTTTTGTTGTTAGGGCCATTGAAGTACTCCAAACCAGCTGCGTTTAATGCCGCGTTCGTTTGACCACCAGCATTTGTTAAACTTACTTCAGGGTCACGACCGCTGTTTCCATCAAATGCAGTCCACATCCACAAGTTTCTACCGAAAAGTGTAATCGAACCACCTTCTGCAAACCATCCATCAAATAACTTTTTAGGGATGTTGTAGTTTAAAGAAACATCTCTTAAACGTACCCAAGAAGTTGATTCTACAAAGTGCTCATCAACGTCACCAAATCCACCGCCATTGCCCAAGAACCAATCTTCGGTTAATACCACTTCTTGTGTGTTAGGTGTTCCATCTGCTAAAACTCCGTCGAATACAACTACACGATCTCTAAAATCTTCTGTCAATTCAGATGCACCGAAGAAGGTTAAAGCACCTTTAGTACCATTCCACATGTCACCTCCACTACGAATGTCTATTAAGAATGAAAGTGTCAAATCTTTATAAGTCAAGGTATTTCTCAAACCTGCAGTCCAATCTGGATTAGGGTCGCCAATTACATCAGTTGTACCAGAAGCAACAGGGAAGCCATCATCTCCAATAACCACTTGACCATTTAACTTTTGCCAAGTACCACCAAACAAGGTTCCATATGGTTCTCCTTGTACCGCTCTTGATGCTGTACCCGTAAAACCTCCTAAGAAGATATTTTCAATACCTGGTGCTAGCTCCTCTACAGTATTCTCCATAGCTGTAAATGCCAAGTTTGTTGTCCAAGCAAATCCACCTTTTTTATAAGGAGTCGCTCCTAATACCAATTCAAGACCTCTGTTGGATACATCACCCGCATTGGTAAAAATCGAACCAAAACCAGAAGCATTTGATAACGAAACCGCTACGATTTGATCTGTAGTAGAAATATCGAAGTAAGTTACGTCTAAAGTTAACTTGTTATCGAAGAAACGTAAGTCAGCACCAATTTCAAACGTGCTACTTCTTTCTGGCTTAAGTTCGCTGTTACCCAAGGTATTTTGCGTAGTAAACGCAGAAGTTCCGCCAAATGCAGGGAAACCTAGACCATTCGTCCAGCCATCTATTACACTATATGTAAATCCTGGAACAGAACTCGCGAAATAGGTATCTGTGGCATAAACAGGTGCATCGTTACCCACAATTGCATAAGAGGCTCTAAGTTTACCAAAAGATAAAATCTTATTCTCACCCATCAACTCTGAGAACGCAAAACCTACGTTAAATGAAGGATAGAAGAACGAGTTATTTTCTTCAGGAAGCGTAGAAGACCAATCATTACGACCAGTAATATTTACAAATAACATGTCTTTGTAAGAGATACCAGCGTCGAAGAATGCACCATGTCTTTTCAAAATACTCTCATTGTCTTGAGTAGAGATTGATGACGCATTAGAAAGATTATAGAAGTCAGGAATTACTAAGCCATCTCCTTGTACATATAAAGTCTGATTATGGCTTCTAAAATAGTTATGCCCTACAATCAAAGTACCTGTCAAATCATCATTAAAATCTTTATCTGCTGTAATGATTAAATCAGAGTTGAAATCTTGATTGAATATTTGAAGCTCCCATACTTGTCCTCCTGTCAATGTTCTTGAGTTTACAGCAAAACCTTGCGAACGTCTGTCTGAGTAGAAGTCATTACCAACTCGATAAGTCACGTCTAACCAATCTGTAACTGCATAATTTAATTGTCCATATGCAATCAAACGGTTTACTTCATCTGTGTGAGGAATACGGTTTACTACCCAGAATGGGTTATCGTAACCACCACCAGCACGGTAAGTACGTTGCGTTCCGTCAGGGAAAATATACGATTCAGGAGTATCTACTGCATCTGAACCAAAACCATTAGAGTTGTCAAATGAAGGAGGTGTTCTCAATAAGCCTAACATTACTCCAGAAGTGTTACTACCACGCTGAATACGGTTACCACCTGATCTCGTATAAGTAATACCACTACTAAACTTTGCTTTATCCGTTAAACGGAAATCTGTATTTACTTTTGCTGTAGTTCTTTGGAACGTAGCATTAGGGGTAATACCTTCTTGATCTAAATGACCAATGGACGCGAAATAAGTCGCATTTCCATTACCACCTGTTACACTGAGGTAATTGTTTGTTGAAACGCCTGTTTGATAAAAATCGCCTACATTGTCATAAGGTGCAATTGGCGTTCCATTCGGCAATGCTAAAGCTGTTGTTATTGCACCATTTTTATCCCATGGGTTTGCTGTATTCGGATCAAATACCAAAGTTGCTAAATCAGGTCCCCATGAAGCAAAAGCACCACCAGCTGGGAATAAATAGTTATCGCTAATACCTTGAGCGTAACGATCGTTCAATGGTGTAATTCCATTGTGCTCATTTAACGTGATGGTAGAGCTTAAAGTAACTTTAGGTTTTGAGTTTGCAGAACCTCTTTTGGTCGTAATGATGATCGCACCATTTGCAGCTCTTAAGCCATAAAGTGCAGTTGCGGCTCCTCCTTTCAATACAGTAATATCTGCAATATCTTCAGGATTTAAGTCAACAGCACGGTTAGAGTTAGCCACACCTGCTGTTGATGCACTACCAGGCCCACCAGTTGTAGACTCACTAATAGGCAAACCATCAATCACAAATAAAGGAGTGTTATTACCAGTTAATGAAGAGTTACCACGAATGTTGATTCGAGAAGCAGCACCTGGCGAACCTTCAGCTGAAGTAATTTGTACACCAGCAACTTTGGCATTCAAAGCATTTACTACGTTTGCTTCTTGTGCCTGTAAAAGCTCATCACTTTTTACTTGCTGTACAGCATAACCTAACTTTTTCTTGTCTCTCTCGATACCCGCCGCAGTTACTACTACTTCTTCCAATACTTCAGAATCAGCTTCTAACCGGATATCGATCTTAGATTGCGCGCCAACAGTAATCTCTTGGCTCTTATACCCTACATAACTGAATACCAATACAGCATCGTTGTTGGGTACTTTTACTTGATACTTACCGTCAATGTCGGTAGTGGCACCTGTTGTTGTGCCTTTAATGATGACGTTTACGCCTGGAATGGCGTCTCCCGCATCAGCATCTGTTACTGTTCCCGACACTACACGCTCTTGTGCATGTGCTGAGAAAGCAAAGAAAGTCAGCAGAATAAATGATAATAGTAAGGACTTCTTCATGCTTGTTAGATTTAAACAATAAATAAATAAGTCATCAACCATACCCAATGTACGGCTGAAGGATAGTTAGTAAGGTTGCCTTTACTGATAGGCAACAAAGCCAGAAATTTGTATAGTTGCTTGTGGTAGAAAAATTAGAAGTCGACTTTATGATTCTATGTTGTGCTTGTCATATATCACCAACTGAAAAACTCAATGCCATATTTCGAATTAGCATTGAAGTAAAGGGTGATGTGATGTACCGAGTTCTATTTTCCTATAAGTTTTGGTAATAACTCATTTCCAAGTAAGCCGATAGTGGGATGTAGTCTTAGTTTAGGTTGAAAGTTTAGCATAAGAGATTGCATATATTTTTTAGATTGCATTTTTGTTGAAGTTCATTCAACAAAGAGGATTATATTAATGATCACCTTTTCAAGTAAGATCGAGCAAATATACTTACATGACACTCTACTTATCAAGTTTGTCAAAAAAAATGTTAATTATTCGTGAAAAAAAACTTTAATAGTGTTCAGTGCAATTTTTTACAGATAAAGTACCAATAAGCATTTAAAATATATAACTATTCCATTACATATCCCTTATTTTCTTACATTTACGAGAATATGAATTTAAATTAATCGGGAACTTAACACTTACTTAATATGTTGTAATAGGCTAATTTTTTCACTAAAAACACGTAAGTATTTTACGTAAAAAAAATTCAATAGACCGAGGAAAATAAAGCAGAAATAAGGGGAAAGTAAGAGGTTTTAGGAACAAGACAGCCCCTTCCCTGTGTGATTTAAGAGACTAGTTAAGTTTTTTGTTTAGCTGCTAACACTGAATTGACTTGCATCCAGACAAGACACTTTAGAGCGGTTTCTGCCGGAACGAATAAGGTAGGCTATTAAAGAAAACAGCAACGAAATAGGGGTGAAAATTAGTTAGTTTTACCTGAAAGAAAAAGTTCAAACAGTATCGGAAACTATCCAACCATTTTTACCACATTAGCAATGTAGTTCGCGTCATAAGATTTTGCTTGCCAATCTTCCAATCGCTTATTCATTTTTTTGAACCAAAGTGGAGGTACTAATGACATCAGAATCATAACAGGATAACCTGCGGGCAATTGGGGACTTTCATCAAAATGTCGAAGTACTTGGTATGGCCGAACTGCAAAAGCATGATGATCGGAATGGCGTTGAAGTTGAAACAGTAAAAAATTACTTACCATGTGATTCGAATTCCAAGAATGCAGGGGATTTACTCGCTCGTAGTGCCCCGGCTTAACTTCTTTCCTAAGCAGGCCATAATGCTCTACATAGTTCACCGCTTCTAAAGAAGAAAAGGCTAAAAAGCTTTGCGCAAAAAAGAATATAGGAATAGCTAAAAATTGAGCTTGTCCCAAAAATGCTAGAATCAATGTCAAACTGCTTACAAATGCAATAGGAAGCAAAGCATACCACAACATTTGATTATGAAAAGACCAAATACTCAGATTTCTTCTGGTTAATCTCCTTTTTTCAATCTTCCAAGCATCCTTCCAACTCCCAATTACACTTTGCGTCCAAAAGCTGTAAAAAGTTTGATTCTTTTTGCTCGTGGCGGGATCTTTGGGGGTAGCGACATTTACGTGATGCCCCTTATTGTGCTCAATGAAAAAATGCATGTAGCACACGGTCATGAGTGTTAATTGACTTTGGAATTGGGCAAACTTATGCTGTTTATGCCCTAGCTCATGCGCTACATTAATCATTCCACTACTCAATACCATCACGCTTAATGTAAAGCCAATCATTTCAAGCCAAGTCATGGTACCTGAGGAAATGACATAAAAACCCCAAATTAAAATAGCAAGATGCACATATACCATTACATGTAAAATGGCTTCAAAGTAGATTTGCCCTGAAAGAACGGGTAAATCTTCCTTTTTGATATTCATGGGATCTTTTCCGACTAGTTCATCGATGATTGGAACGAGCACATAGGCAAAAATCAGGTTACTAAAGTTCCAAGCACCTCCCATATAATAACCAAACACAATGATGGCAGGAAGCATAAAGGCCATGAGAAAGCCGAGTTTTTTGGCAAGACTCATAATGGTAAGTTTTTGGTAAGCTTAGGCTAATATACCTAATTTCACCAAAATATGTATATATGTTTGTAAAAATCCCAAGCAGCTCACTCCCAATCTATAAATGCTTGCTTTTCTTTACAATCTTAATCGTTTCAGCCTCAATAAATATGCGATTTACGGCTGGAATCTGCTGTTTAATAGCCAACTCAATTCGATCTATTGTTTGTTCGATTTCATCGGAAGTGAGTTCATCTTTAAAAT
>JBMYQA010000075.1:0-23171 GCA_049600855.1 Flammeovirgaceae bacterium | reverse complement strand
GATTTTTTATGGATTTTCACACTTAAAAATGGTAATAAAGTAGGCTTCATTTCAAACAACGACTCCAATAAGGTATTTTATGGTACCACATTAAGTTACCTTGAGACAAACGAACGACTAGAAGTTTTCAAGGAAATTTGGGCAGAATTGGAAGAAAAGGATGGGTAACGCTAAGACGACAATTTTTTAAAAAGCTGCTTAATATGCCGTAATAAGCAGCTTTAGAACTTTAACAAAAAATGAATGTGTTAGAATTCCGTAAACAATTGTTTGAAAGTAAATCAGCAGAAGTAGCTCAAAATACGCTGAGAGCGGCTAAACGCTCTGGCATTTCTTTACATGAGCTTTTAAAAGGTACTTTATTAAATGATTTTCTTGGTAAGGAAATTACTAAATTTTCAGCTTGTGAAGCATGGAATATTCCTCATCAACGCTACGACTTTCAATTGAAAGATGATTTTTCTTTCCAACTTGAAGTTATGCAATTGGAAAATGAAGCTGCGATGCCTACCCAAAGTACTGCCATCCAAGGTTACTGGGAATTAATGCACTTAAATGAAGATGAATTTGTACTGAAATTACAGGAACCTTTAACCAAAAATACTGACGAAAAAACCTCTTTTTTAAAGGTTACACCCCAAAACATAGGATGGCTTGACAATATTTAACGTTTATTTATTGGGAGAAAGGATGATTTTTTGTGCTCATTTGTTAATAAAATAGACTATATTGTCAGTTTTATCATTTTTGGATTGCTTGTTGTTCATTATAGGACATATAAGCACAAAAATTGACAAAACTGTTAATCATCATCCAAGAAGTGAACTATGAATATGACCATGCAACTAAATCATACGAAATATAGAATTCGTGTGGAAGGCGTTACACCATCCTCTGCATCGCCGCACCTTTTTGATTATAAAAAATGTATTTTAGGGGTCAGTATGACTAACCCTGTTTTTTGGCGTTCTTCATTAGACACAATGTTAGCTTGGATGCAGCGTCATTTTGATCAATCGATGATTTTAGTTGGCGATTATTTGCATCGTCACAATGAAGAAATATTAAATGGACAACAGCAAGAGTTAGCCATTCAAACGGCCTTAGAAACGGGTGATAATTTCATTGGTAAACTCAATCAATATCTCCCTGACTACAACCCTGAACGCTTTATTGTACAGCGCTGGAAACCCCTCTACGAAGACCCTGACTTTGTGAAGGCAAAACAATTATTGGATACGTTGTATCATTCTAATCCAAGTGTAAAAGCCTCTATCCAAAGTACAGCTGCCCTATTTGTTTGGCAAAAACAAGAACGCCAAAACTTCATAGTTTCTAAGGAAGAAGCCATCCGCCTCTCTTCAGAATATTTGCTTGAAGAGATGGCCATATTCAGCATGCTCATTGATCGTGGTTGGAATGTGGTATTATATCCTGGAGCGCAACTTCCCATGCTTATGGAGATTGCTAAAGGTAAATTTAAAGACGTTCCGAATAGCCTAAATAAAGGGGTTTACGTAGAGCTAAAGATTCGCAAGAAATAAAATCCAACACTTATTCTATTCCAAGAATCAGAATAATATTTGTACAGGTTTTAAGGTCGTTATTTCCACAAAGAAGCACTATGCTATTCATAGTTTCCGCAGCATTAACCGTTTCATTTTTGGTTTACCTATTTATTGGGATTAAACTAGGGCGTAGTACCAAAAGCGTGGCCGATATGCTGCCTATTGCTCAAGGTAAACAGGCTGCTGTTAAAAACTCAAACGAGTTTTCTTCGAGTACTGTGGCCTCTACCATTTCTTTGGCTACTGTGGTTGTGGCATTTTTCGAGTTAGCCCCCAATTTAGGTGTTTGGCTCTATTGGTGTGTATTTACGACTTCACTAGGCATATGGGTTGTGCGTTGGATCGCTCCTAAAATTTGGAAACGACTGGCACACTATCCGAATCGTCCTTCTTTGCATGAATTTTTAGGTACAGAGTTTAATTCTAATACCGTGGCATTGATTGGAGCCATTTGTACCAGTTTAGGTTTTTTAGGGGCTTTTGCTGTAGAATTAACAGTAGGCTCTCGATTTCTAGCAGGACTGATTCCTGGTCTCCCCCAATGGGCTGTAGTAGCCGTTTTGTGTACGGTCGCCTTTATCTACACTTCTTATGGAGGATTTCGCGCGGTTATTGTAACTGATAAATTCCAAATGATTGCCATTTGGTTGTTATTAATCGCCCTTTCGAGTTTCATCATCTACATGATCATTCAAAATGGCGGCTGGGATGATAGTGTCGCCAAGATTCCCGATAACATCAAAACATTCAACTGGCAAGATGGCTTAGCCTCATTTATGATTGGAATTTTTATCATGAATGTGCTCTCTTACGCTTCCGATATGAGTTTATGGCAACGCATTTCGGCATCTGATGAACCGAAAACAGTACTGAAAGGCCTTTGGGCTAGTGTCACCATTTCTGGCGTAACGTGGACCATTATCGTTTCCTTATCGTGTTTGATTTTCGTAGTCATTTCCCCTGTAAAAGGAGAAAACCCACTAATCACCCTACTGGCCTACACGGGTTATCAGGCAGGTGTGTTTGGTAAAATCATCCTCTTTTTTGGGGTATTAGGTTTGTTTGGGGCAATGCTTTCTACCGCATCCACACAGCTCATCGCAGTTTCCCATACCATTTATGAAGATATCTCTGCCAAGTTTAGAAAAGTATCCTTAAATGATCGGTTAGAGTCTCGGCGAGAGCTCAACATCTCAAGAATTATCTTGGTGTATGCCGCGCTCATTGCCATCATTATTGTCGAGTTGCTTGCCTATTATGGCTACTCAGTAGTAGACCTCATTTTTGCAGTATTTGGCGCTCAGCTTAGCATGTTCCCGCCGATCCTAATGGGTTTGTTACTGGGCAAAGAACAGCTCAAACCACTAGCTAAATACGCTGCTGCTGCCATCATTATAGGTTTTTCCTCAGGTTGGCTTATGCTGATCGACAAAAACTTATCATCCAATTCGCCTACCGTCAGCGTATGTGTGTCAGGTGCAATTATGCTTATTGGTTATTTAGATATCCTGGTTTTTAGAAAGAAAAAAATATAAATGAACGCTAAATACCATGGGAGAAGTATTTTAAGTGTAGGAAAAATACCAGCCAATTCGCTGGAGATGTAGGTTCGAACCCTGCCTTCTCCCAATATCAACATGACAACATAAATAAAACCTGTCTACTCAACTAGGGGAATTCCAACCATGCTTTTCTCATAAAACTGGGGTATATTCGCAAACACCTAGATTTCAACTTTTAACACAATTACATGAGTCGAATAAAGTCAACCTTAAATGAGGCAAATGATTTATTTGCAAATCAATCTTATGAAGAAGCACTGGAACTGTACCAACAAGCTTACAAACTATCTCCACTAAATTCAGAAGTCTCTTGGGGACTGATCGCCTGTCAGCTTAAACTTCGAGAGTTTCAACAAGCCTTAGAAGTCTTTGAGGGAGCTTTAAAACGCGCCATTTCTAAGACCAAGCATGCTGATGCAAAAAGAAAAATGGCGGCCTTATTATTTAAGGAGATGTCGTATGCCAATGCGTGGGAAGTATTTTCCAGCATTCCACCCTCAAAACACACAGCAGAAGACACTTATTTAAGCATCAAATACCAACTCTTTGTTACCCGCACACCTGATTTGGATGATTTCTTAGAAGAAAGTATTCGGAAAGATCCTTCATTCTTTAAGAGATTATTAGCTGATGAAAGCGTGTCTGAAGCCCGAAAAGAACAACTTCAAGAGAAGGAAGTATTGTTTCATGAGTTCATTCAAAAATATGAGGCGGAGCAAGTCACGTTAAAACAACGAGAGGAAGAAGAACGCTTAGCACGCGAAGCACAAAAACAGGAAAAGCTGGAACAAAAACGCATTCAGCAACAAGAAGCGATGCAATTTTTTAAAGAGGAAAAACGCGTTTTGTATCGCACCATGATTTTCACGTCCGTAGTTGGAGTAAGTGTCTCTATTGTAGATTTAATTTTCAAATCGTTTGATATTAAAATCTATGAGTATACGTCATCACTTTACCTCATTCGATTTTTGGAAAACTTTGCTTTTGCAGCCATGCTCGGTATTGTACTCCAAAATATGCGTTCAGCCATCATTACGGGGCTTTCATATACACTAGGACTTACGCTCTTTTTCGCTATTATGGATATATTCGAGTTCCAAAAAGGGTATTTCATCACCAGCACATTTACCCCATTCATTTTTGGATTTCTTCTTGGATATGTAGCCATTATCACCAGCACTACTGATAAAAACGCTGCCATGTGGGCAGGAATTGGAGGTGCTTTAGGAAGCTACTTAGGTAATAGTGTTTATAACTTATACAGTGTAATCGATTACTCAGAAGGATTATTTGAATTCATTGGCTTGATGGCTAGTATCGTTCGTGGCTTCACCGTTTGGGGGATGATTTTGCTTTTCCGCACACTTGCCTTCCAGCAACCACATCAACAGATCCTTAAAAACATATTGAGTTTTAGAGGAAAAATTGGCCGACTTCGTTGCTTCTTAAGAGTTTTAGTAATTGGTGGTTTAACTCTACTAACTTATACCACTTTAGTCAGCATTGCTAGGTATCAAACCTACTTTTATGCAGAGTTCGATGAAGGTGTCGTATTGATGGTAACAGGCATCAAAATGATTATTGCAGTGCTCATGCTATTAAGCCTTACGCTCATCCAAGCTGCACAAATTGTGAAGCGTCTTCGAGATTCTGGCGAAAGTCCTTACATGTACTTTCTTGGCTTTCTGCCAATTGTCAATATCTACTTGTTATACCTCGTATACTTTAAAGAAGGAGATGGAAGTCGAACCTATTAAACATAAAAAAGGTGCTGTCTCACTTTCGAAGCAGCACCTTTTCTATGAAAAATCTTTCACATTATTTCTTCTTTTTCTTGAAGTCTCCGTTTTTCACAGATTTGATAAAACGTGCCCAAGCAAAAGGATCGGTTAGGGAAAGCGTTGGCATAAAATAGCGATTATGGAGGTAATTTACTTGTTGATTCATGTATACCCGATGATTGCTACCGCCATCCATAGCGATTTGTTTAGCCATTTCAGCAATTTTTTCAGAGCTTAGGTTTCTCCGCATATTTTTTTCTTGGACAGTTTCTAAGTCTAGCGCTAAAAATGCTTCCTTAAATACGTCTTCTGAAGGATATGGGAAAATGGTCACCATAGGAAGCAATTTATCATCGGCTTCCATATCGATCATTACTGTCATAGCCATTTCGTAATCATCTACAGGCACTACCATGGTTTGTGTTGCATAGGCAATATGACTAAAAGTGATTGTATCGCCAGGTAAAGCTCGAATTCTGAATAAACCAGCTGAATTGGATACTGTACCTACCCCAGCCTCTTCAATGTAAATGTGCACTCCGGGAATGCCATAAGAGCTATCGCCACTAATAATAAGTCCAGAAAGGTAGATGACTTTATCTTTTCCTTGTGCGTGAAGGTCAGTTTGTTGTGAGAAGAATAAACCAATCAGTAACAATACCATCGCCACCCATCGGAAGTTCAGTAAGGTATTTCTCATTCGTGAATTAGTTAAATTTAAAAGCAATTTCTCTAGTTGTAAGTACGCGCCTACTTATATTAATACCACATTTATAGGCGTATTGTTGTACTGAAGTGCTTTAAAGTTAATGGTTTCCACTGAAAAAATGACTTTTAAGCACTTTGCGATATAAAATAATAAAACGGGAACCCTAAAGAACCATTTGAATAATTTAACAGATGTGTGAATACTTTTTAGGAAAATAAGGAGGGAAGTAGAAGCGTTGGCAACAAAAAAGGGACTATCTCCACATGGAAACAGCCCCTTCATCTATTTTTTCTATTAGAATTGCTCTGTTTTAGAGAAGAAAAAGTTTCCTTCAATAATTGCATTCTCGTCAGAATCAGAACCGTGAATTGCATTTGCTTCGATAGATTTCGCAAAGATTTTACGAATTGTACCTTCAGCAGCTTTTGAAGGATCAGTAGCACCAATCAATTCGCGGAAATCTGCTACAGCATTTGCTTTTTCAAGAATCATCGGCATGATTGCTCCAGAGCTCATGTAGTCGCATAAATCTTGGTAGAAAGGACGCTCACTGTGTACAGCATAAAACTGTCCAGCTCTTTCTTTCGTTAACTTAGTCACTTTTGCTGCTACAATTCTGAAACCTGCATCTTCAATCATTTTGATGATTGCACCTGAATTATTAGCGCCGAATGCATCGGGCTTAATCATTGTAAATGTTCTATTTCCAGCCATCTTGATTTAGCTAAATTTAAATGTTTATAAACATGAATGTAAATGCTAAAAAAAAGCATTCACTTTTCGGCTGCAAAACTACAATTTATTCATTAAGTTAGAAAAGAATTCGAGGACTTGTCACTCACTTTGCAACTTTCAGCATATAAAGTGGTCTTTTCCATAAAATCCACTAAAAATCTTAGAGACCGTTTTGACATTAGTCATATTTTAAAAAAGTTTCGTAGCAACATGTTTGGAAAAAATCAGAGAAGAGTCAGTTCAGGCCATCGCTCCAAATGGTATCATTGGTTAGTTGATTTAATCATCGTCTTTTTAGGCGTATACATGGCCTCTTTATTTAGCAACTACAACGAAAGTCAAAAGAATGCTAAACAGCGCGATAAAGTATTGAGTAGCTTAAAACTCGAATTGGAAGCTTTTCGATTTGGTATGCCTGAATATGCCGACTTCCAAGCCGAGCAAATAACAAAATGGAACCGAGCCTTGAATAATGATAGTATTATCGACTTCTATGAATACCGATTTATACAACCGCAATACGATTACACAGCCTTGGAGTATGCCATTAAAATTGATGAAACAGAAGTAGTTGACTTCGAATTATTCACTGAACTGAGAACCTTATATAACAATATCAAAAGCTTAGAGTTTTCTGAAAACCTAATGACGGAAACCGCACAACAGTTTAAAAACACGTCTAAACAATTACCTAAAAACCATCCCTTATACCACACCCGTAAAGCCGATAATGCCTTCTATTTTTATCGCTTTATTACCTTCGCCAATAGTCGCCAAGGGAGTCTCCAAAAAGTGGGGCAACAAGCCTCAGCCACCTTACAGCGCATTAATCAACAACTTTCGCCTAAAAAAAGGGTGAAGATTGAACAACAACTCATTGGTAAGTTTTTAAAATCGTATAACAAAACACCTCCCCAAGAGCTTGCTTTTCAATATGCACAAGAGTTCTTCCCAAACTTAACCACAGCAGAAATTAATCAAGCTTTAGCGAATTTCTATAAACCCCAATAAACCGATCATGGTTATGTTGTACGCTTATCAGCCTTAGTGTTAAGCAGATTTAGTCACCATTGCGTTTTATTTTAATGGTTTTAAATGCAACAATGGCATTTTCTTGATTAGTTGTACCTTCTACATTTCCAGCTAAATTAAAGTTAAAGTCAGCATTCAAATCCTTAAAATAAACACCTGTTATACCTTTCTCACCCTTTTTAGGTCTAATCAGCTTACGCCTATATCGCCCAATCGTATCTACCTCGATTTCATGTTTTTTTATGCGCGCTGGGATGTCAATCTTCACCTGAATGGCAGTGTCTTTATAGGTTAATGTAGCCGTGTAAGTACCATTCTGGAAGTCTATTTCCTTTGTAGGAATTTGAAAAGGTTCCACCCTCACCTTTTCGGGGTCCGTGATTCCTTTCTCTTTCATAATACGCGCTCTCGTTTCTTCGACATCTCCACTGGTATACACGACTTCTGCCTCAAAATAGGGTGCATTAATCGGCATCCAATCGTATGTATTTTCGTAGATGTATTCTTTTTCAGTGGGAATTAATGGATTAGCATACCCCATCTCACTCCAATCAAATGATAAATTTACACCTTCACCCGTAATGCTGCCCACAAAACTATCGACTCCTTGTGCCTTGTTGTATTTCCAATTGGCGGGGACTTCAATTTCAAAATTACCTGTATTGATAATTTTCAGTTCATCGGTCTGGCAACTCATACCGCAAAGGAAAGTCGCTAAACATACTAGATAGATCATGGTTTTCATATAAGTATCGTTAAGTTATAATTGGGAATAATCAAGATGCTATGATTGGTTGATAGATTCATTTCAATAAATTCCTTTTGCTATTTACCAATAAGCAACTTTTTCTGATTTTCTGAATCTTTAGGTAAATTAAGTTCGGGTATAACAAAATACCTACCTAATAACCCAAAACTTGAATTAACTCCGTTCATCATGAGACTCAAACCGACGATTTATTGCTTCTTTATTTTATTGGTTCCTAGCTTCATTCAGGCGCAAACGAAGGACATTCTGAAGGTAAACTCTTACCAGTTAGCGAATGGCCTCACGGTATTTTTAAATCAGGACTCTACAGCCAATAAGGTTTTTGGTGCAGTTATGGTCAATACTGGCGCTAAGCACGAATCGCCAAACGCTACGGGTATGGCGCATTATTTAGAGCATTTATTATTTAAAGGTACCCAAGTCTTTGGAACTGCTGATTATCAAAAAGAAAAAACGTATCTCGATTCGATCACCGTATTATACCAACGTTTAGGACAAACGACTGATGAAGATCAACGGCTAGCTATCCAAAAGGCAATTAATGAACAGGCCATTAAAGCATCAAAATACGGCTTACCGAATGAGTTCGACAAATTACTTCGAAGTATTGGTAGTACAGGCATTAATGCATTCACAAGTTATGAGATGACTTATTACCACAACTCTTTCCCTGCTCATGAAATTCACAAGTGGTTAGATTTGTATGCAGCGCGCTTTCAAAATCCTGTTTTCCGTTCTTTCCAATCTGAGTTAGAAGTGGTTTATGAGGAAAAAAACCGTGCTGCAGATAACTTTGAGCGCAAAGTAATACGGGAAATGGAAGGATTGTTATTTCCTAACCTTCCCTATGGACAATGGCCTGTATTGGGTAAAACAGCTCATCTTAAAAATCCGCCACTCCACAAAATGTATGAGTTTTTTCACCAATACTATGTAGCCAATAATATGGCCCTAATTTTAGTAGGAAACTTTAAAGAATCTGATGTAAAAGTGGCAATTGAAGAAAAGTTTGGCAAGTTAAAATCAGGAAAAATCACACCGCTTGAATTGCCTGCTCCAACACCGTTTAATGGACGAGAAAAGTCAAAAAAGCGAATAACTCCTATTAAAGCTGGTTTTTTAGGTTACCAAACCGTAGGCTTTAAGCACCCAGATCGAATGGCCTTAGATATATGCGAGTATCTATTATCCAATGAAGAACAAACGGGTTATATTGATCAATTGCAATTAGATAATGAAATGTTTTATTGTGGAGGTTTTCCTTCTACTTATAATGATGCGGGCGGTTACTCCATTTTTTATGTGCCGAAAGTATTAGTACAATCGTTAAAAGCGGGCGAGAAAAAGATACAGCAAGCCCTCACTCATCTCAAGAAAGGCACGTTCACCAATCAACAGTTTCAGGAGGCCAAGAATAATTTGAGTAAATACTTTGACCGAGGGTTGGAAAGCTTATCGAATAGGGGAATTATGATTGGGCAAGCCTTCAATCGGGGACTCAAATGGGAAGAATACCTGCAATACAATCAGCAAATTAATAACGTGAGTAAGGAAGAAGTCATGCGTGTAGCTCAAAAGTATTTTGGAGATAATCTGGTAAACATGATTTCCCGAACAGGTTTCCCTAAAAAGGATAAACTCGCTAAACCCCCTTACAAACCAATTGTTACCGATCAAAAAGAGGAATCCGATTATGTCAAACAGTTTGAACGTATTCCGAGTCTTCCTTTTCAACCGCGATTTTTAGACTTTTCGAAAGACATTTCCCAACTCAGTTTAAAAGAAGGACACCAACTGTGGGCTTCTACCAATCCTGTAAATGATTTATTCAACCTCACCATTCAGTTCAAAACAGGTTACTTCCATGACCCGTCTTTACTGGGCGTCAGTCGATTTCTAAATTATGCAGGGGCTGGGGAGTTGTCTTTCAAACAATTAAAATCTGCTTTTGGCGCGTTAGGTTGTAGTTATTCTATTCAATACAGTGCCAACGCTTTAACCATTCAACTCTCAGGAAGAGAAGCGCAGTTGGCTGAATGTTTGAAGTTAACTGGAAAACTCCTGCATGAACCTACTTTTGACGAGGCTGCTCGAAAGTCGCTGGTCAACGAATTGAAAGCAGAACGTAAGGTAGAGAAAAGAAATCCGAGAACGCTCAGTGGCGCTTTATACAACTACGCCTTATTTGAAAAAGAATCCTACTATTTGAAACGCCCCACCACAAAGGATTATGAAAAAATAGATGTAGCTGTGTTTTTCAACAAATATAAAGAAATCACAAAAGGCTATGCAGCAGAAATCTTTTTTGTAGGGAATACACCTCCTAAAGAACTCGCAAAAAGCTTGACTACACACGTTAAACTTTCCAGCAATGGGAAAGCAGAAGAATATATTTTTAGAGAAGGCCATGAATACAAACGCAATAAAGTCTTTTTAGTAAATGACAAAAAAGCTCGCCAAAGTCGAATTTACTTCCACATTCAGGGCAAAGAATCGCCCATTGAAGAATATGCTTCGATGAATGCTTTTAAAGAGTACTTTTCAGGAGGCTTTTCAGGAATCGTGTTGCAAGAAATTCGGGAATATCGCTCATTAGCGTATTCAGCGGGGGCTAATGTGATCACTTCACCCATCTCTAAAGGTAAAAGTCGGTTTTTAGGATTTGTGGGTTGTCAGGCAGATAAAACGACAGAAGCAGTAAATGTAATGGTAGATTTATTAAAGAACATGCCACAAAAGCCCGAAAGAATGGAGACTTTACGCAAAAATCTACAATTAAAAGTCATTACAAATTTTCCGTCCTTCTCCTCAAAACCAGCAACGATAGCTGCTTATCACCGAAAAGGGCTTCAGAAAGATCCTAATATTAACGCTTATGAAAGCTACCAATCACTAACCTTAGAAGATATTCTCACCTATTATCAAAGGCATTTTCAAGATCAACCCATTGTGATTACGATTTATGGAGATAAAAGTAAAATCGACTTAAATCAACTCAAACAACTTGGAGCGTTTAGCGAATTGGTCTTGGATGATGTGATTCGTTTTTGATTTTATGGTGTGATTTAGACCGATTAGATAGGAGTAGCCGAGTAGCTACTCCTTTATTTATTTGCACTTGTCAATAATTATCCTGAAATTTTCCTACTAAATTGGGCAAAAGAACTACTCATAAAGTAGTAAAGACTAACAAACAACTGAATGAATTCAATTTGTAAATATATACTGGTGATTTCTTGTTTATTTTCCTATTATCAAGGAGCTGGACAAGCATTAATATATTTACAAGAAGGGCAGCTGGAATATTCCTTAGGTCGTCCAGTTCAAATTTTGGAAGATTCTACGGCCACGTTAACCTTTAAGGAAGTACGCACCTCTGAATTTAATGCAAAGTTCAAGAAAAGTGATTCAGATCATCCAAATGCAGGTTTTAACACCCATAGCTATTGGTATCGTTTCAAAGTATTTAATGTTGCTGATCCCCGTTTTAAGTGGTTACTCCACATCGGCTTTCCTGGTCTGGACACCATAGAAGTTTACCAAATTCATAAAACAGGAGAAATCCATAAAACCATCACAGGTGATTTATTTCCCTTTGACGATCGCCCCATTAAATACAAGGATTTTTTAATTCCACTAGACCTCAGGCGAGGCGAGACCTTAGAAGTTTACGTTCGTGTAGCGGGAATCTCTACCAAAACTTGGAATGCTCATATTATTGAGCACTCCCACTTTTTAGAAAAACACATCAATATTACCATCCTGAATATCCTTTTATCTGGAGTGATATTCGGTTTATTCATTTATAACCTGCTGCTCTATTTAGGCACGAAGCAACGCGGCTACTTATACTATATCTTATACCTGTTTGCATTTTGGTGTACCTATAGTTTTATGTTAGGTTATGGTTTTCAATTTGTCTTTAAAAATCATCCACAATTGGCAAATGCCATCACCAATTTTGCGGCGATTATCACCTTAACACTCGGAAGCCTTTTCTCACGTTTATTTCTGAAAATTCCTAAAATTGCACCGCAATTAGATCAAACTATACGAATATTGGAATTTGTAGCTGTGCTGGGTTCCTGTATCCAACTGTACTCGTATACTCACCCGCCAGCCTATTTATGGGGTTTCAATATTTTGCGCTCGTTGATTTATATCTACTGCCCGTTATTCATTCTTATGGGAGTTTTAGCGCTTTTGAAAAAGGTAAACACGGCAAAATTCTACTTGCTCGCTTGGATATTTACCATTATTGGTGTAATCATCACAATTCTGAAAGCAGAAGGTTTTCTACCCAATGTTTGGTTTACCGAATATGCCGTATCCATTGGTGTTATTATTCAAGCTTCTTTATTTTCTTTTGGTTTAGCAAATCAGATCAATATCGCCGAAAAAGAAAAACGCAAGGCACAAGATGCAACGATCAAAGCATTAAAAGAAAATGAGCGCATGGTAAAAGATCAAAATAGTGTACTCGAACGTTTAGTTCAAGAACGCACCGAAGAGCTCAATGCGAATTTAGAGACGGTATCTCATCAAAAGCGGGAAATCGAGCGCAAAAACAAAAATATCTTATCCAGTATTAATTATGCAAGTCGAATTCAACAATCCATTTTGCCCGTTCAGCTTGAGTTTGATAAGCTCTTTGGAAAACAAAATACGTTTATCTATTATCGTCCAAAAGATATTGTAAGTGGGGATTTTTATTGGCTAAAACAGCTTGATGATAAAATCATTTTTGCCGTCATTGATTGCACGGGTCATGGGGTTCCTGGCGCATTAATGAGCATCGTAGGGTATGATTTACTCAATAATGCGGTGAATAATTTAAATCTGTGGCAGCCCAATAAGATTTTGGACTCCATGCAGTATGGGCTTGATTTGGTGTTGCGGCAGTATCAAAAAGACAGTGGCGATGGCTTGGTCATTTCGTTGTGTACGTATCATCCCAAACAAAAGAAACTGTACTTTGCAGGTGCTCGTCAAGCCTTAGTATACATCCAAAATCGAGAAATGAAGGTTATCAAAGGCGACAAGCAGAGCATTGGCGGATTTAAAAAACACCTCAAACCTCCACACCCATTCACCGCACATGAGCTAACCATAACTCAACCCACTACGCTTTACCTGTATTCTGACGGCTATCAAGATCAATTTGGTGGAGCTAAAAAGCGTAAGTTTATGGCAAAAAACTTTAGGGCATTCTTTTTACAAAATCATGAACATGATATGGAACACCAAGCCCAAATATTAGATCAACAGTTAGATTTTTGGATGACAGAAGGTAATGAACAACAAATGGATGACATCACAGTATTGGGAATCAAACTCAGCTAATTTGCCCTAACTTTAATGTTTAGTTAATAATCTACAAGATTTATCCTATAAGTAGGCCAAATTCGTATTTTAGGCATAAAATCGTTAAGAGATTGTCCAAATCCATTTTATCACTAATTTGATTGCAATGTTAAAATTACGACTCATTTGTCTACTTACAGTTGCCAGCCTATTTATTACCTCAAGCTGTACTACTGAACAAATTTTGAATACAACCAATACTATTCTAAATAGTACAGGTGAACCTACGGAAGGAGAAGTTTCTGGAGGTCTTAAAGAAGCCTTAATACAGGGCATCAGTAAAGGGGTTTTGAGTGCCTCTAAGCAAAATGGTTACAATAACAATTCATTAATTAAAATTCCATTTCCACAAGATGCCATTAAGGTTGCCAATACTTTACGTGATATTGGTTTGGGTAAAGAGGTCGATAAATTTGTGACTACACTTAATCGAGGCGCTGAAGACGCTGCTACTGCGGCAAAACCGATCTTTATCAACGCCATCAAATCATTAACCATTCAAGATGCTTTTGCCATCCTTAAAAACGATAACAAACAAGCCGCTACAGATTTTTTGAAAAGAACCACCGAAGCACAATTGCGAGAAGCATTTATGCCAAAAATGTCTGCTTCTTTAGATAAAGTAAACGCGACAAAGTATTACGGTGACTTGGTAGGCAAATACAATAGGCTACCAACAACATTTAAAAAGCTGAACCCCGACCTCAATGAATACGCTACCCAGCTCGCTATTGATGGTTTATTCAAATTGGTTGCCCAAGAAGAAAAAAATATCCGCGCCAATCCTGCGGCACGTGCAAGCGCCTTATTGAAAAAAGTATTTGGAGCTCAAGATCAATAATCTGACTCGCCGTAAAATATTCCAACTTGATGATGGAGTAAATGTCAACACGATATTTACTCCATTTTTTGTAAATAAGGTATTCAATCAGTAAAAACGGTTAACTGTACCACTATGAGGCCGCGAAACGCAGTGATGACCTCACTAAATAGCTCACACAAGCCTATGACAAACACCAGATCAAACTGATTTACTTTTCTACTTGTATTGAGAATGCTATAAACATACGTTTTTTAGAGGGAAAAGCTTACTTTAGCCAATCTCATTACGTAAAATTTAGTTGATCTCATGAGCAAGACGTGTATGAACTGTCAAAGTTCAACGCTCGAAAAATTTATTGATTTAGGAAATCAGCCCAATGGGAATGTATTTCCAACGTTAAATCAACTTACCCACGAACAGAATTACCCATTTTCTATGTTGGTATGCACTACGTGTTGGCAAGTACAACTTGAAGCTTTCCCTCCCGTAACTGAAATGTTCACCAACCATCCTTACCTCACAGGACTGAATAAACCTGTAGTTGCACATTACGATCAGCTGGCTCACAACATGATTACCAAGTTCAACCTAGCTCCAAATAGTCTAGTGCTTGATATTGGAGCCAATGATGGCACATTACTGAGCAAATTTCGAGCGCGCCACATGCGTGTACTCGGTATAGACCCTTGTGAACGCAGTTATGAAGTAGCCACCGCACAAGGGATTACGATTTTGAAAGCCTTCTGGAATAAAGAAAGTGCAAGGGCTATGAAGGAGTTAGGAATTACTCCTGATATCATTACCGCAACCGCTGTTTTTTACCATGTAGATAACCTCCATAGTTTTGTGCAAGGGCTAGATTTACTCATGGAACCCCACACCATCTTTTGTACACAATGTGTGTATTTAAAAGAGGTGATTGAAAAGTTACAGTTTGATCATTTCTATCATGAACATACCATGATTCATGCCATTGCCCCGTTAAAACGTCTTTTTTCACACTACGATTTAAGAATTATTGATGTGGAAATGTATCCAATTCACGGCGGTTCCTTTGTGTTATATGTCGGGCGAGAAAATGCACCATTTCCAACTACTCCTAACGTCACAAAAGCTATTGAGGAGGAAGAGCGCATTGGGTTAAATAAATTACAAACCTACCATAACTTTACGCATCAGGTGAATCAAAATCGACTTAAACTGCAGACATTACTCCATGAAATCGCCGCATCGGGTAAACGCATATTTGGCTTAGGAGCGCCATTAAAAAGCAGTACTTTATTAAACTATGTGGGAATTGATCCTAATCTTGTTGAATGCGTTGTTGAAATCAATGAACATAAAGTGGGCAAATTCACTCCTGGCACTCACATTCCCATCATACATGAAAATGAAGTAGCACAACATCCTGATTACTACCTCATTTTATCTTGGAATTTTTTAGACTATTTCGTTGATCGCTATGCTGATTACCTTGAGCAAGGAGGGAAATTCATCATTCCCCATCCTACAGTGGAAATACTTGAGAAGTAATACGTCACACTTCCATGAAGTTACGATTAAACATGCCTCAATTATTTTTACTCCATGAAAGTATCGTTAATCATCCCTTTCAAGAATGAAGAAGACTATGCAGCGCTTACCCTGCAACGGGTATTGTCTTTTTTCGCCACGCATGCTATAAACTATGAAATCATTGCCGTTGATGACAGTACAGATGCTACTTGGGATATCCTGCAACGCTTTGAAAGCGAACATCAACATATTTTTGCGGTAAAAGGCGGAACTCCTTCAGGATATGGAAAGGCAATAAAAAAGGGCTTTCGTGCGGCAACGGGCGATATTCTCATTCCATTTAATGGCGATTGCAGCGACTCGCTGGAGGATGTGATTAAATTTGTTGCGTTAATTGAACGAGGCAATGACATGGTTTTTGGCTCACGCTATATGCGTGGCGCATCCGTCACAGGAGCTCCTGCAAGTAAACAACTCTTATCGAAAGTTGGTAATCGCTTCCTTCAAGTACTTTTCCAAACTTCGTGTAGTGACCTAACCAATTCGTTCAAAGCTTATAAAAGAAATGTCATTGAAGATTTAACATTAACCTCAAACGGTTATACCATTGTCATTGAGACTGCATTAAAAAGTATTTTAAAAAAGCACACCTATACCACTATACCAGTGAGCTGGTCTGGTCGAGAACATGGTGTTTCGAAAATGTCCATACTCAAAGCTATGGTGAATTATTTAGTAACAGCCTTCAAAATTAGGTTAGGTAACTACGAATAAATGCACATTCGAATTCACATAAAACACAAGTTCTTCTTAATTTTCCAAATCCAACTTTTTAGTCCCAAAAAGTAGCATGTGGTAAAAAATGAAGTAGTCAATGTGAATCAAGGGTTCAAAGGTGAATTAGAGCATTCCAAGGTATTTTGAATCCACACTTCCATTTGCTAATTAAAGTTAACCTCCTGTTAAAATACAGTTTATTGATAGTCTATAATATTCATTTTCAGCTTAAAAAGAGGCATTTTGATTTTATGCTACATAAAAAGTTCATGTTATAACAAATAATAATGTTAAAATTTGTCATATTTGTCGCACAACTTGTCTAAGTTTATAACTGTATCCTTGCAACAGATACATACTACCCAGAAGAAATACACTTCTAGGTATTTTTAACATGAGATTTGAAGTCTAGGCTTCTAACTAACCACACTTATTGGTTTAGCAAAGATCAATCTTTGCCGAAAAAGTAAAGATAAACCCCACTGCTCACAGCATTCGGCTCTTGCAATTAAGGGGTGATTTTGTACAACTTACTAATCAGAAATTAGTAGGCCTGTATTCTTATTACTGTTATGTCCATTATCCAACATACAGATTAGTTACAACCAAATAGTACACCCTTATTGAACAAGCAATATTGGGTGAAAACATGTTTTACTCACATTATAAAAAATTCATTAGTATGAAGAAAGTTTTACTGCTCATGCTTATCTTACTCTGTTATACAGCTCCATCTTGGGCTCAGGAGATTACGGTAAGCGGTACTATTAAGGATGAGGCTGGAGATGGCCTACCAGGTGCAACAGTTGTCATCAAAGGCACAAATGACGGTGCTGTAGCGGATATCGATGGCAAATACACCATCAAAGTCCCAAACGCAGAAGCAATTCTTGTGTTTAACTATGTTGGTTTCACCAAACAAGAAATTAAAGTTGGTGCCCAAAAAGTGATTGATGTTGTTTTAAAAAATAGTACTGTTTTAGAAGAAGTAGTTGTGACTGGTTATGGCGATTTTGATAAAAATAAGTTTACAGGATCGGCAGCAGTAGTTGGTAGTAAGGAAATAGAAAACGTACCGATGGCTAACTTTGAGCAAATGCTTCAAGGACAAGCTCCTGGTTTGTTAGTACAATCAGGAAGTGGTCAGCCTGGCGCAGCTGCTGCGGTTACTTTAAGAGGTATCAACAGTATTAGCTCAGGAACAACGCCATTATACGTTATTGATGGTGTACCAGTATCATCCGCTCAATTTGCTTCATTAAACCCAAATGATTTTGAGAGCGTAAACGTATTGAAAGATGCTGCTGCAGCTGCAATTTACGGTTCAAGAGGTGCAAATGGTGTGATTGTAATCACGACTAAAAAAGGTAAAGCAGGAAAAACTGTATTTAATTACAACTTCCAATATGGTCAAACAGCACAATTAACGCGTGATGACTTCTTGCCTGTTATGAACTCTAACCAAAAGATTGATTTCGAATTATTGACTGGTGGAGGTCCATTAGATGGTTTAAGTGAAGCGGAAATCAACGAATTACGTGCAATTGACACAGATTGGGCAGAAGAAATCTTCCAAACTGGTCGTTTGATGTCACATGAAATCTCAGCTTCTGGTGGTAATGAAAATACAACCTTCTACATCTCAGGTAGTGTATTCTCGCAAGAAGGCCATGTAATTACTACAGGATTAGATCGATACACTTTACGTGCGAATGTATTGAACCAGTCTGGTAACTTTAACTTTGGTGTAAACTTTACTGCATCTTATTCAGATCAAACATTTACACGTGAAGGTGATGCATTTATTGGTAGTCCATTAAACGCCTTTTACTGGACAAACCCGTATGAAACTGTATTTGATGAAAATGGAGACTATACAGTAGTTCGTACTGGTCAACCAAACGCGGTACAGGAATTAGTTGAAAACCCAAGAAATCGTGAAGATGTTCGGGCAGTAGCTAATATTAAAATGGGTTATGACTTGCCATTTGTAAAAGGCCTTTCCATTAACACAAACTGGGGTGTTGACTTCAGAGATCGTCAAACAAGAACCTTCTTAGACCCTCAAACTAATGCAGGTCAGCAAGCTACTAGTGGTTCAGGTAGTTTATCAAGAGGTGATCAACGAGATGTACAATTCATTGGTACAAACTCAATCAACTATGAAACCGAATTTGGTACTGACCACACGCTTTCTGTAGGCTTATTCCAAGAGATTGTTTACGGACAAGTAGAGAGCTTTGGCTTTACAGGCTTTGGTATTGTTGGTCGTTTAGAGAATGAAGCCTCTATTACAGCAGGTTCAGTAGGCCCTGGCGGTGTTCCTCAGAACATTCCTACAGTAACTGGTACCGCTGTAGAAAATACCTTAGCTTCTTTCTTTGCTACTGCAAACTATGGTTACAAAGGAAAGTATTTCTTAAATGGTGCAATCAGACGTGACGGTTCTTCTCGCTTCGGTTCAGATAATCGTTTTGCTACATTTGCTTCCATTGGTGCTTCATGGGTATTATCTGAAGAAGCATTCTTAGATGGAGTTTCTTTTGTAGATAACTTAAAGTTGAGAGCATCATTTGGTTCTACAGGTAACCAAGCGATTGGTGACTTCCAGTATGCAGCCTTAGTAAACACGTTTACGGCTAACCCTTATGATGGCGAACCAGGTAAAACCTTAGCAAATATTCCTGACCCTACCATTCAGTGGGAATCGAATCAAAGCTTCAACGTAGGTATTGACCACTCGTTATTTAATGGAAAAGTAAGTGGTTCCATTGACTACTACCGAAACGATACTAAAAACTTGTTGATGAACGCTCAGTTATCGCGTACTACAGGTTTTGCATCACAGTTACAGAATGTGGGTCAAATTAGAAACTCAGGAATTGAGGTGAGCTTAAATGTTACTCCTATCAATTCAGGAGGATTCACTTGGGACATCAATGCAAACTTTAGCTACAATAAGAATGAGGTAATTGAATTAGCGGATGGTCAAGACATCGTTAGTGGTACGAGTATTATTCGTGAGGGAGAAGATATTAATAGTAACTGGGTAGTACCTTTTGTTGGTGTTGATCCTGCTACGGGAGATGCCTTATACCGCGATATCAACGGTAACGTTACCAATGTTTACAATGCAAATGATGCACGCGTTACTGGAACAAGAACAGCCCCATATTTCGGAGGTTTCACAAACAAATTCAGATATAAAGGATTTGAGTTTATTGCATTCTTCAACTGGGTTTCAGGAAATGATGTGTTCAATAATGAGCGTATAAACATTGAAAACCCGAACTTCTTTGTGGATGGAATGTCATCAAATCTATTGAATGCATGGCAAGAGCCAGGTCAGGTTACTGACGTACCTAGAATTAGAACAATCAATGGATTAACAACCAACCCATTCCAATCTAACTCTTCTCGTTACATTGAAGATGGTTCTTACATCAGATTGCGAAACGTACAACTTTCTTATACATTACCAGCGGCTACGGTTCAAAAAATTGGACTTTCAAATGTTAGAGTGTACGTACAAGGTCAAAACTTATGGACAAGTACTGCATTTACTGGCGCTGATCCAGAAAAGAACGATGGTTTCTTCTTAGGTGCGGTTTATCCTGCACTTCGTACGTATACTGTTGGTTTAAATGTTGGCTTCTAAATTGAAAGAAAAAATGACTATGAAATATTTAAAATATATTTTATTACCAATGCTATTGGTAATGAGCGCTTGTGAGGACTTTGTAGATGTAGAACCCACTCATCAAGAAGTAATCAGCAATGGTTTAGTAGATATTGAAGACTATGAAGGAGCAACAGTAGGTGTTCATTCTGCACTAAGATCTACAGCATACTTTGGACGAAACTTTGGCGTTGTGTTGGATATGATGGGTGAGGATATTTTTGAAACGACAGAGTCGCTAGGTAACCGTAGATCAATGACAGACTGGATTTACACGACTGATGATGTGGAAATCGATGCGTTCTGGGATCGTGCTTATGTAGTGATCTTACGTGCAAATACCGTATTGAGTGGTATAGATGGAGTTGAAGAGGATGTAGCTGGACGTTCTAATCGTTTGAAAGCTCAAGCTCTTGGTTTACGTGCACTTGCTCACTTTGATTTATTGAGAGCATTTGCTGTTGACTACAGTAGAAACTCTACCGAAATGGCTATTCCAATCAAACTTGATTTATCAATCAATACACCTGGTAGAAACACAGTAGCAGAAGTATATGATCAAATCTTTGCTGACCTGAACGAGTCCTTAACTTTATTCGATGATGTAGATCAGGATGTGACTATTCGTTCGTTCTTCAGCAAAACTGCTGCTTATGCTTTATTAGCTCGTGTTTCTTTATATGCTGGAGAGTATGCTGATGCCATTAACTACGCGACAATCGTCATTGGAAATACTGATACTGATTTAGTAAGTGGATCAGACTTCCAAGATATTTGGACTGCAGGTACTTCTGCTGGCGAACAAGCAAAAGAAGTAATCTGGGAAGTAGCATTCACCACAGGTACTGACTCACGAGTAGGTGGCGATCTTTACTTTGTACCGAACAACCGTATCGCTTTCCGTCCATCGGTAGAGTTCATCGACTTATTTGATCAGGTGAATGACATTCGTTTTTCTTCTTACATGCGAGCAGATTCGCGTAGAGGAAATGTGATCATCCCTAGCAAATATGAAGACAATGATGGCTTCAACAACTTCAAAGTATTCCGTATGGGTGAAATGTACTTGATTCGTGCAGAAGCTTACGCTGAGTCAGGTAACGATGCAAATGCAATGAGTGATTTGAATACCTTACGTGCCGCAAGAATCACTGGCTATGTAGATGAGAACTTGACTGGCTTAGCGCTTAGAGATGCCATTTCTATTGAGCGAAGAAAAGAATTGTTCTTAGAAGGTCACCGTTGGTTTGATTTAAGAAGAGCAGGAGAAGGAATTGTGAGAGGTAACGATTGTGCCGGTCCTGCAACTGATTGTGACTTGGAGGCAAATAGCATCAGATTTGTTTGGCCAATTCCTCAGGATGAGATTAATGCGAATGCAAGTATCGCTGATCAACAAAACCCTGGTTACTAATAACATTAAGCACTCGTTCTCTAATAGAACGAGTGCCTATTTCATTGACATTAAAACATAGCTTACTATGAAAAAATATTTAATCATTGGAATGTTTCTCTTAGCACTTGCTTCGTGTGAGGAGCAAGAATTTTCCTTTACTGAAACCCATGTTCGTTTTGAAACCTCAGCTTCTAGTGCATTAGAATCTGCTAGTGGAACGATTGATGTTCCTATCATTGTATCTTCTGTAGATCGTAGCCAAGCAGTAACCGTAAGCGTATCAGTAGAAGGTACTGCTGTTGAAGGTACTGATTATAACTTAGTAACAACATCTGATGTAACTATTGCAGCAAACGAAATCAGTGGTGTATTTCAACTTTCTATGATTGATAACATAGAAAAGGATGGCAATAAAACATTGACCTTAACCATTACAAGCAATTCTCAAAATGCTACTATTGGTTTCCCTGGCCCTGATGGTTTGCAAGGCTCTCATACATTAACTATTGAAGATGATGACCTTTGCGATATCAAAGCAGCATTGTGGTTTGGAACTGTCAATTTAGAAGATGTTGGTTTTGGCACGTTAACAGGCACAGGAGTAAATCCTGGAGAGTGTAGCAAATTGACCATCTCAAACCCTGGAGACTTCATTGGTTCAAGTGTTCCTGGTAATGACTTTACGATCAATTTCACTGAAGACTCACCTGGTGCAACTTTCGGAACTGTATCTGTAGATCGTTATTTCTACTGGTCAACCAGAGTGGAATATGAAGGAACTGGAGTTTATGATGAGGCAACTCAAGAAATTTTAATCGACTATACGGCTTATTTAGATGGCGGTGTATGGTACACAGGACAAACAAAAATTACTCCTAATTAATAGGAATACATTTTTCCTCAATAAAAGCCATCTCTTGTTTTCAGGAGATGGCTTTTTCATTAACTCAGTAGAATTAGACCGCTTAGCACTACCAATACGGCAACTCTAAGTACCATAATTACATAACTTTTACTTCTTCTTTTCATAGTGGTAAGCCATTAAAATAACTGCCAAGAGCCTAAAAGCAATAAACCTACCCACTCAATAATAAGTATTTTGTGGGTTTCTTCATGAATAGTTATTTTTGTAGTTGTTTGTCTTTTCGTGAGTTACCGTATTTTTGTGTGTTATTGAGTCATGAGGTGACTGACAGTTGCTAAAGTGGTTATGAATAAAAACAATAGAATTAAAGTGGTTTTTATGAATGTCCGCATGTGGTTTTTACTTGCTGTAACGTTGTGACTTCTGTTGAATGGTTTATTTATGGTTTTTGTTTACCGATTAGTAAAGGTGGTTTTTAGCTCATGATTCCGTTTTTGTGACAATTAAATGTGAATAATTTTCGTTTTATCAAAAATAAATTAGTGTTTATCACGAATGGTTTGTTATAGGAAAAATCACTAGATTTTTTCGGTTGT
>JBMYQA010000074.1:0-23522 GCA_049600855.1 Flammeovirgaceae bacterium | reverse complement strand
CCCACTCGGCTTGTCATTCTTCATACAACCTCGTAAATTAAGAACAGATTTCCTCTCATAACCACAAATGGTCACTCTATCAATTTATACCTATTAGTTCACTAAATTATTTGTAGATTTTTATTGGACTTTTTATAAAATCATGATTTTCATCCGACTAACCATACTACTGGGCATCATTATACTAACACTGGGAACACATCCTCCCACATTAGGTCAAAAATATCATTATAAAGTTTACTCTGTCGATAATGGATTGCCCCAATCTGAAGTATTGCCAAATTCCTTGATCCAAGATGAACGAGGAAGCATTTGGGTCGGTACAAATGGAGGTGGAGTTGTTCGCTTTGATGGAGATAGTAAAACGATTATCTCAAAACAAGACGGTTTACCAAGCAATGCCATCCGTGGGCTTTATTTAGATAATAAAAAGAATCTATGGATTACCACAGTCTCAGGCATTTCAAAGTTCGACGGGTATACCTTTACGAATTACTTGGATACAGGGAAAGTGCTCAATAACATCAACAACATCGCTGGCCGACCTCAAGTATTAGAAGATAAATTTGGTAACATTTGGCTCAGAACAGCCGCCATATTGTTTTTATTACAAGATTCTGTTTTTGTGGATTACGGTAAAAGTGATCCCAACTTTACGGGTGTTGCCTTTCCAAGTGCTTTTATTGATAAGGATGGACAATTATGGCTTACGACCACGACAAATGGTGTTTGGATGTTTAATGGTGAAAAGTTTATCCCTGCCCCAATTCTTCACAATGAGCTTTCTGAAGGAAAAAACCTCCCTTTTGCACTCTACGATAAAGATTACAACACGTGGTACCTCGCTGTGGAACCTCAAACAGGCAAGATACAGCTCCTCATGAATAATGATGATTATTGGAAAGATTTTCAGCTGCCTACCGGCTTCAATCCGACACTAATCACTGACATCATGGTGGATCAAGATGAGAATATTTGGATTACCAATTTTTCCACGGGTGTATTGAAGTATGATGGAGAAAAATTTTGGGAGTTTAATATGAAAAACGGCATGCCTACGGATGCCGCATCAGGAGTTTTAGAAGATTATGAAGGAAATATCTGGGTTTCTACACGCGGTGGTGGATTAGTGAAAATCCCTTCTACAGGATTTACCAACTTCTCCACAAATGATGGCCTCCCCCATCCTATCGTTTTTGCGATGTATGAAGATTCCAAAGGGCACATTTGGATTGGAGCGACCAACAATGGCTTTTGCAAATACGATGGAGAAAAAATCGTAAACTTTCCCAACTTACCCGTGCTCACGCTAGGCCGAATCGATGATTTTTTAGAGGAAGATACTGGCAATATGCTTGTTGCTACTCGGCTGGGTGGCATCTTTCGCTTTAATGGTAAAACAGTACAGCCAGTCAATCAAGAGTTCGGTTTACCTGCAGGCATGGCCTGTCTTTTTTTGGAAAAAGCGGATGAAGATCGTTTGTTATTGGGCATGGGAAATGGCTTACACATTTGGAGTAAATCCAGTAAAAAAATCATTCAAACTTTCAACATGGCCAATGGATTGAATTCCAATTTTATCCAAGATGTAAAGATAGATGCAAAAGGGAATTATTGGATTTTATCTATTGGAGGGGTAAGTCTATACGATGGAACAGTTTGCAAACCGCTCGTCACGGCAGCAAATGAGCCACTCGGGGTATGTTTACAGGCTGCTTTTGATAAAGCGGGAAATGTATGGGCCGTTTCTTTTGATCGGGGGGTATATCGCATGAACGAAAAAGAGATCAAATATTTTGATTTAACGCAAGGAGAAGGAAATGAAACCAATTTATTTTATTCGATTGTTGCTGATGAGCAAGGCAGCTTGTGGCTGGGCACGCAACGCGGTGTCGAAAAAATTGACCTTGATGAACAATTCAATATTACCAGAAGAACGCGTTTCCAGACTTCAGATGGATTGAGTGGCATCGAAATGAATGGCCGAGCCGTGTTGAAGGATAGCAAAGGAAATATTTGGTTTGGACACTTAAATGGTGTGAGTTATTACACACCAACCGAAAAAGTATTTAACGAAACTCCCCCAGTTTCAGCACTTACAGGATTAGACTTATTCTATGAAAAAGTAAATTGGGGCGATCAGCAATATGCAACCATGCACAGTGGGATTAGTAAATGGTATAACCTCCCACAAAACTTAGTGTTGCCTCACGATCAAAATCACCTGACGTTCAAGTTTTCTTCGATGAGCTATACCCTTCCCGAAAAGGTGAAACGCCAATGGATGATGGTTCCACTCGATAAAGAGTGGCTTAACCCAACCACTAAAAAAGAAGCTACTTATTCTAGCTTAGCTCCTGGGGAATATGAGTTTCGTGTTCGCACACAAAATAATGATGGCGTTTGGGGTGCTCCAATTAATTATGCGTTCGAAATTAAACCTCCATTTTGGCTGACTTGGTGGTTTTGGAGCATTCTAGGAATTCTCGTCATTGGTAGTGTGGTGTTGGCTGTTCGCATTCGGGTAAAAGCTTTAAAAGAGAAAAAGGCAGAGTTAGAGCGATTAGTAAAGGTTCGCACGGCAGAATTGACCAATCGGAATGAGGAAATCATTATGCAAAATGCTGCACTGGAACAGCAAAAAGAAGAAATTCTCACACAAGCTGAAGAAATCGAGATTCAAAATAAAGCCTTATTCAATGCCAATAAGGAAGTGTTAGAACAGCACAAGAGCATTACCTCAAGCATTACCTATGCGAAACGCATTCAAGTTGCCATGCTTCCTCGCACCGATCGCATCAAAAATGCCTTGCCCGAATCATTCATTATTTACGAACCACGCGATATTGTAAGTGGCGACTTTTATTGGTTCGATGAACAGGTGGATGGAAATGGGAATAAAAAAATCATTTTTGCTGCAGCCGATTGCACAGGTCATGGCGTTCCTGGTGCTTTTATGTCTATGGCTGGTGATGCTTACTTAAACATTGCCGTCAGAAATAAGCACATCTTGGAACCAAATAAAATCTTAGATGAACTGAATGACAATATTGGAAAGGCACTGAAACAAGGCATTACCGAAAACCGAGATGGCATGGACATCTCTTTGTGCGTCATTGATAAAGAAAAGCAATTGTTGGAGTTTGCAGGCGCCCGCAACCCACTATTGTACATTCACAATGGCGAACTCAACCAGCTTAATGCCGATAAACAGTCTATTGGAGGTTCATTAAAGGGAAAAAATGGGCACAACTTCACAAAATCAAGTCTTCAATATCAGCCCAATACTACTTTTTACATGTTCTCAGACGGTTATGTTGATCAGTTTGGCGGCCCTGAAAATCGGAAATACCTGATCAAAAACTTTAGAGAATTACTCTTAGATATTCATCAATTCCCTATGGCAAAACAACAAAAAATTCTAACAGATAGCTTAGAAAGTTGGCGAGGCGACTATAGACAAATTGATGATATCCTCGTAATTGGGTTTAGGTTATAATGGTTGTCATTCATGAAACTCATGCGCTTATTCCAATCGAATGGTATTCCCTTCTTTCGAATAAGAGATTCCAAACGTATCGAGTACCATTTTTAAGGCCTGCTCCCCATTCGTATTGATAAACTGCCCTGTAAATCGCAATTCTTGATGGGAGCCTAATACATTCTTGAATTCAAAGCCATATTTCATGCTGAGGGCATCTAATACCTCTTGTAATGGTGCATTTTTAAATTGAGTATGTGTACTTCCGATCCAAGAAGGTTGTTCCGCTTCGGCCTGAAAATCAAATCGCTCCGCGCCTGTTTGTGCAGCTGCACGAAACCCTTGTCCCTTCGAAAGTCGCTCTTGTTTATTTTGATAGGCTACGACTACTTCCCCTGCAAAGCACTGTACATTCAATGCTTCTGGCTGGGCTAATACATCAAACTTAGTTCCTAAAACTTGGACGCTGGCATCGGGAAGTACAACCTGAAATGTTCCTCCTTTCTTCACTTCAAAAAAGGCTTGACCTTGGAAGTTGACCTTTCGATCACTCGTCCAATTGAAGTTTTGAAAGCTCAATTGAGAATTTCCATTTAAGGTTACATTACTACCATCAGGTAGGGAAAAAGATTGACGCTGCCCTGCTAAGGTCTGATATTCAGTAATGTTAAAATACTGCGTATAGATCACGGCAAAAGCCACTAAAAGCAAGACAATACTTGCCGCAATACTTAAGGTTAATCGATATAAACGTCTGCGCTTAGCCCCCTGCTCTTTCTGACTTAGCTTTGACTTGAAATCATGATAAGAAGATTTGGCTTTAGGCAATTGCCAAGTATCCACTTCTGAAACAATCTTTTCTAACACAGGTAGTTCATTTGCTGCTTGCAGCGCTTCTAACTCTGTTTCTGACAATTCACCATTTAGCCATTTTGCATAAATATTTTCGTTTTCGTTTGGTTGCATCAGTGCTCACTTTATTTAGAAGCTAATAAATTGCTTCACTGTAAAAAATTGATAGTACGCAAATCCATACCTGATAAAAAATGGGTTGAACGGGACACATTCACCGCAATTCATTTCTTCCTGTAAAAGCGTCACCATCGTTTGGTTTTATATTTTACATCATTCTTGTTTAAGCAAAAAACCTAAATTAGTTAAACAAATATAATTGAGTCCATTGAAATTGATAAACCATTAATTAGAAATACTTTTCAAATATTGCGAATGGCCACTTGCTCAATCGTAAAATTCCCTTTCACTGCAAACTCTAATTTAGATGGCCCCGAAAATGCAGGGTGTAAAAAGGGTTGACTTGTTGTTCGAAAAACTTCTTTTGCCCCATTGTTTTGTGCAAGTAGCGCATAGGAACGATTCACTTGATCAATCAAAATATTTAGAATCACTTGATCGTTCATCCCTTTGATAAACTTCGATCCGTTTTTATACCGATGGATGCTCGTCCAACTGAAATCTATACCAACTCCCAAGTTTCCTGTGCGATCTTTCATTGCCAAATAGCCCGTATCGGTATAATTGCTAGAAACTATGGATACGGAAATGAGCAGTTGTTTTGCTTTTTTAGGGCAATTTTTCAGTAACAACTCATATGTATCATTTGGTGTAACTTGAATCCCACTTTTCCCGACGTTATTTTGTAACAAATAGGTAATTTGCGACGCCCTACTTTCTCCGCTAGGGCTGTGATGAGAAGCCCAACTAGCCGTTTGGGATGGTGACTTTTTTGGTTTCAATGAATGTTGAGATGGTGCCAAAAACTGCGATTGACAACTACTGAATAACAGGATAAGGCATAGAATTGTTAGACGCTTCGCCATAGCTAGTCAAGGTTTTTATCAATTTCTAATGAATCTTCACTGATAAAAACCCTTAACCAGAAAACACCCTACCCATAACTTTAAAAATATTTTATATGATAATTTTTAGATAACTACTTGGAAGATCGGCTGCTGTAAAAAATCGCTATTTTAAGCAAAATCACATTTAATGATGTTCAAACTTTTGTTGCTTGTAAAGTTCAAGAATTTACCAAAAAGAATATTAAAAACGTAGATTCAACATCAAGCTCGGTGCAAAGCCAATCCCTTGAATGAAGGTGACTGATTCACGAACGATTGGTCTGTTATTGTATACATTGTATAGGGATAGCCCAATATTCCCACTTGGTTTGTGCGTATTTTGACCAAATTTATAGGAAATGGAAATATCAAGTTGGTGATGATCGGGAAAAGAAGTAGCCTCTGTTAATTCAATAGTTTCGCTACCCACTCCCCCTCCTGGATTTGGATTTCCTCCATTTCCTCCACCTCCAGCGCCAGGGCCACCACCATTTCCACCTCCTCCTGTACCAGGACCACCTCCACCACCATTGCCCCCACCAGGACCACCTCCTGTTCCACCACCGCCTCCAGGACCTCCGCCAGGATTCGTTCCTCCTCCATCAAATGTAATGTTGGCTCTACCGACCAGATACCCCTCTTTGAAAGTTCCTAAATCAGCCAAGCCCGTTTTGTATTTCCATCCAACAGATACATTCCAGCGCTTGGAATGGTAGCCTCCCACCCAATTGAAAATATGCGATTGATCCCAAATACTGCGAAATGGCCCGTCAGCAAGGGAATCAAAGTTAAGCAAAGTCTCGGCAATGGTATAAGATACCCATGAATCAAACCGCTCCCACGTACGTTTCACCAATACATCTACCCCTTTTGTGGTATAATCGCCGTAAATGAGTTCGTCAGAATTCCGCACCGCAGGCTCGAATACATTAATCGTAAGATTTCTAGTATCTTTGTAATAAGCTTCTACATCAACTAACCAATCATTTTTTTCCATCATCCCCCCAATCATCAGTTGCCTACTGTGTAATACAGGAATAGTCATCCCATTTGACAATTGCCAATTTAATGAGGTAATTCCTGTTAAACTCGACCCTGTAGTACCTGCAATTTGATTGATAAACTGATTGTATAAGCCCATGTTTGTCTTAAGCGTCCACACCTCATTTACATAGTAATTGGCCGATAAGCGCGGCTCAATGTAAAACCGATTCGTTAAGTCATAATGACTCGCTCTTAAGCCTATCCCAATATCAAACTTTTCCTGAGTAATCATCAAGTCGGTAAATAAACTATGAATTTGGGCTTGATTTGTTCTCCGCTTGATGTTATTTAGTGTATCGGCAATATCCTGATTAAAAAACCGAGTATCGTGACGATGCCATTGATAACCAAAATCTATGGACTTTCCTTCTCCGAGTAAATAATTACCCGCAAACTTTAACTGTAAGTCATCCACCAAGTTTTTAAACTCACTACTTTCGATTTCATCTGACACCAAAGAAACATCTCGACTAAAAAAACGCTGCTCTAGTCGAGATTGGATAAATGATTGCGTAGTGGAAAGGCGTTCAGACCACTGCGATTTCCAAGATAGATTTATTCCCCAATTCTGTAATTTAACTAAATCAGCATTTGCTGATTGATTTAGGTGAAACAGCGCATCTAAATCTGAATAGATATTTAAAAAGCTCGCACTAAGCTGGTGGTGTTCTCCTAGTTTATAAATGGATTTAATGTTAACGTCATGAAACCTATACTCCATTTTATCTCTTGGTTGAGGATCATCAATGGCTCGCTTAAAATCGACTCCAGCATAAATGTAATCGTTAATGGCCTCTATTTTAGGAGAATCCCAATTGAAAGGATAATTGCTACGACCACCCAATAAAATGCTAAACTTATCTTTAATTAAGGGGATATGGGTATATCCTGAAACGTACGTAGTTGCTAATCCTATACCTGATTCTGCCTTGGTAGGAATTTGATTTTTTGATTGAATTTCCACAGAGCCTCCTACGCGCCCACCTCGATCAGCCGCATAGCCTGACCGGTGAACCGTTACGGCCTCAATTACATTCGCATTAAAAGGCGAAAAAGTACCAAAGTAATGTCCTTTATGATAAATGGGAATGTCATCAAAAGTCAATAGGGTTTTGTCGGGGTCATCGCCGCGTATCACCAAATTTCCAGCTTTCCCATCTGGACTACTAATGCCCGGAAGCGCATCTAAGCTAGTCAGTACATCTACTTCTGTTTCTCCAGGCAATAAGGCAGCCGTTGATGGAGTTAAGCGTATACTTTGGTCGCGATGATTATAATCTAATCCTGCCGCCATATAAGCAACCACTTCTACTTCCTCTAACGCTTTTGTACTTGGTTCCAGCGTAATGGTTGGACAAGTAGGCACACCATTAAACCGCGAAATGGGAATTACTTTAGGCTCATAACCCAAATAATTAATATGTACCACATCCCACTCATTAAGATTAATATATAAACTTCCCTCGCCATCTGCGTTTGCCGTAAATCCATTTTGCTTTTTAGCATCATGCACAGTAGCACCAAATAAGACTTCTTTTGAGTCTGCATCGAGTATGCGTAAACACAGTTTGAGATTTTTTCCTTTTTGCTTGGCCTTCACCAATACATTGTATGCATCAATCTGTTCAAAATCAAAAGCCGTAATACGCGATAAATGTTGAAGCACAAGGGTTAACTCGTGGGAAGATTCTTGAGGCGTAACCTTAACATTTTGTACTAACGCTTGATTGTATGAAAATACAACTTCATGTTTTTGAGCTAATTGATCAATGACATCAAGTAGTTTTTGGGGCTGTGATTGGGCAAGTAGCGGAAACGTCAGTATCCAAAAAAGAAGAATGTTAATTAGTTTCATAGTTGGTTAAAGCAATTGAACTGCAATAAGCAAGTAACCGCAAAGAATGAAGTTAATGGGAGATTTTATAGCTAGATGAGACGCTAATATAGCTACAAAAGATTCATTAACAGATGCTATATTCTTTGTGATTACCTGCTTTTATAAAGTTACGGGAAAATATGGCGAAGTACTAACGCTTGGGGGCGACATTGAAGGGACATGGCTGTTAAAAGCCTAACTATCCTACTACACGCGGTGTTCATAAATCAGGGAAATGCTTACTAAATCGCGTCTTTTAACAGCTCGCCAGTTCTTCAAACACTTTGAAGGATCGTCAGTTGATTCGTATCTTAGGATAAATAAACTCATCACAATCAAGAACCAACTCACTCATGGCAATCATACAACACCAAGGAGATTTTATAACCGTTTTAATTGAAAAATCACACTACACGCACCAAGATGTTGCCAATGAACTTGGTATCACCGCTGACGAGCTCCATACAATACTAGCTGATCCTTATGCAAATACCAAGCAGCTCAAAGCAGTTTACCTATCCTTAAAACCAACTACCACAGTTGTGCAACGGAGTTTACATGAGCTACTCGTCCGAATTGAAGTATTTGCCAAAATGGGTGATTTTGAGGCATTATTGGGCACTTTATCCATCTTTAAAAAATATCAGAAAGCGTTCAACAAATTATCCGCTCAAATCTCCATAGCTGATCCTGAACTAGATGCACCCGCTACAAAAAAGCTACAAGCACTGCTTCAAAAAATTAAAAAAGCTGTTCAGCGCATAAACAGTCAATATGATGTATTTGCCTTGCTCGGTTGGCTTGGGAAAGCAGATTATGCCTTCCTACGAATCAGTCACTTTTTCTATCCGATAGCCATCCCCCCAAGAGTGCTCATGGGCTTATTTTTGGGTTTATTTTTCTTTGTTGTCCTTTCTTTTTCCCTGATCATTACAAACACAACACACGAGAAAAAATCGGATCAGCAAGAGTTATCAGATAATCAGCCAGCGTATAAATGCCATGAAACCATCTGTTTAAGTTGTGGAAAGTGCTTTGAAGTAGCCTGTTTTGAAGTGGCGCTTTCTTGCTATAATAACCAAGGTGTGCTTTCCACTCAAGACCAGTTACGGCAAACCGAATGCATCAAAATACTCCGAGCCGATTCTTGTTTTGCCGCAGGCGATTTTCGCAAAGCTGCCGAGCTCTATAATGAATTGGAAGATGCAATTGTCATCCGCTATGCCAAGCGCAAAAAAGCACTTGCGGAGTTATTAATTACTGCACAAGATCAAAGTATTGAAGAAGCTACCGCACAAATTAAACAGGTAGATGAAGCGCTTAACAACACGGCAGAAGAGTTACCACAACAAGCGAAAGAATCCCTTAAAAAGCTCAAGAAAGAATTAGAAGTTACCCTCAAGTCGCAATGGGAAGGTTCGTGGAATCAGGAACAAAGTGGCAAAAATGGGGTCATCAAAGGAATGGTTACGATCAAATTCGATCCCGATTTTTCTCATGGCAGTTTTACGGATGAATTCGCTCACAACGTACGCCAACATGGGGAGTTAAGAAATCTGGAATTCAACCAAGATGCTACTGAAATTTCAGGAACGTGGTATAACAAAAGCACGCAACTGGAAGGGCGTTTTTTCCTTAAATTTAATGCTTCAAGAGACTACTTTAAAGGGTATTATACTATGCCCAATAGTACGAAAGAATATTATTGGAATGGGTATAAATAGCGATTCGTTAACATAAACGCTTATGAAGTTATTCGCCTTTGGTAAGCTTCAATTCCATCAAATACAAATCAAACCCTTTAGCCCAAAAGTCTTTTTCAACACGAACTAATGTAAATCCGTTTTTTTCATAAAATGGATACGCGAGCTGTGAGGTTCTGACAATAATTTGTTCAAAACCGCTGTTGCGCTGAATGTGTTTGATGCGATGCAGTAGCAATTGTGATCCTAAGCCTCTTCCTTGAGCATTGGGGTGAATCACGTCCCAAGCGATGCGTGCCAATCGTTCATCCACAAAATAATTGATTCCTCCTGAACCCAGAATTTGATGTTCTTCTTCAATCACAAAATAATCTTCTCGCTCGTAATCCAAATAAGCAATAAAATCTGCTTCTTCTGATGGATCGAAATACTTCGGGATATTCAATCTGAGTAAAGTGACTAACGCAGCTTTATCAGTATCAATGTACGGTCTGATCATGGATGAAGGCTATTTTTTTGCCAATGCCTGTTTGAGAAATGTCATTTTAATATTCAGCTTGCCTAAACTAACTATTTCTAGGTGGAAAACGTTGATTTTAGGCAGGCACATTGGGACAAGCCTGCGAATTCTGTAACTTGGCCGTCCGATCTTGAACAAAAATACTATGAAAAAAATCTGGAGTTTTCTATTGCTAAACATTTCCTTACTTTTTTCTGCTTTCGGGCAAGATATTCCTGTCGGCTCTTGGCGCACGCATTTAACCTACCACACTGCACAACAAGTCGTTCTTGCTACTGATAAAGTCTATTGCTCTTCTGAAAACGGCTTATTTTTTCTGAATATAGCAGATAACAGCCTGCAAACCATCACTAAAATTGATGGGCTTAGCGATAATGGAATCAGTGATTTAGCTTACAGCTCGATACATGATTATGTAATTATCGCTTACACCAATGGCAATATTGACCTCATTGGTAGCGATGAAATCATCAATGTACGAACGATCATCAACTCGACACGCCCCAATAAAAACATCCATCACATTCAATTATTAAACAACCTTGCTATTTTTTCGACTGATTTTGGCGGTGTTGAGTTGGACTTGAATACCTTGACGATTAAAGATGTTTATGAAAATATTGGAGGCGGTGCTTCAATTGCCTATAGCAGTGCCGCCACTTCAGATAGCATTTACCTCGCCACTAGTTTAGGGGTTTATGCCGCCTCCCTAGCTCCTGGAGTTAACCGACAAGATTTTGCCAATTGGAACCTCATTCCACTTACCCAAGGACGAAATATCCAACACATTGCTATCCTCAATAATAAACTCTATTATGGCGTTCCCAATGAAGCGGTTTACGTCTATGAAAATGGCAGCCGAACGGCCTTAGCAGTAGCTACCAATTCCCCCATTGAAAACCTGACCGTAAGCAATAACCGCGTATACATTAGCACAGGAACTGCCCTATTTGAAGTGGAAGATGGCGGAAATTTTACGCAGTTAACGGATGATTTGCTTACGGCACCTTCTGATGTACAAGCTGACGGACAAATTTGGATTGCAGATTCAAGAGCTGGATTGCTGCGTTATGCGGCTGGAAATAGCCAGAACTTTTTCCCCACAGGAACCTTCTCTGCTGCTGCTTTTCGACTTATGCAGTATAATGGCAATATTTTAGCCGTTTCAGGAGCGTATACGAGCAGTTTACAGCCCGAAAATAATACTGCTGGATTCTACCTGTTTGATGGAAGCAGTTGGCAAAACTTCACCCCTACTTCCAATCTCATTGGCGCTACTGTTATTCCGAATACTTCAGATTTAATTGCCGCGGCTTATGATGCCACCAATCAGACCGTTTATTTCGCTTCTTTTGGCTCAGGTGTATTGGCTTGGCATATTACTGATGATCGTTTCACCAATTTGGCGGGTGCGCCACAACAAATTACGGATCTTGCACTTGATAATTCAGGAAACTTATGGGCGACAGCCGTATCGCCAAGTGGGGCTTATGTGTACGATGGGACTGTTTGGCAACAAGAAGCTAGTCCGAGTCTTCCTTTGGAAATTATTGTAGATGACTTTGATAATAAATGGGTGTTACAATCCAATGGTGGCGTTTTGGTTTTTAATGATTCACAGACGCGAACACTTGCCCATGCCGAAGGCAGTGGAAACTTAAGGGGAAATCGTCCTCACAGTCTGGTAAAAGACCTTGAGGGCAGCGTTTGGGTAGGTTCTGATGATGGAATTACCGAATTTTTCGATCCCTTTTCCATCTTTAATGGGAATGATGGAAACTTCGTTCGAGATCTTGAGGGCAATGTCGTCATGAAAGATGAAACTACTGCTGCTTTGGCCGTAGATGGAGGTAATCGGAAATGGATTGGCACCTCAAGCAGTGGCGTTTGGTTGTATGATGATAATGGGGAATTACTCGCCAATTTTACAGCTGAAAATAGCCCACTACTTTCCAATGAAATCAAGGACATCACCATTCACCCAAGCACGGGCGAGGTGTTTTTTGCCACTTCTCAAGGAATTGTATCGTATCGAGGTACAGCGACAGCCGCTCAGCCCACGCACGGAAATGCTAAGGTTTTCCCCAACCCCGTCCGACCAGACTTTAGCGGTTTAGTGAGCATTACTGGCCTTGTACGCGAAGCTGATGTACGCATCACTGATGTAACGGGTCGCTTAGTTTGGAAAGGGCAATCGGAAGGCGGCACCGCCACTTGGAATGCCCTTGACTTTGATGGAAAACGCGTAAAAACAGGCGTTTACCTCATTTTTAGCACTTCTGAAGATGGAGAAGATACGCTTGTGGCTAAAGTGGCAGTCGTGGAATAAACATAAAATAAACCTACTGTGCGGACAAGGCAATGCCTTGTCCCAACTAAAGCTTAAATTAGACTCAACTCTTCATCTTATCAATTTTCTTAAATGAAGTGACTACCCCTTTAATTAAGGCAGAACTGAAACCGCGGTGTTCCATCTCATTGAGCCCTGCAATCGTACATCCTTGTGGAGTAGTGACCTTATCGATTTCATGCTCAGGATGTTGCCCATTTTCGAGTAACAAAGCAGCGGCACCTTTTACCGTTTGCGCGGCAATTAAATTGGCGGTTTCTGCCCCAAAACCAATTTCAATTCCACCTTGAGATGCCGCTCTGATAAATCGTAAGGCATAGGCAATGCCACATGCGCCCAACACGGTAGCTGCTTCCATCAGTTCTTCATCAATCATAACCGTTTTACCCAATTGATCAAAAATATTAACCACCTTTTGCGTTTTGTCCCAAGTGGTATCATTTGAGGCAATGCAGGTCATGGATTGCTGAATGGCGATTGCCGTATTTGGCATTGCTCTAAATAAAGCAAGCTTTTTTTCAACTCCAATGGCTTGTTGCATGTGTTCCAAACTAAACCCTGTCACCACAGAGGTGATAATGTGCTGCTCGGTAAGGCCAGAAGAAATTTCCTCTAAAACAGCTTTAGCTTGGTAAGGTTTTACAGCAAGAATGACGATTTCGGCCTGACTACTCACTTTCAAATTGTCACTGGAAACGATCAGTCCTTTTTGCGCCAAGTGTGCTATTTTTTTAGGATGTCTACGGGTAATGGCTATTTCAGACGGTCTAACTAAATCGGTTTTAATCAATCCTTCGGCAATGGAAGCTCCTAAATTCCCTCCTCCAATAATGGCAATCTTTATAGACATAGGTTCTTTGAGTTAATGGATGGTAGAACCTCAAATATCGGAAGCAGTCGTACAATTCCCTAAGTTTTTTAAGCCCAATTCAAAATCATACACAAAAAAGCACAAACAAATACTTACACAAAAATACACCTGATAATCAGTTAGTTACTGTAGTTTTTGAATTAATTCGGCTGAGCTTGTTCATTTTTCCTTGATGAAAAACGAACCAAAAAATCAAGAAAATCTGATCCTGCGCCCCACAAGCCAGCCCACCCTCGGCAGATTTTCAGGCCTGCACTCAACTCTAAAGATGCAAGGTTTTTATTAAATTTATTTGTGTACGGTTTTAAAAACCCCAAAAAAGTGAAGGCATCAGGCAATCGTTTGTAATTTTGATTTCATCTAATGTGCGCTTTCACCATGACACGTATTTTACCCTCATTTTTAACACCAGAAACTTTGCAAGACGGCATTCACGTGCTGAGTGACCCGCAAGTATTTAGCGCTTTTGAAACGACTTATTTAAACGTACGGGATAAAGAAAAACGCTTTTATGCTGATGAAGTCATTGCTCAATTGCCCTATACCGCTTCTCAACATCCTTATCACAACGAATGGCAATTGCGTGTTCCCATCATTGAATCATTTCTGAATTATATCAAAGAAAAACATACCCAAGGACTGGTTTTAGAAATTGGATGTGGCAATGCGTGGTTATCCGCACAAATCGCGAAAGCAGGAGTAGCACAAGCCATTGCTTTAGATGTCAATCGTACTGAATTAATGGATGGAGTTCGGATATTTCAAGCCATTGAAAACTTGCATTTTGTTTATGCGGATATTTTTTCATCCCCATTCCCCGCGTATACCTTCGATGTCATTGTATTAGCAGGAGTCGTTCAATATTTCCCAAATTTCCATTTATTGATCAATACCCTCCAAGCATTTTTAAAACCACAAGGAGAAATTCATCTTTTTGATAGTCCGTTTTATCAACAAAAAGAACAACAAGCAGCCAAAAAGAGAACGCGGGAATATTATACCCATTTAGGTTTTCCTGAAATGGCAAATCGCTTTCATCATCACACTATAGCTGTCTTGCATGAATTTAACACCGAACTCTTATACAATCCCAAGCAATTGAAAATTAAACTCTTACAAAAAATAAAACCCATGAATCCGTTTCCATGGGTTTGTATTCGATTATAGCTATACTCCACACTGTGATGGAGGTGTGCAATGCCTTATTTTTTCTTTGCCCAGTTGAAATCACTTTTCAACCCTTCATACTTCACCATATCAATTTCAAAAGCTCCAACAAACATCTTCGCCCTAATCTTCAAGGGAATTCGGTTCTGATCAGCTGAAACGTAAAATAAGATGGCATCTTCCCCTTCAAATAGTTTATTGTCGGGCATGATGGGCTCCAACTTATACGCATTGATTTTTCCAAACTTTGTTTTCACCACCTGTGTCCCCTTATACTTGATATTAAAATCATACACTTTGTTTTCGAAAAAACCATCAATCTTTATCATATCGCCTACCTTCAAGTTCTCAAAATCAATGGTTCGTAAGTAGTAATAACCGCTTACTAAATCTTGTGCATATGCGGGAATATCAAACGTGTTATCCTTGTTTTTACCGTTTTTCAAGGTCTTTACACGAACCTTATGGCGGTGCTGATCAAAATAAGCCGTTTCCTCTAGTCGATACTTATTTTCAGAGATATCTCGATAAAATTGTTGGGAAATAACGGCAGAAGTATCAATGTATGAACGCCATTTATCTTTCACTTTATAACCTAAGGCAAACATGCCTACTGTCCAACCATCTACATCTACTTTGTAACAAGGCCGTCCATTTCGAGTATAGATTTTGGAATCCATTTGCACCGTTGCTCTGCCAGCATTTACAAAGCCATAGTGTGCCAAGTAGGTGATTTTTTCGCCTTTAGCAAAGCTGCGTGTATCCACTTTGCGATAACCATCAATGTTTTGAAAGCCAAAACATACAACAGTCAAAAGGAGTAAAATGAACATTTTCTTTTTCATAGCGAGTAGTTTTTAAGTCAATAGGTAAGCATAAAGCCCCTGTTTGGTTATGATATTGCATACACTATCGTACTTTTGCATACGATAATCATTACATGTTTTGTTGTGGTTTTCTACAATTATTTAGGTTACCCAACCTAACTATGACAAAAATTATACAGTGAGCTTTAAATTAAGACAGTCTTAACATTTCACAAGACAAATTTAACAAGATGATTGATACACACGCACATATATATTCTAATAAATTCCTACATGATCGTGAAGACATGTTAAAAAAGACCTTTGAATCGGGTGTTCATAAAATATTTATGCCCAATATTGATCGGGAGTCGATCGATGGCATGTTAGCCTTAGAAGCGGCTTATCCCAATCAATGCTATGCCATGATGGGTTTACACCCATGCTCTGTTGATGCGAACTTTGAAAAAGAGTTGGCTTTAGTGGAAGAATGGCTCCAAAAAAGAGCGTTTGTGGCTATTGGTGAAATGGGCATCGACTTATATTGGGATAAAACCTATTTTGAAGAGCAAAAAGAAGCCTTTCGCATCCAAGCGGCTTGGGCCAAACAATACAAAAAGCCACTTGTAATTCATACGCGCAACTCCATGACCGAAACCATTGCGTTATTGACCGAATTGAACGATGATGATTTATTTGGCATTGTTCATTGCTTTGGCGGAACTTTAGAAGAAGCGAATCAGATTATTGAGTTGGGTTTCTTATTAGGCATTGGCGGAGTGGCGACTTTCAAAAATGGGGGGCTTGACAAAGTACTTCCTCATATAGACTTAGCACATTTAGTATTAGAAACGGATAGTCCGTATTTAGCGCCCAAACCCTATCGCGGCAAGCGTAATGAACCCAGTTACATTCCCCTCATTGCCCAACGCATTGCCGACTTAAAAGAAGTCAGTGTGGACTTCGTTTCCGAAGTGACCGACCGAAATGCGTTGAAAGTATTCGGCTTACTTGAAGAAAAAGTCTATTGATTGAAAAAGCCCCAATCACAGGGGCTTTTAGCATTACTTCTTCTTATTTTCATATTCTTTTCCATACTCTTCGTAGTAGATTCCGACCAGTTTTTTATTTTTATACTTTCCAAAACCTGCATATTCTTTATCCGTTAAAATCTCCACATAAGATTCAACACCTAATGCGAGCCATTTAGCCACCTCTTGATCCGTTGCATGCTTAATTCGGTATGCCACGGTATATGAATTGAATTTTTTCCCTCTCGCAGTGTATTGATAGCTATTCTTATTTTTTGGGGCATTGGCTGCAAATCTCCAAGCACGCGCTTCATTTAATGAGGTAGGGCTATTCAGGTCGAGTGCTTCTGTAGCCACTTCCCACGCATGATAGGTTTCTTCCCATAGGGCAAAGTAAGGGCCATGTCCATAGGCTGGCTTTTGGGCAAGAGGTGCATCTCCTTTGGTGAATAGGACAAAAATAAAAGATTCGTCACTTGGATGAGCACGTACTGTCCCACCTCCAAACTTATCCCCAAGCTCACTGTATTTAAAAGAAGTAAACTGAAATGTTTTCGGAGATTTCCCAATATCCTCAATCTTTTCTGCATATGACTTATTGTATAGCTTACTATTTGGATCTGTAAACTTTTGTACGAATTCCTTATCACTGTCTGTTTCAAACAGAATGTTTTTAGGTAATTCATGGGTTTGTTCCTGTTCTGCTAGCCAATTTCCCAAAGGACTAGTTACGCCAAATTGATCGGCAAGGGTAAATATTGATTCTTGTTGTGCCATAAGGTGAATTCGCTAAGGTTTATCCTGTTTTTCTTCTTTCTCTGCCGAGGTTTCCAAAACATCACGTACCAAGCTATAGCTTGTTTTTCCAGAAAAAAAAGCAGACGTGCTCACTGCTGTCACTTTGGTTCCTGTTGGGGCTTCACTAGCCATTCCTTGCACGCCAAAAGGAGGATGTTTGATGATACTCTCAGAATCAATACTAAACACGGCAATTCTATTGTTAAGCGCCATCTTACCATCTCCTTCCCGCTGTGTTTCTGCCGACCTTCCCTGATTATTTTCTTTCCCTAAAAGCTCATCGTAATTATCAGCCGCATTGTGGGTATGTACATTACCGACCAAATACACATCTTTACGATTCAATGCTGCACGCAACTCTTTTTGTCCTTTACCTAAAATAAAATTATGTCCGCGATAGGGCGTTATATTTACTAACATGTTGAGACTAACATCTTTCGGATCAAAGTAAATATCCACCGCATGTTCTTCAACATCTTTTAGCTCTTCAGCAGCTCCTTTATCAAATAATTCTTCAAAAAAATCAGCTTCTGACTGATCATTAGGAATAACGATTTTAATAATACTACTGTGTGTCCGCAGTTTTTGTAAATCCGCTTCCTTGGTAATTTTGGATAAATCATCACCCAATTGACTTTTCACTGCTGTCCATTTTGACATTTGCCCTCCTTTCCAAGCCACAAAACGCATGTCATTACTTTCCCCTCCATCAGTTCCTAAATACACGAGTCGATCTTGGAAGATTCCATAATAATCATCACCAAGTGCTGTGGTAGGATCAGGAGTCGAAGCACCAATGTTCTTCGCTCGTTTACGGCTAAGCTGCTTTGTTTTGATAGGCATCCAATCTCCCAAAGGACTGGATACCTCAAATTTATCAGCTAAGCCAAATATTGTTTTTTGTCCCATAATTTATTTGTGCTTTTAATACCATATTAGAGCTCTCTTAGAGCTTTTTCACTAAAGGCGTGATTTTGTCATCGCCACGTCCACCATATCGTCCTTTTAAAATGCGATATGATCCACTATGATCTAATTCATAGGTAGGATACTGTTCATCTGGAGCATCCTTCAATACTCCTCCTGGAAACGTGTTACCTGGTTTATCGTCAAATACCACTCGTGTATCGCCTACCTTAGATTCAAAAAAGCCATTCTTTTTAATCCGTCTCTTTACTAAATTTTCATTCACTAAAGCCGCTGCAATCTTTCGTAGCTCAATTTCTTGAGTAGCCACATTCGCTGTTCCTTGCATGGTATTGATGTAGCCATCTACAATCACGTATTCATCATTTACCTTATCGTAATAGTATTGATCAAGAAAGCCCATATGATGCTCTACTTCAGAGGCAAGGTTGTATTCGTGTACATGATGTTCTCCTCGATCAAACTTAAACTTTGCTTTAAAGGCAGCAATTTTTTGATCAGCATAGTAAACGGCAGGTCCAAACTCCTTTGAATCAGGTCGGTAATACGCCACTAATGGTCGCCCTTCATTTATTTTCACCTGAAGCTCATCGGTAATTTCTTCTTCAAAATGAATGGTGATGTCAAACTTAACACTTGCTTTTAACTTTGGAAAATCCATATCTACAAATGCTTTGGGTACCTTTTCCCAATAACGCTTTGAGTAATGAGGCATGTTTTTACCATTTTCAGATTTGGTAATGACCAGAATATGCTGGGTGATTTTAATCTCCCATATTCCCTCTTGATCAGGCTCAACGCGTACAAAAGATTTGAACTCATCCTCATCTTCGTCACCTTCTTGATTTTTTTTAGCGAGCGCTTTCTGATTTTTCCGATTGCTCCGATTGGTTTGCCATTGCTGCTCTCGGCTTTCCATCCAATTATCAAATGGGCTATTACTTTGAAACTGATCTCCTAGCAAAAAAATATGCTTTCTACTTGCCATAATGTGATGCTTTTTGGTGAAGAAGGAATCCATCTACTTAGGATGGATTCCTTTAAGAAAAACGGCTTAACCTTTCTCTTCCAATAATTGAAGGATATTTTTATCAGGTTCAATCAAGTTTTCGCCATCTTCTTCACAACAAGGTAAGCCATCATCATTTAATAAGGCTGATCCTTCTTGTATGATGGTTAGTGAAGTAGGTACAATGGTTTCCCATTCCTCTTCTACAGCACCATCTACGTAAGTTGTTTCGTCTACAATGGATAAATACAACTCATCATCAGAATCAATGACTAAGCCTGTGCCCTGCCACACTTCGCCTGTTTCTAAGAAATAAATCACAGCCTCTTCAAAGCCTTCACGAACAGGCACAAATACTCTTGCCATACCCGATTGCAAAAAGGCTTGTAAGATATGATCCGAAGCATCTTGCGATTGGAACAGCTCTTTCCAGTCACAACGATCGGCCCAGTAATAAGGATAGAATACTTGTGAGAGGATACGCCAGTCAAATGCTTGTTCAAAGAACTTTACAGTACTCGCATAACGATCTAGCTCTGGACCTAATTTTAGATTTGGCACTTTACACGTCTCCCCTTGATAAAAATCCTTACCGAGCTGCATGTTAAACGGTTTGAACATCATTTCAATACACAAGCGTTTCAACTCATTTAAAATATATTGCTTGGTATACAATGGGTTTACTTGCAAGGTTTTATCCTCATCATCGGTACTTGGGGTAGGTGTTGGCGTAGGGTTTTGGCTTTGATTGTAGGCATCTAATGCAATTAAGTAGTCTGCATATTGTTGATTATACGCAGCCATAATTTCATCATATACCATTTGCTGCCATTGCTGAAATACACTATTCTTCAGTTTAAATTTAGCCGTGAGCGATAATGTATACTGCCAAACTTTTAGCGAACTGACACTCGGGTTAATCATCCCTCCTAAATTCAGATTGGTGAATGCAAAGGGTATGGTGTCAGTTCTCATGTTCCAATGGTTGTAATGGGGTTTATTCCACGACTGATTGGTACCAGATCCAACCGATACGTTGATGAAACCCTTAGGATTACTTCTTTGTCGCCATTGGTATGCTACCGATCCTTCTATTCGGTAACATTCATAATCTTGAGGAACTTGTATAAAAGCATTTAGTGTGGTGTTTCCTCCTGTATTTACTGGGTTGGAAATGTTTTCTGTTTTGGTGTTGGAACTATCAGGAGCGAATTCATCTTGTGGAAGTGTAGGGCTTACACCATAAAAACCTGCCAAGGTTTTGTAAGTAGCATACGTCACATCCGAAGCGCTCGCCATGCTTGGATCTTGATCCTTAGGATGTATTGGTGCAATAGGGGGAGTTCCTCCTCCTCCTGTGTTTCCACCTCCTGGATTTGCTCCGCCACTGGCATTATCTACCTCAATTTTCAATAACTCCTTGTAATAACGGCTCGGCTCTGGAATCATGAACTCATAAATCAGCCGTTTGCCATAATTTACCAAGCGATTTTTGTACACCTTATCAATCCAACGGAACACCCCTGTAACATGCTTACTTCCATCGCGGTTATCGTACCCATGCTTGTTATTTTCTTCAAACTCTCTTAGGATTTTTGACGTACGCTTCACCGTATTTTTCTGCACTACCCGTTCTAAAGCCCTCCGCGTTACATCTTCTGCATAGGTTTTTGCAATATTGTTCGAGTTTGAGGTAGATTGTGAGAAGGAAAACTCTCCCGTAACTCCCGCATCAAATGAGGCACTGTAAACAGGAGTCGTTGCCGAACCACTCACCCCAGCATTAAAACCTAAATTTCTTCCACGATCGGTCGTCAATACCTGCGCTACTTCTGAGGCAATTTCGTTTCGAGTAGTTGTACTCGTATCCGTTTGCTCTTCTATTTCTCGTTCTGTAGTTGTTTCAATACTTTCTTCTGAACGCGTTAATTGACGAGTGGCCTTCTCCTTATATTCACGCGCCATGATATTTTCGATGTGAGATACTTCACCTGGAATATAGCAACAGAGCTCTTGCTCTACTTTTCGATAATCTGCTACACCAATCTTATTAATACCGTAATGAATAATGGCAGAACTTGGTGAAGTACTTACCACTGTTGTAGCAACACCGGTGTGCCTTCCAAAAATGCTTACATACTTTGTATTCAATCTAAAATGTTGCCCATCATCTAAGGTAAAATTTCCTTCAACAGCATACGTAAATGTATCTTTAAACTCCCCTTTCGAAAAACAGATGGTTGTTAAATGGACATGCAACATCGTTGGCTGTGTATGGCCTTGCCAGTGTATATCAGCATGATCTACGGTGTACGTCTTCACACCGTTCCCCGTATTCACATGAACCTCAAAACTCCCTGATTGCAAGCTCGCATTTGCATAACTGGTATGGAAGAGCAGATGAATTTCCATACAATGCTGTCCTTGTGAATTGCTGGTGTATCGTGTGCTAATGGAATAGGTGGGTACATAACTGTTTTGTGTTTTTAACACCACGCCCTGTACGGCAATTTTCTTTGGTTTGTCGTCAATCAATTGTGCTGCATTCACTTCTTCTGCAAAAAGCTGCTCATCAATTAATTGGATAGCTGTGCTGACATCACTTTTTGATAGGCGATGCTTATCTATGAATTGTTTCGCGTTGAATGATAGCCTACGGCTGGTATATTGCCTTGATAACGGTAGAGGGTATTCGAATTCAAAGCTGGGTAAAATATGATCAGGAATGGTATCATTCTGATCTTCTTCATGATCTGTAAAATCTGCTTCTGTTTTCCCAATTTCCTTCAAGTATTCAGCCAACCTTTCCTTTGATTCTTTCACATATTTGCCTTGTGCCTCTTCATATGCTTCATCATAATCGTCCTGATAGCGCTCTTCTAAATCTAAAAACGTTTCTTTTAAGTGCTGTAATTCACGGATGGCCTGCTCTGCTAACATCTTGTTGTGATACTGCCCTTGTAGTTTTATAGCATGTGCTTGCCCCGTATATTGCGTAATAAACTCTTGTTGAGGTGCATCATCTGAACGATGCGCAATTCCACCGGGGTTGGTAGTCGTCATCGCTACGGCATGTTTATTGGAGAATGCCGTAGGTACAACCACTTTGCCATTGGCAATTCTTCTCAATTGCACTAAATCATGGGTGTGATCTGAATAATGCTCCAAAAAATGAATGGCAACGAGCAATTGCAAACACGCCTGCCGAACGTATGGATTTTTTTGTACTAATATGTCATAAAACACATTATCCCATACTTGTAATGCATCAGTAGTAGATAAGTTGAGACTTTGTTGAATGCGGTTATTTAAATCGCTGCTATCGGTAAGTTCATTTTTGAATTTCCCTAACCACATCGAAAACGCCCACAAATCTCCTGCAAACTGTTTTACTGCCTCTACCGATTGAAACGGCGTAAAGCCACCTACTACTGCCTGAAGCTTTTGTTTTGCTGTTGCTAAATTAGTTTCTGAAATTATTTCTTTTAGAAAATAACTTTCGGCATGATTCGGATGTTCTACAAATCCTAATTGCCGTCTTTCTTTTGTAATTAATTGGGGACTTCTTAAGGTAATAAACCTAAACAAATCTGCTTTTAGCTGCTTTTTCATGTAAAAATAAATTAAGGTTTCGTGGAATAGACTTTCATTCCTAGTATTTTAATCATGTTTGGTTAGTTGTCAGTGAATCGGTAGGGATACTACTGTTTGCTCCTAGTAGTACTAACTGAGCAAACTAGACGTATACTTGCTAAAATCGATACTCAAAGCATCAGTTCGATTAACCATAATGTGACAACAGGAATTGAGAGCTAATTGAGGCTTAATGTTATTGGTGCTATTTATTATTTAATTTCCATTCTATTCGTAAGCACACGGTAAACCAAATTCTATGATCGTTCAAATGACGTTTTTTGTTTAATCAATACGTAAAGTCAAACATAAACTACTTACCTGACTGAATAACTTTAGTTACCCTGTAATAACAAGTACGAAAGTAGTAGACTTCTCCTAACATGCCCTCCCCCAAAAAGGGGAGTTTCTAAAGTAAGCGGCTGTAGTTTATAGGCACTTTTCTTA
>JBMYQA010000073.1:0-23840 GCA_049600855.1 Flammeovirgaceae bacterium | reverse complement strand
TAGATTTACTTATTGTGTTGACCAATGCCTTTGCTTATGAAGCAATAAGGAGCTACAAAAAAAGATGGAGTATAAAGGCTATGTTCCAAGACTTCAAAGGGCAGGGCTTTAATGTGGAAGAAACCCATATACCAATTGCAGAAAGAATAGTGAAATTAATCTACTTAGTAGCTATTGCTTACGCCTTTTGTATCCATCTAGGTTGGTGTTTAGAAAAACAGATGGGGCATGTGCCCTTGAAAAATCATGGATATAGAGTCAAAAGCTTATTTCGCAAAGGAATGGATGAGTTACGGCAATATTTCTTCAAAAAAGAAAAACCAAAACTTGCGTTCTGGCACGAAATAGTAAACCGATTTATTCGGATGGCTAGACTTAAATTAATCATTTACAACAACTTAGGAAAATCATAGGGTAGTGTGGATAGACTGTTAAGTACGCTGTATCCTAATGAATACATTCCTGTTCGAGCAGGTGGTCGAAATGGTGATATGAAAAATGATGGTTATTGTTATGCCTCCCGTATATTCTTTCAGGCGCATGCCACCAGAGGTGAAAGTACAAAGCAAACGAAAGATAAAATTACATCTGATTTAAATGGTTGCCTTCAAAATTGGAAGAACGTTAAAAAGTTTATCTATATCACGAATGACACTCTAATTGGTGAAGTTGAGAATTATGTTGATACCTTAAGAGCAAAGTTTCCTAAAATCAAAATAGAAACGTGGGGACACAAACGACTTACTTCCGAAATTAAGAAGCTTGAAATAAAAGAAATTGAATTTATAATTGATAGAAGAATTATACCAGAAGTTACATTTTCAGAAAGTGATGTTATCAGTACTAAGTTTTTAATAACATGTGAATTTAATTTCATCAAAGAATTATCAGAAAATGACTTATCAGGTTTCCCTTTTGAAAACCCTTTACTTTTTGAAAATAGTATACTTAAATTCCTTCGTAATTTAATTAAAGGTCAACAATATAGACATACTGAAATTGAGAAATTTATTGACATTGATAGAGAGCAATATAACATTCAATATCCAGATGCTATAAGATTTCCAGAAAAGGAGAATGAATATCAATTCTTTTATCATAGACGTATTCCAAGTTATGAAGAGTTAAAGTCGACTATCAAGAAAGATAAAGTTTCACAGTTCCTTTTAAATAATGGTGTATCTAAAGAAAAAATTAGCGAAATACTCACTTGTTATGGAGACGGATGTGGAGATAACACAAGTTTTAAAGAACTTTATCGTTTAAGACCTCTTTATATTCAATTTCTTGTTATTAAAAACATTTCGAAGTTTCCTATTCGATTAACAGAGCTTGAATCTATTTTACATTCTGGAGTGCTGTATAAAACAAGTGTATTGGATGAAGCGAACTTTACTAGTCTCCCCGAGTTCATTATTGAGACATCTCAAAATATTATTATTCCTCTTGGACTTTTTCTTGGACAATTCCAAGGATTATCTAAACTTACACAGGGTATTGTGACTTCAACCTACGTTTCTGAACAGATTCAATATTTAGAACTCGGCTCAATTCAGGAAAGTCAAGGTATAGAATTCATTGGGCCAAGGTTAGTTCCCAAGAAAATAAATTTTGAATACCTAAACCAAAAATTAATTTCCAGTATTCATGACTTTTCATTTGAACGTGTTTACTGGATTGATAGACATTGGCAGTTTGGAAGTTGTCCGCATTTATTCTTGGTAAATAATGGAGAATTAAAGTATCAGGGAGAAATATTTAATGTGAAACCAAATCAAATGCAAAAAGAAAAAATAATAATACCATTTTTTGTTTCAGAATTAATAATAGCCGAACTAGAACAAGAAATTACATTTATCAGTTCCATAAAAAAAAAATGGAGATGAATATGATTCAAGTATCATTCTACATGAAGGTGATATATATTCAATTTCAGTATCACCAAAGGACTGTATTGAACTAGAGGGAAAGTACTTCTTAAACCATATTTCTAATAAAACGCTACCAAGAACTAAGAAATACGAATTAATTGAAAGGTTTAAGAAGAACTATCTTCATATATAATGTACACTAATATACACAATTTTAAAACCCATATTCAGCATAAGTTTTCGAGAACTCTTCATCGTTGAAGCTCGGGTTTACCACAACATCTGAATATTCATAATGCTCGTATAAGCCTTTATCGTCATACACTTCCATGAACATGGGGATGTTCCGCTGTTTATCTACATAGAGCGTCAATTTAGGCGAATAGGCATTGGGGATTTCAATCACATCTCCCTCCGAGATGTCATCGTAATCATTCAACTCATTATGCTCTAAAATCATATACTCGCTGAGTTTGCGTTGAGCAGCGATATCCAGAACGGTTTCCCCCTTTTTTACCGTATACTTCTCATACTTAAAATAAGGGTTATTGAAGCTAATGATCCAACACGGACGACCATCCCAAGTAATACTTCCCTCATTTTTGATCATGGAGTTGATTTGAGATTCATAGCGCTGACAGAGGTATTCGAGAATAGAAACGACATGATCGAATCCCGATTCGTAGAGCGTATGGTGTTGTTTTTCACGCATGAGGCTACCCATGGGATTGGCCTTAATGGTAATCCAAGGAAAGCCGTTGGGGTTAATGAGTGCCTTGTTATTGTTTTGGCCTTTTACATAAAGCACTTCCAAGCCATTTTTAGGCGCTTGTTGCCGAATGTATACCCTAAATGGACTTTTGGTGAATTTGGTAAAGGATTGCTGTTTTACCATTTTTCCATTGATGCGCTCTTGCTTCGTCATGACATAACTCAGCGATTGAATCGTTTTGGTATTTGCAAACATGGATTTGGCAATACCATAACCAGCAGCTAGTGAGCTTTCTCCTATTGGTTTGGCAGCACTCAACAGGAAAACAACTAGCCATAAAGTGATTGATTGATAATGTTTCATTTTGAAAATGAGATGGAGTTAATCTGCAATATACAATTTGAAATGGGGAATGCCAGCTATTGACTGTGGAGTATTTCTCACAGTATTGAGTAAAAGGAATAAAAAAATCCTTATCTGCCAGATAAGGATGGTCATTTATGTAAATTATAGAGATTAGGAGTTTACCGACACCCAATCATGCTTTTGGGGCGCATTTCCTTCATCAAAGTCTTTCACATTATTAAGCGCAACATGTCGATTCTTGTTGGATTTCCATGAAGTGTTTTCACGGGATAAAAACATTTTACCTAGTGAAAGAATAAGTAGTGTAATTAAGAAACCTAATAGGGTCATGCTGATTGAATTTAGTTCGTGTATTTTCTTGATTTCTAATTAGATATACGAAAATGAATGCTGTTTTGTTTGGGATGCTTTCCTAAAAAACATTAAATCAATAGCGCTTATTTTCGTTTAAATGCTTAGTAGTTAATACACTAACGCTAAATTCATTCCAAAATTCTTTAATGAATTGTGAAAGAACAGCTACTCAAAAATTTTCGCCTCACCAATGTGATTTAAACAGGCTTGCTATAGACGGATTCCAATTACCGTAATGTCATCAATTTGTTCTGCATTTCCCTGATGCTGGGTCAGCTCGACTTCTAAAGTTGTCTTCAATTCGTGCATACTCATTTGGCTTTGTTCTCTCAACAAGCTACGTAATCTGTGAGAAGAGAATTTTCTGCGTTCTTCACTGAATTGATCATTAATGCCATCACTCATTAAAAATACCGCATCGCCAGCTTGTAAGGTCAATACGGCTTCGGTAAAAGGGCGTTCTCTTTTTTGTACTCCACCAATGGCTCGTTTATCTCCTTTAATGATGGAAAGCTCTTGATGATGATGATACAATAGTGGTCGTTTGGCACCAGCATAAGTGAGTTTAATGGAGCCATTTGCTCCTTGCTTTTCAAAAAGTGCTAAACATACGTCCATGCCGTCATCATTATGTCCATCTGCTTGACGTAGGACATTATATACACCTCTATCAAGCAATTCTAGCACTTGTGCGGGTTGATATACCTTGCGATGCTTGAGAATATCATTCAATAGAGTATTTCCCACCATACTCATGAATGCACCTGGCACGCCATGTCCCGTACAATCAACGACTGCCATGTAGATTTTTTCAGTAGTTTCACCATTGCTTGCTGGAAGACGATGAAACCAGTAGAAATCGCCAGAAACAATATCTTTGGGGCGATACAAGATAAAATGTTCATTAAAAACCTGATCAAGCTCATCTTTGAGTGGTAGAATGGCGGTTTGAATACTTTTCGCATAACGGATACTATCGGTAATGTGCCTGTTTTTGTGCTGAATCGTATCGTAAGCCTTTTCTAGTTCAAGTTTTTTAGATTCAATTTCATCTCGCTGAACTTCAATGTTGTCACGTTGGGCAAGAATTTCTTCCTTTTGCTGATGCAACTCTTCATTTTGCATCGTAATTTCTTCGGTGCGTTCCTGCACCTTTTTTTCGAGGTTCTGATTGTAATCTTCGAGTTCTCGGGCTTTGGTAAGCAATTCTAAATGAAGGTGGATGCGAGAAAGCAATTCACCTTTGGTAAAAGGTTTAGTGAGGTAGTCATTTGCCCCGGCTTCAAATCCAGAAATTAAATCCGATACTTGGTTTTTGGCGGTGAGCATCACAATGGGTAATTCAGATGCGAGGTATTGTTTACGTACCTTTTGGCAGACTTCATATCCCGACATCTTGGGCATCATCACATCTAACACCATGAGATCAAAAGGCTCCTCTGCTTGTTCAATGATTTCCAACGCCTCAAAACCATCGTTAGCCTTAATCACCTCATAATTGTTGAGTGATAACTGATTTTCTAGCACTTGCAAGTTAACAGGTTCATCGTCTACCACTAAGATGCGGAATGCGGTATCGTCTACTTGGGTGATTGGGAGCATGGCATCCTCTTCTCCCTCACGAAGCTCATGTAGGATAGTGGTTTCGGATTGATGTTCTGAATTAAATGCTTGGGTTTGCGAACTGATCGGTAAAGTGAAACTAAAGGTAGAGCCAACACCTACTTTAGAGTCTACCCATATTTTTCCACCATGCAATTCGACTAATTGTCGCGTAACGGCCAAGCCCAATCCTGTTCCTCCATATTCACGAGCGGTGTCGCCTTCTGCTTGCTCGAAGGACTGGAAGATTTGTTCAAACTTTTCTTCGGGAATACCAATTCCTGTATCAATCACCGAGATAATGAGTTGATTCGCGTGTGCCGAATCGTCAGTGCCTCGTTGTGCTTGAATCGTAATGCTGCCACTGTCCGTGAATTTAATGGCATTACCAATAAGGTTTAATAGCACTTGCTGTAAACGATTTTCATCACCATCAATCAAAGGTGTATCTTCAGAAATGTCATTTTGAAGCGTCACTTCTTTATTGGTCAATAAAGGCTGCGAAAGCATCAAGACCACTTCCGATAAGGTACGCATATCTAAGGCTTGCTTTTGAATGACCAATTTCTTGTCTTTCATCTTGGAAAAATCAAGAATGTCATTAATTAAACCAGAAAGGCGCTTGCCACTCATCGAAATCATATTCAGATTTTTTCGATTAATGGGCGAAAGCTCTCCGCCGATGCCGTCTAGCATGGAGTCTGCTAGTCCAATAATTCCATTTAAGGGCGTTCGTAATTCATGTGAGGTGTTCGCTAAAAATTCATCTTTTAATTTGTCAGCTTGTTTCAACTGATGATTGATCTCGCGTTGTTTGGCAAGAATTTTTTCTAAGCGTCTATTGTTTAAACGAGCTGCGATGATAATCAATAAAATTGCTAAAACAATGTAGCACACATAGGCATAATTGGTGCGGTACCAAGGAGGAAGTACCTGAATCGAAAACTGCGCTTCTGATCCTATTTTATGATAGGCATTTTTGGCCCGAACACGAAACGTATATTTGCCTTCTCTCAAATAGGTGTACTCTCGATTATGACTTGTAGCCCAATCTGACCACTCCTTGTCAAATCCATCTAAGAAATATTGAAATTCGACTTCTGCCTCGCGCTCATAGTCCGTGGCAGCAAATGAAAAGCGTACGCGATTGTGCGTCCAAGGCACTTGGAAGGTTTGTGGTTGTGCAGCTTGCAATACAGAAACGGCAATCGAATCGACCAATTTGGTGTGGTTACCGCCAAATAACAGCGAATCTTTACCAATGATGACTTGTCGAATGAGGGTATTAAAATTGTCGTATTTTGGAGGAACAGCATTGATATCGTAACAATACAATCGTTCATTAGAAGAAAACCAGATTTTGCCATCGTCTTCCGCAAAGAGTAAGTCATACGCCTCATCGGGAATGTCAGCAAGTTCATAGAGTTGCAGTTGATAAGTGCCATTTTCCTGTTTCCTTAACGGAACAGTTCTCGTTAAACGTGCATTTTTTAATTCACCAGTTACCCAAATCAATGAATCATTCATTTCTTCGAAATAGAGCACATCTGCAAAATAATCTAAGTGCTCTGTTCCGATCTGCTCGTAAGTCAGAAAGGTATCGCGCTGCGCATCTAAGTATCGACCTCCTATCACGATGTGATCTCCAACTTTAGAAGGAAAAACTAACTCACGAGGACTAACGCCATGATCTGCTACAGTATAGGTTTGAATGTCAAATTCACGTTCAGTACCAGGCTTTCTTTTTAGGTAGTTTACCTTGTGTGGAGGTTTTGCTGAAAGCCATAAATCATCATGATCATCACTAATCATGTGTAGGCAATAGCCTGAAAAATTCGGAATTTTCTTTTCTGCAATCCATTTGCCCTTTTCCATACGCATAGAGGCTAAACCATCTGCCAATAACACCCAAACTCGATGTTTGTATAATGGATCAGGCATTAATCCTACCATCACCCCTTCAAAGTCATCGCGGCTGAAAATGGTTTTGCTGGTTTTATTCTCAATCTCTAAGATGTAAGAATTAGACATGGCGAGTGTGCGCACATCTGTAGAATCTTCTGGATTGATGTATTTGCGTATAGAAAGGCAGTCTGGCCCCGGAATATCAATGCGTTCGAATTGTTGTTTGGTGTCATCCCAAGTAAAAAGCCCTGTAGCGGTGCCGACATAAATGCGGCCATTAATGCGCTTTAAGGAGTAAACGGTTCCTCTTAATCCCTGTTTTTTATCCCAATAGCGTACGGGACTGCTCCAGTTTATTCTTGAAAAGCCTTGCGAAGTAGAAATCCAAGCTTTGCCTAAATCGTCTATGGTTACATTGAGAATATTGTCAGAGATTAACGTACTCGAAGTTTCGGTAATCTTTCCTTTGAGTTTGAATTGTTCATCAAATACAGCCAATCCTTCTTTGTACGTGCCAAGGAGGTAGTTACCTTGATAGTACTTGGGCATTTCTGTCGTTGGGTTATTACGCAGTAGGGTATTAATTTCAGTAAATAACTCATCTGTTTGTCCTGGATGAGGGTTAGGAAATCGCTGAAATCCTCCATAAGAATGTCCGATGATTAAGGTGTCTTTCTTATAAGGCATAATCAGGCTACAGCGTTTGGGGAGGGAATCGATGACGGCTAGCTGATTAGTTTGAATCGTTGCCAAATAGGTGGTAGATTCTAAAATATAAGCGAAACAAACTTTTCCTTGGTACTTGATCATGGTGGTGATCTGGGCATTTTTTGGCGCGCTCCAGCCATCTATTTTGTCATTTTGGTAACGAAAGGCATGAGTAGCTGAGGCAAAATACACGGTTTCTTTGTCAGTAGCTAAATGAAGCATCGGCCCGGTACCTTCTTCAAATTTTGGCATTTTCTCATACAACGGAATATGGTAGGTTTGCCCTGTCTCATCTACTTCGATACGCCCTAAGCCAGGGCCAAATAAAAAGTAGATGACTCCTGCATCCGTACTCGTAATTTGTTGGGTATATTGCGCATCAATTTTACGCCAATGATGTCCATCGTATTCAACAAGCCCCCCAGTATTTCCGATATAAAGCACTCCCCTACTGTCCTTAAATATTTGGGTATTAATGCCCCTGCCTTGATAGACTTGATGCGGATAGTTTTGAATTAAGGGCTGCTTCTCTTGAGCATGTAAAGGAATATGTAGTATAATGAAATAAAAAAATACCAAAAAAGTTGGTCTCATAGTCAACTGCGATTATATGAGAAGGTAGATACTGTAGTTATTGGATGAGGTGCTTTATAAAGTGAACTTGTCTAACATTAGTTTTTTCGAGCGAAAAAGTGTGAAGAAGCCTTCAATTAAGGCGCTTTTTTGCAGTAATAGCAGTGCTCTTTCAAAAAAAAGCAACGAAAAGTGAGAGTTTCTTAACCTTTTGGAACCGAAATAAATTAATGTTAGACAAGTTCAATGTCAAATTAATTAAAAACGAATGAAAAAGAGTGTATTAAAAATTGTAGGTCTCGCCCTATTCTTTCTCGTGTATAATTTAATTCAAGCTTATGCACAAAAACATGAAGAATCGTTTAACCGAATGGCTAAATTCAGTGAAAACGCAAAAAAACGGGTATTCGTGCTTGAAAATGTAAATGGTCATGTCACCGTAGAAGGTTATCAGGGCAATGATGTTAAAATGGAGATCGACAAACGCATCACAGGCGACTCAGACAGTGATGTAGAAGAAGGGAAACGCGATATCAAATTTGTGGTGGAAGAGAAAGGCGATACCATTTATGTATACATTGATAGCCCATATATGATGCGTAAACGCCATAAAGGTAAAAGTTGGTGGAGTTGGAATAATCATCATGAGGTAGATTATGCTTTTAATTTTGATATTAAAGTTAAAGCTCCATCCAACATTGATTTGAGCGTGCATACCATTAATCATGGTGATGTTAAAGTCAAGGGTATTTATGCTGAAAACTTACGAGCCAGTAATGTGAATGGAGATGTCATTTTAGAAGATATCACGGGAAAAACTAAAGCAACAACCGTGAATGGCGTGGTTAAAGCAAGCTACAAGGAAAACCCACCTGAAAACTCAAAGTACAGCACCATTAATGGTGACATTACCATACACTACCGCAAAAACCTTTCTGCCCACTTGGGTTTCAAAAGCATGCATGGAGAATTTTTTACCGAATTTGATGTGAGTGGATACCTTCCCTCTAAAGTAGACAAACAACATGACAAAAGTGGAACGGTTCGTTTCGTTGTGAATAAATATACGGGTGTTACTGTAGGTAAAGGAGACGTTTCGTATAAGTTTGAAACCTTGAATGGAAACATCTACATCAAAAAGCACTAACTGCTCAAACCATTAAAAAGTTATTGACATTAAATTTTAAGACAAATGAAGAAGTTAATTCTATTCCTCTTGTGTTTCTATAGTTTCGCAGGCATCGCGCAAGAAAAAACCGTTAAAAAGATTCCTGTACCTTTATCCAACCCAGGTAAGAAGGGAAAACTGACTGTTGAATTGATTAAAGGCAGCATTACCGTGCAAGCTTATGGAGGCAAAGAGGTGGTGGTAAGCGCCATTACGTATGAACAAGGTAAAGCACCTTCGAAATCTGATAATGGCATGTTTAGAATCCCCAATAACTCCTATGGGCTAGAAATTCAGGAAAAGGATAATCATGTTGAAGTGGAAGCCGAGTCGTGGAAACGTAAAATTGATTTTGAAATACTCGTTCCTAAGAGTTTTGATCTCCGCTTAAAAACCATCAACAATGGTAACATTGAAGTCTCAGGGGTAGGTGGTGAATTGGAAATCTCCAATGTAAATGGTTCTATTACGCTAAACGATGTGGAAGGTTCCATAGTTTCAAATACAGTAAATGGAAAAATTACGGCTACTTTGAGTAAAGTTACTCCTGATATCCCAATGTCATTTACCACCTTAAATGGAAAAGTAGATGTCACGCTTCCCACTTCGATTAAGGCTACCGCCAAAATCAAATCTGACTATGGCAATATTTACAGCGATTTTGATATGAAAATCGAAGACCAACCTATTAAGATGGAAAAGCCTAAAAATGGGGGCGGTAGTAAGATTATTATGGATAAATGGGTAGTAGGAAAAATTAATGGAGGAGGGCCAGAACTGATGTTCAAAAACATGCATGGCGATATTTACATCCGTAAAAAATAGGTAGTGAGCAATAACAAAAAAAGGTGGCTTGATGCCACCTTTGGTAATATTAGATTATCATCATGGCATTAAGCCAAGTCAAAACGATCAAGGTTCATTACTTTAGTCCATGCAGCAACGAAGTCTTGTACAAACTTTTCACCAGAGTCGTCACAAGCATACACTTCAGCCAATGCGCGAAGCTCTGTATTTGAACCAAAAATCAAATCTGCACGCGTTCCTGTCCACTTCACCGCGCCCGTCTTTCGATCACGACCTTCAAATACCTGTTGATCATCTGAAGTAGCACTCCAAGTAATTCCAAAGTCAAGTAGATTTACAAAGAAATCATTGCTCAATACCTCTGGACGTTCTGTAAATACGCCATGCTTTGTTCCTCCAAAGTTGGTATTCAATACCCGCATCCCTCCAACAAGCACTGTCATCTCAGGAGCAGTCAACTCTAGCAATTGCGCTTGATCCACGAGCATTTCTTCAGCAGATGTTGCAAATGCAGCATGTTTATAATTACGGAAGCCATCCGCTTTTGGCTTAAGCGCTTCAAACGATTCTACATCCGTTTGATCTTGAGAAGCATCTGTACGACCAGGTGAGAATGGAACAGTCACGTCATGTCCCGCATCTTTTGCTGCTTTTTCCACACCAGCACAGCCTGCCAAAACAATCACATCCGCTAAAGACACTTTTTTACCTCCCGATTGCGTATTATTAAATTCCTCTTGAATGCTTTCCAGCGTGCTTAATACCGCAGCTAATTGCGTAGGATTATTTACTTCCCAATCTTTTTGAGGTGCTAAACGAATACGAGCACCATTTGCACCACCTCGTTTATCGGAACCTCTAAAGGTAGCAGCAGAAGCCCAAGCCGTTTCTACTAGTTGAGCCACTGTTAATCCAGAAGCGAGGATGTTTGCCTTTAATCCAGCAATATCTTGCTCATCAATCAACTCATGATCAACAGCAGGCGTAGGATCTTGCCAGATGAGTACTTCTGAAGGCACTTCTGAGCCAAGGTATCGCGCAATTGGTCCCATATCGCGGTGCGTTAACTTGAACCAAGCACGCGCAAATGCATCGGCAAACTCTTCAGGGTTCTTGTGGAAGCGCTCAGAAATCGCCCGATAGGTAGGGTCCATTTTCAAGGCCATATCAGCTGTGGTCATCATCAATGCCTGTGTTTTGGAAGCATCACCAGCCTGTGGAGCCTTTTTCGCATTAGAAGCAGCCGTTGGCGTCCACTGATTCGCTCCTGCAGGGCTTTTGGTCAATTCCCACTCATAACCAAATAATACTTCAAAATATTCATTATCCCATTGCGTTGGGTTAGGAGTCCATGGCCCTTCTATACCACTCGTGATGGTGTCATTGCCATGTCCACTACCAAAGGTATTTTTCCACCCCATGCTTTGTTCTTCAATACTTGCCCCTGCAGGCTCTCTACCTACATATTTATCTGGATCAGCTGCTCCGTGGGCTTTGCCAAATGTATGTCCTCCTGCAACCAATGCTACCGTTTCCTCATCATTCATTGCCATACGGCCAAATGTTTCACGAATGTCGATGGCAGACTTCAACGGATCAGGATTACCATTCGGTCCTTCAGGATTTACATAGATCAAACCCATCTGAACAGCACCAAGTGTATTTTCTAATTCACGATCGCCTGTATAACGCTTATCGCCCAACCACTCTGTTTCTACTCCCCAATAAATGTCTTCTTCTGGATGCCAAACATCTTCACGACCACCCGCAAAACCAAAGGTTTTAAAACCCATTGATTCTAAGGCGCAATTACCAGCTAAGATCATCAAATCAGCCCAAGAAAGCTTGTTTCCATACTTTTTCTTGATCGGCCAAAGTAACAAGCGAGCCTTATCCAAATTACCATTATCTGGCCAGCTATTTAATGGGGCAAATCGCTGTGTACCAGAACCTGCGCCTCCACGTCCATCTCCAATCCGATACGTACCTGCACTGTGCCATGCCATTCTAATGAAAAGCGGACCATAATGACCATAATCAGCTGGCCACCAATCTTGTGAATCGGTCATTAAATCGTAAAGATCTTGCTTTACTGCATTCAAATCAAGACTCTTAAATGCTTCTGCATAATTGAAGTCATCACCCATTGGGTTTGACAAGGAAGAATGTTGACGAAGGATATTTAGTTTTAACTGGTTGGGCCACCAGTCTCGGTTTGTTGTACCACCTCCGGCACTACTTTTTAGAACTCCACCATGAAATGGACATTTACCAGCACCGTTAGAAGGATTGTTGTTTTCCATATTAAATAGATTTGGATTGTTTGAAAATTTGATAGACCTAGCTTGTTTGATTGAGTGATTAAATTTACGATAATCTTTATGGATTATCACACTTTCGCCCATTGATTAATTCTATGATAACATAATCAAAATCTATAAACAACAACAAACTCAATAAATAATATCTATATACCTATTTTCGAATGCGCTACAGAAACTTATCGTGAGGATATTGAAGATCAAAAGCAGAATGCGATCACTTCATTTAATAAAAGCTGTTCCTCGAAGAGGTAGAAACAACGTGGAACGTTAACTGCACTCGCTTAATTTATGATAGTGATTAACAAGCTGTAGACAGTCAATCGTCAACTGTTTTAAGAGTAATCTTCTTTTCGAAGAATAAATGTGTGCTTTTTGAAACCTATTAAAACATTTTGGCGTTAATATTGTTAACACTTGTAAACAAGTCGGGTAAAACCATTTCCCATCAATCTCTATTGAGATCAAACCTATTAAGACCTACTTGGAAAAACACAATTCAATTTGTATAACTCAGTAAAAGCACTTTACCATTTTGTGGATTAAGCACTCGTGACTCATTTACTATGATAAACTACATTTAAGCAAGTATTTTTTGGCCAAAAACATACTGATGAAGGTCATTTGAACTTTGTTGTAATTTTTCGATGATTTATTGCAATATTTTATGTTGATTGGTTTGTTTTTTGTCTATTGAATCATGAACTTTATCGAATAATATCAGCTATACATCTAATACTTCGATGAACTAACAAATTAAACCTACAATACTCGTTAGAATAATACAATCTTCAGATTATTAGGGTATTTAATTGTGCAAAACTAGGATTATTAAAACAGGGTCAGTAATGGGTAAGAAGAAAATTTTAGTAGCAGAAGCCGAGTCAATTCAAGCGGCTTACATGCAATCTCTCCTTCAAAAAAATGGATGGGAAGCCGATGTCGTAAAAAAAGGGACAAAAGTTATTCAAAAATTATCAGAAGATGAGTACGAGGCAGTCATGCTTAACAGTGACTTATCGACTTGTGACAAGGGCAGCACCATCGAATGCATTCGTGAATTGGAAAAAGCTTCCGGCAAAGACATTCCCATCATCGGTGTAGCCAACTATTCTTACGATTTGGAAAAAAAGCAATTCAAAAAAGCAGGTGTAGAATATTGCTTAACTAAGCCTGTTTACAAGAAAGGCTTAGTAGATATGTTGAAATCTATCTTCAGAGGTAAGAACGTTTCTATATCTTAGAGGCTGTTTTGAAATTAGTCGTTTTTCTGATTTGTCGTATCCTGCAGTATAGGTCGAGGTCTATACCCATTTTTATATGCCTTTTTCCGTTCAGCCCGCTCAACTGCAAGCATAATTTCTTCATTACCTCTGTTTAATCGCTTGGCCTTGGTATAATATTTCAAGGCCTTCTCGTAATTTTTGGCATAATACTCATAAATGTACCCCAACTGATAATAACCTCCTTCAATATTAGGGTTATACTCTAATGCATTCACATAATAGTCTTCCGCTTCAATATACTGTTTCTTGGCAATCAGGTATTTCGCCATTCCCAAACTGGCTTTCCAAGACTCTGGCTCCTCTTTTAAAATCTTCTCAAACCAATACGCAGCGCTGTCTACTTGATTCGTCACCAATAACGTTTGGGCAATTTCATAGCTTAAATCAATGGTTGGAGCGCAATTTTTTAATGATTGCTGCGCTAGCTGTTGCGATTTTCTAAAACGATTAAACTTATTCGCCAACTGGATTCCTGTTACATATGCATCGATATTTTTAGGGTCTAATAACAACGCATTGTCCAGTTCATTAAAAGCTTGTGCGGTATCTTCAGCCTGAGCATAGATGGCACCAAAATAGTAAGAAATCTCTGGGTTATCATGGCTCACCTGCCGCGCTCTTCGCAAATGCAATAAGGACTGTCCGTAATTCTGATTTAGGAAATGTAATTTACCTAGCAGCAAATCTAATTCTAAGCCAGAATAACCCATTTTTTCAGCCGTTAATGCAGAGTTGATGGCATCTCTAGGTGTATTGAGCTCTGATAAAATATGTGCCCTCAAAAAATGATACTCACTCTTGGAGCTATCTAATCGGATGGCCGCTTGAATATCACGCATGCCAGCGCGGTATCGATTAGCTTCCTGATTTAAAATGGCCCTTCGGTAATAAAACTCAGCGGTAAAGGAATTATCCTCTATCCGCTCATTGATAAACATAAGTTGTTTTTGAGGATCTATCGTTCTTGCCGAAGGCAGTGGCGCAAACGAACTGTCTGGCTCTTGCTTTTGACAAGCCATGACTAAGCAACAACTAATCATTATTATCATACAGCCTAATCGCATAACTCTAAACTAAACCGTTGTGTTATTCACTAATTAATCAACCATAACTATGGCATATCTATCATCCATTAATTCCCCTTCGCTCTCCTTTTTATAGCAATTCCAGCAAAGTTATAAGATTATTAGCAGCATCAGTGATAAAAAAAATATTACTCACTTTTTAAACATTTGGTAATTTTTATAAAAATAAATGTTTAAAATAATTGCATTAGTTAAAAAAACTACCTTCCTTTGTTACAGACAAACAAGCTAACCCTAATCTATTTGCTGATGGAAACACTAAAGAACTCAATTAATTGGTTTGAAATCCCTGTTTCAAATTTTGAGCGTGCGAAAAGATTTTACAGTACGATATATGATTTTGAAATGCCTACTCAAAAAATGGGTCCTATTGATATGGGCTTTCTTTTAGTTGAACAAGGAGGCATTGGAGGAGCAATTGCCTGTGGAGAGGGTTACGAACCCAGTGAAACAGGCACATTGGTTTATCTCAATGGCGGTACCGATTTACAAGTAATACTCAACCGCATTGAAGAAGCTGGGGGTAAAGTGGTGGTTCCTAAATTTAAAATCACCGATGAAATTGGCTATTGCGCATTTTTTATAGATACAGAAGGAAATAAAGTTGGCATTCATTCCATGAACTAAGGATAACAACAGCTTTGATTGCAGGGAAATGGTTAGGAAAAATCCCATTTACCCATTGCGTCCCTAACCAGCCCTTACAATCGAGCAAGCTTTAAAAGGTAAAATTGTTAAGATCAAAAATCAGGAAAAATACAAATCCCATTTTCTGAGAATAACTAGGAGATGTGTTGTAGCCGTTCCTACAATTACATGCCATTTATTTAAAGAGAATACCATCGTTCTGACTTACATTGCCCTCATTCTTCATTTTGGAGAACAGAGGGTTTGTTTTTTAGTTAGCAAAACCACCTCTAAGTTCTCCCTAGAAATCCATTCTTTTCATCCAATACTACCTGATATTCTCCATTGACGTAAAAATGGACTTCTATTTCCAAAATGGCAGTATATTAGGCCCTACGACCATTCCAAACCGATGATGAAAAAACTGATCTACCTCTATTTCTTGCTATTTATTTCTTGTCAAGCGCTTGCACAATCACCCGTGAATCAATTGTATCAAGAAGCCCTACAAGCCCATAAAAACCAAGATTATAATACCTACCTCAATAAAGTCCTTGAAATTGAGCAGCTGCTTCCAAACCGCCCTGCAGTGATCTATCGCTTAGCCAGTGCATATGCATTAACAGGTAATCAAAAGTTGGCTATTTCCAACCTAAAAAAGTTAATCTGGCTTCGACCCGATCCAAAGCTTGCTGATGATGAAGACTTTGCATCCATCAAACACAAAGGAAAATTTAAAAAGGTGATCCAGCATATGCAGGAAATGCTAAAACCCATTAATGAAAGTGCCAAAGCCTTTGAATTACCCGAATTGGATTTCCATCCCGAAGGCTTAGCCTATGATCCGGCTACTGCAAGCTTTTATTGCAGTTCTATTCGTAAACAGAAAATTATTAAAATTGACCGCAATGGAGTAGTTTCTGAATTTATTCCATCAGGCCAAGATTCACTGATGTCCGTTTCAGGGATGCAAATTGATCCCATTCATCGTGTTTTATGGGTATGTACAGGCGCTATTCCAAATATGGAGGGATTTTCCAAAAATCAAGAAGGGCAAACAGCCATTTTTAAATACGACCTAACTGAAGGAAAGCTCCTTAAAAAGTATACACTTCCTAAGGATGAAAAAGTCCATTATTTAGGTGACCTCATTTTGCATCCTCAAACCAATGCGGTATTCACCACCGATAGCTATTCTTCAACTATTTACACCATAAACCCACAAACCGATCAACTTGAAAAATACTTTAGCGATTCTAGGTGGACATCACTGCAAGGTTTGGCCTTCTCTGATGATGGAAACTACTTATTTGTAGCTGATTACCGCACCAACGTGTACCGACTTGATACACAATCCAAAAATATTCGGACGCTAAACACTCCTCAGCCTGTTTTACTCGTTGGAGTAGATGGATTGTATTTTTACAAAAATAGCTTAATTGCCATTCACAATGGCATTACCCCATTTCGTGTAGTTGAGTATATCTTAGATGATCAATTAGAAGTCGTAAAAAAATATGATATCCTCGAACATGCTACGCCTGAGCTTAACGAGCCTACCTTGGGAGTATTTTGTGGCGATGAGTTCTATTATGTTGCCAATAGTCCTTGGGGAGCCTACGATCGAAAAGGCAACCTCTTACAAGACAAGTTAAAAAAAGGGCTCATTATGAAGATAAGGCCTTGGGAAACAGGGGAAAGCTTGCAAAAAGCCAAGTAGTGCACACGCATACAGAAATATTTCTTTAAATGCCTGATGCGCATTACCTTCGTTTCAAATAAAAAAGCAACACCTATGCTCCCATTTGAAGAAGCGCTGCAATTGGTAAAACAAGCCAGTCAACCACTTGCCACAGAAAGCATTGCTATTCATGATGCCTTTGGTAGAATATTGGCTCAAGATATCGTAGCAGACCGGAATTACCCCCCATTTAACCGTGCTGCAATGGATGGCTATGCACTAAAAATCGAAGATGCTCAAGATGGGATTACCCTAAACGTCATTGGAGAACTCCATGCAGGTCACACCACAGATGCGGTAATTCGGCAAGGAGAATGTTTAAAAATCATGACAGGGTCGGCAACGCCTCCTTCGGCAGATTTGATTATTCGCGTGGAAGATACCCATCAGGAAGGTAATCAAGTCACACTCTCCTTCCCTACCCCAGCTCGAAAAGGACAAAATTTAGCCATCGCAGGTGAAGATGTAAAACAAGCTCAAAAGATTGTGAGCAAAGGAACCCGTTGCACCCATGACATTTTAGGTATTTTAGCCGTAACGGGACATGCCTCCATATCAGTGTACAAACCACCCACTGTAGCCATCATTTCTACAGGAGATGAACTCAAACCAGTAGGTTCTCCTGTGGAACCACATCAAATTCGTAATTCCAATGAATTCACACTAAAAGGCTTACTCGGAAACTTGGGTATTAGTCCTGCCTTTGTCACACATACTCCTGACACCAAAGCAGCCATCGAACAAGCCATTTTAATTGGCCTGCAAGAGGATATCCTCATCTTGAGCGGTGGCGTTTCTATGGGAGATGCCGATTATGTGCCCCAAATCTTAAAAAAAGTGGGTGTAAAACAAGTCTTTCACCGAACTGCGATTAAACCAGGTAAACCGATTTGGTTTGGAAAGCAAGCCGATACAGGAACCGCGGTATTTGGTTTACCAGGTAATCCTTTATCTTGCCAAGTAACCTTCAAGCTTTTTATTGAAGTATACTTAGCAGCAAGTTATGGAAAATCAGCAGATTGGTTTACACTATCTTTAGCCCAAGACAAGTCCAAAAAACATCCGTTAGATGAGTTCTTTGTCTGTTCACTCAATGAAATTGGTCAAGTCGTACCTAAAAAATACAAAGGAAGTGGCGATATCACTGCATCTGTGGGTACGCATGGCATTGCACATCATCCTGCACAAGAAAAGGAATTGAAAAAAGGAGATCAAATTCGTTTTATGTTTTGGAAGTAAGGAGCACTACTATTCTAAATCTTCAGGAGCATTAAAGTTCTTCAATTTGGATTGCATGGCTAATGGCAGTTTAATCACTTGCGCATGGATGCGCTTCACCATACTTCGCAAGGAATCAGATTTCTCATTTATCTTTTGAGTTTCGAAATGTAATTGCGCTAAGCCTTCAGTCGTATAAATTCCGGCTAGCGGTTGCTCGTATGCATCATCTGCCAACAAATGAATGGGATATGCTGGGTAGTTGCTATACGCTTGAAAAAGCTGATGCAGCACTGCGGAATCAACCTGCTGCAAATCACAGGCTAGTACCAACAAATCCTTACTCATACGCTGTTTTTTGAGCTGCGCATAAGTGGATAATATGCCGATGAGCGGAGTTGGGATATTGGAAAAAGCTTGATCTAAAACCAATTGATGTGTGGGAAAATGCTCGGCATAAGCTGCGTAGTTGTGCGAACCAACAGAAAAAAACACCTCGCTGATGCCTTCTTTTGCCAAGAGCATTTCTAAGCGTTTTGCCCATAACTCCCCATCCGTTTTCATCAAGCCTTTATCTTGTCCCATTCGGGAACTTTGCCCTCCGCAAAGAATTAATCCGACAAGTGCCTTACGATTTCTTTTCATAATCATCCACCTGCAAAGGGAGGTAACAAAGCCACTTCATCTTGATCCGCAATGACACTATTTTCCCGTACAATTTCTTGATTTAGGGCAATGAGGTAATCAAACTCGGCAAGCTGTGGAAACTGTTCCGCAACCTGTTGTTTCAATTCTTCGGTGTTATGTACCGATTCAAACTCCTTGCTCTTGCAGTTTGCCAATTGCTCTAATTGCCCAAAAAAAATGACATTTACTTTCATGGTCATTTATTATTGATTGTATTTTTTTAAATGCTTGATGAAGCCAATGCTACGAAAATAATCTAGCTATTTCCCTGACTTTATTCAGGTGGTTTGATTTTCATGAGGTAGCAACCCGCTAGCCAATTCACCTCTTTATACGCCCCTAAAAACTCTCCATAATCTCTAATTGCTGAAGCGTAGATCACACTGCCTTGATGCTCCTGCACACCCAACACAAAATATTGGTCTGATGTACCTCCCGCTTTCGTATACCATTCTAAACTAAAATTATCGTCTACCTTCATCAACAGTTGGTCATACACATATGGACTGTGTGCTTTTACCATAATAGAATCTTGCTGTCCTTTCAGTTTAAAGGTTTTGTAAGGACGACCAAGTACATAATACCCACCTATTTGACTTGGTGTAACCCGAAGTGAGCGTGCAGGAAGAAAGCTCATATCTTCTTTTAGCTTTACTTGACCGTCAGCTGAAAAAATGACCAAACCATTATGGGCAAAATCAAATAGTTTGCTGGAATTCACTTTAAAGGTCGCATTCTTCGATTTATTCACGCCCAATACTACTTCAACTGTTCCCTGATTGACCACTAAGTTGCACGCATAATCCGAATATCCTTCGATCTTTTTTGTAAAGATGGGGGCTATGGTTGTTGGCGTTTTTCTAGCATTTAATTTATACAGCTGAATGAGGTGCTTTTTTGAATAGCGTTCTGTTTTATTTTCTACAATCAGTATCCACAAATCGTCACCAAGCACTTGGTAACCCTGAAATAAGGTTGAATTATAATTGTAATTGCGCAGCGGAGTAAAGTTCAATTGTTGGAATGCTTCTGTGCCTTTGTCTTGGTAAAAAATCCCCCTGCTCCGTCCACGTGCCACACAATAGATGCGCCCATACTGATCCTCTTGAAAGTGATGGGCATGTTTATAGGGAAACTTGGTATGCTTTAGAAACTTTCCATCATTCGAAAAGTATAACAGCAGCATTTTTTTATACAGCTTAAACTGATGTTTTTCCCCATTTGCATCTCTGATAATGATATCATAATCACTATACACACCGACCAATAAGCGACCATCGGCCAATACTTTAAATCCTCTAATTCCAATGAGATGATTACTAGAGCCTAATGCTTTTATAGTTGCTCCAAATAATAAATTTCCATTGACATCATATTTTGACAGAAACACCTTTTTCTTACTTGGCGCCAATGTATGGAAGGTATCAGCCGATGGTTCTGCTGACCGAAACATGACTTCCCCAGAATATTCTCCCACCAAATACGTATTTCCTTCCTTATCGAGTTCTAAAAATCTAGGGTTTAATGCTCCGCTTGCATCGTTTAAAACAAACCAGTCCATAACTTGGGCATTAGTTGTAACAAAACCGAAAACAATTCCTAAAAGCAAGAAAAAACACTTAACTTTCCCCATATTTTCATCAATTATAACGAGACATTTGAGACGATTCCCCAAAGATAGACGCTTCTTACTAATCTGTGTCCTCCTCATCAAAATGATTTGGCCGAATGTAACGTTGGCTCAAAAGCTTATTCCTAAAAAACTAGCCTCAGGATGGGGTTATGTGGATCGAAATACGTCACAAACGGTATTCCAAGGCTTAGAGGTGGCTGAACCATTTATTGGAAAGTTCGCCAAAGTGAAAAAAAATGGCAAATGGGGATTAATCGATGAAAACCTGAATGTGGTGATTCCCTTTGAACAATACCACATCACCGCACTAACGACTTCTATTTTTTCGTGTGCGCAAGAAAATAAGATTTGGTTACATGGCATGCCCAAAAAGTCAATGGGTTGTTGTTTTCAGGATGCTGCGCTCTTAAAGGGAAGTAATCATATTCTCGTATTAGCCGATAAAAATCGGAACTATGGATTGATGGATACCCTGGGGAACACAATTCTGCCTTTTGAATTTTGTGGCCCGCCCATACATCTTCAAGATCAGTTACTCCTACCCAAAAAATATGGCGATCAAATTAGGTATGGCCTTTATTCAAAAACTGGAGAACAACTTATCCCAAATGACTATTTTCAGATTTCACTTTGGCGAAAGCGATTTTTCAAATGTACTAAACTTGATGGCAGCAGTACGTTGATGGATGAGTTTGGGAAAACAGTGATTAATCAAGACCCTAAATACCTCAATTACCTTGGCGATGATTTTATCATTTCAAAAAAAGAAGGAGTAGAAGAAGTATTGGTTAGAAAAACGCAAGAAAGCCATCGGATAGTAAGGCCATATCGACACAAAGAGGGTATAGTCACTGGAACGGATGAACAAAAAAATTACCTCATCCTTTTTGCCGATGGTCATCTCATCAAACTTCCACCCAATCAAAGTTTATCCAAAAAAGCCTTCAATAAATTACTCATTCGCGAATACGATCCTGCTACTAGAGTTTCAACTTACGGCTTTTTAAATCTAAAAGGCGAGGTGTTGATTCCACCTCAATACCATCAAGTTTGGTCTTGGAATGAACGTTGGGCTGTTGTTAAATTAGAAGCTAAAAATAACAAAGCCGCTTTAGTTTCTACAGAAACTGGAGAAGTACTCTTGCCACCCGTGTATGATCAAATTCAATTTTATCACCACGATTTTTTACAAGTTAGTAAAGATCAACAAAGCAGTTTTTTGACACCTGAATTAGAGCCCATTACCACAGAACTTCCCAGCACTTTTGACAGCACAGCTACACGCTATTATGCGCTCAGTAAAAAAGAATGGCCGCATCACATTCCCAATAAAACGGAGCTCATTCAGCAACATGGTGTCAATCCGAATACCCTCCAAATCATTCCGTTGGAGGTTAAATTAGCGAAAAAGTTGACTGATACTTCTGGTGCAAGCGTTGTAAGCATACATTATCAGAACAAAGCTGGTTTAATGGATACATTAGGCAAAGCATTAACGCCTATTATTTATAATCGGATGGAAGCCTATCAAAGTAATATGGCTACCGCATACCTCAGCGATACCATCGATCATGAAATTAAAGAAATCATGGGCGTGATCTCCACTACTGGGCAACCCATTATTCCCTTTATTTACGATCATATCTCATTCATTGATGCCAACCGTTTTCTGGTTAAAAAATATGGATTACAAGGGGTAATTTCTCGTGATGGGGAGGTAATTATTCCACTGAAATACGAAAATGTTTTCAACTTTAAATCAGGCTATTATTACTTGAGAAGATTTGGAAAAACTGGAGTTGCAAAAGCAGATGGCACGATCATCATTCCAGTAAAGTACGATCAAATTGATCCTCAGTTAACGCCTAATGGCGGATTTAAAGCGACTCTTGACAAAACTACCATTTATTTTGATACCACTGGAAAAAGCTACTAATACCATGCGAACTCTTTTATTACTGATTTTATTTACAACCATTCAACATTTCGCTTTTAGCCAAAAAAAAGAATTATTTGAATGGGCTGGTGGAGTGCAAAATCTAAGTATGTCTTTTGAAGACTTCACCGTATTATCCGATAACGCTGTCATTGCCATTGCCCACCAAACGTCCTTAACCACTCCCACTCGATTGGGAAAAGTGAAGTTTATGCATGGAAATGGCGAAGAATATCCCATGTCATTGCGAAATCAAGATGCTTCTTTTTTAATTAAGTTCAATGCTGAGGGTGTCGTGATGTGGTATTTTGTCATGTATGATGCTTTTGGGACGCTCTATCAAGTAGAAAAGTCAGCGAATGATGAAATCTTAGTATTAGCGCAAGTTACCAGAGGAAAAATAGGTCGTGGCGAAGGGCAATACGTTCGGCCAGTTGAGCTACCCAGCGGACGTAGCATTCTTCATTTATCTACAGATGGAAAAATTACAAAATCTGTAGCGTTGCAAAACTCAACATGGATGAAGCTCGACCGATTAATTTTTAAAAGCTATATGGATGGTAAATACCTCATCGCTGGGCCATCAGGTGCGAAAACCCTCGCCAAGCAGTTGAAAGTGACCAACCCTGTAAATAGCGATGGTGACTATATCGCGCTTTACAGCAATACTGGAACACTTATATGGGGAGATGTTATTTTTCATACCCAAGGACCGGGCAGCCTCAATTCATTTGACATTAGCATCGCAAATGATGGCACCATTTATTTGGGAAGTACTTATAAAAATCACGCGTTATTCTCGAATGGCAAACAATTTTTAGCACCAAGTAAGTATAATAGCAATTTTAAAAACGAAGCGTTTATCATCTCTTACAGTCCTTCAGGGGCAATTAATTGGATTCAACGTAATGGCGGTTTATCCTACCTGAATACCTTAGCGGCATCGGATGATGGAGTATATGTTGGACTGCGTTTAACAGCTAATAAACTATTTAGCACGCCTGTTGATACCACGCAACATAAGCGGTTTGGAATTGCACTCATCAGCAAAAAAGGAAAAGTGAAATGGGAAAAAATTGCTGCGATGCGTCAGTCTTACGATATGTGTGTTGACCAACAGGGTAATCTACTTTTATTAGGGGGATTCAACAGGTACAAACTTAATAATAGATCATTTTTTAAGGATATTCCCATCACAAAAGATGATAAGAATTTCATTTCTATTATTGATCGCAAGGGC
>JBMYQA010000072.1:0-23897 GCA_049600855.1 Flammeovirgaceae bacterium | reverse complement strand
GAAAGCGAATGTCCACACTTATTCTTTAAAAATTAATGCGCCCTAAAATTGTTGTGATTATCCCTGCCTTCAACGAAGCGCAGTCAATCAGTAAAGTTATTGCCGATATCCCAAGGGATTGGGTAGCAGAAATTATTGTAGTGGATAATAATTCGTCTGACCAAACAGCCGAAGTTGCTCGACAAGCAGGGGCGACTGTTTTAGCGCAACCCATCCAAGGTTATGGAAATGCCTGTCTAAAAGGCATCGAATATGCAAAATCTTTAGACCCAACTCCAGAGATTGTGGTATTTATGGATGGCGATTACTCCGATTATCCTGAAGAATTGCCCATTGTAGTTGAACCAATTATAGAACAAGACATGGATATGGTCATTGGTTCGCGTGCACTTGGCAATCGTGAAAGCGGATCAATGACACCGCAACAAGTGTTTGGGAATTGGTTAGCCACCACACTTTTACAACTATTCTATGGAGTGAAATACAGTGATTTAGGTCCATTTAGAGCTATTAAGTTTGATAAGCTACTGGAAATTGGTATGAAAGATCGAACGTATGGCTGGACGGTTGAAATGCAACTAAAAGCTGCAAAATTTAAGCTCAATACCTGTGAAGTGCCTGTAAATTATAAAGTACGGATTGGTTTTTCTAAAGTATCAGGAACGTTGAAAGGTACCATTATGGCGGGTTACAAAATTTTGTGGACTATTTTTAAATATTTATAAACGCATTATGCAGGCTTGGGAAATTATTACGTTGACAGTCTACGGACTTGCGCTTATCTTTATTCTACTTTATAGCATCATTCAATTTAATTTAGTGATGTTATACCGAAAAGCGCGCAAAGCGCCTCCTACTCCTCCAGCTATTCCTCCCCACGAAGAACTTCCTCCTGTAACCATTCAGCTTCCGCTTTACAATGAACTTTATGTGGTTGATCGTTTGATTGATACGGTGGCTTCCTTTGATTACCCAAAAGACAAACTTGAAATTCAAGTCTTGGATGATTCAACGGATGAAACCGTAGAGATTGTACGCAAAAAAGTGGAAGAATGGCAGGCAAAAGGAATTGACATTCAGCATGTACGCCGAGGAAACCGCAAAGGCTTTAAAGCAGGTGCACTGCAATATGGCCTTTCCATCTGCAAAGGAGAGTTTGTCGCGATATTTGATGCCGACTTTCTTCCTGAGAAGGATTTCTTACTGAAAACCATTCCGCACTTTTGTGATGCGCAAACAGGGGTGGTACAAACCTGCTGGGGACACATTAATGAGGATTATTCGCTACTCACCAAGCTTCAGGCCTTTGGCTTAAACGCCCACTTTACCATTGAGCAGACTGGTCGTCATCAAGGCGGGCATTTCTTGAACTTTAATGGCACGGCAGGCATTTGGCGCAAACAAACCATTGAAGATGCTGGTGGTTGGCACTCGGACACCATTACCGAAGATTTGGATCTCAGTTATCGGGCACAATTGAAAGGTTGGAAAATCAATTACCTCGAAGATATTGTCGCTCCCGCAGAACTTCCTGCTGCCATGAATGCCTTCAAATCGCAACAATTCCGCTGGACAAAAGGCGCTGCTGAAACCTTGAAAAAGCATTTCTTTAATGTACTTCGAGCCAATATCCCTTTTGGCACAAAAATCCATGCCGCTTTTCACTTGATGAATAGTACGCTATTTATTTGCATCATTCTTTGTTCGATTCTTAGCGTACCCGTATTGCATATCAAATACACCTCTCCTGAATTGAAACTGTTATTTCAAGTTTCTTCCATGTTCCTATTAAGCTTGGTCTCACTCATCATCTTCTATTGGAATTCCATGCGGAAAGCCCATAAGGATGGATTAGAAACGACTCTTGCTTTTATCCCAAAGTTTTTGATCTTCTTATCTGTTTCGATGGGCTTGGCTTTGCATAATGCCATTGCAGTGATTGAAGGTTATCTGGGTAAAAAAACGCCCTTTATTCGAACGCCAAAGTTCAATATCAAAAACTCCAAAGATAAATGGAGTAATACCAAGTATTTCTCTAAGAGAATCAACTGGCTGACTTTACTGGAAGGAGTGATGTGTTTGTACTTTGCTGGGGGAATTGCCTACGGTTATTACATTAAAGATTTAGGTTTATTTCCTTTCCACTTTATGCTTATGATGGGCTATGGCTTGGTTTTCTTTTATTCGGTGAAACATACCAGAAGTGCTTAAGAAATTAGATATATGTATGGTACGGACAAGGTATTCCCTTGTCCGTACACGCATCTATTCTATAGCTCACGATCAGGCTTCCATCCTGGGCCTTTAAATAAGTAGTTCCACACTTCTTTCCCGTTTTTTGCTTTTCTCAAATCCTTCCAAATATTGACGTACTCAAAGGCATGAACCTTAATGGGATTAATGGTGTTAATTTGCGTAGTTAGCCCATAAGTTGGTTTATGCAGTTCCTCCTGATAAGTGCCAAACATACGATCCCAGATGGATAAAATTGCACCATAATTTTTATCCAAATAAATTTCATCAGAACCGTGATGCACCCGATGTTGAGAAGGAGTCATAAATATCTTTTCATACCAGCCCAGCTTCCCAATCAGTTCGGTATGTAACCAAAATTGATACATCAACATGAGTGCAACCGCCAACAATACCATGATCGGATGAAAACCAAGCAGAATGGCTGGAACATAAAATAGCCAAGTCGTAAAGTTATCAATAAATGAAACGCGTAAGGCGGTAGTGTAATTGTAAATCGGTGAGCTGTGATGGATACTATGATAAGTCCATAATATCCGAATTTCATGTTCTAAACGATGTTCCCAGTAGTATAGAAAATCGATCAAAATAATGGCTAAAAGCATAGTCCAGCCATTAATGGGCAATTGCCAAGGGATAAGATCTGCTATTAAAAAGAATACCCCTACAAATACAGCCGTTCCTATTTTTTCAGTCAACTGAGCGACGAGGTAAACACTAAAGCTCGCCCACATTTCTCCTAATCGCCAGCGCGTAATCTTCTTTTTATATAACTCATAGCAAAATTCAACAATCGCTAAAACAACCGAAAAAGCTAACAGGCCCAAGATGATTAGGCCGATATTACTTTCCATTTTTTGAATAATCTCTTCCATTTGAGTATAGGTTAATGAGTGGTACAAAGCCTTCATTGATCACAATGATTGGACAAGGATTTTTCTTCATCAACGCAAATGTGCTTAGGAAGATTGGCCGTGAAAAATAAATGGGATAAGGACGGGTATTTGGGGGTAAAAAAATGGTTTGGGATGAAGCTTCACTCACCCCAATGCACTAATTATCAAATCGTTATATAATTTTATTGGTAAACACTCTAACACTCATTCCAATCCTGAATTAAGGAGTAAAAGCACAAGTCATTTCTTATCAGTTACCTTTACAACATAGCTATTTAACTGATTAAAACACGCTCGTAGCCCTGCTCCAATACCAATTGATAGGTTTGTTCAATTCCTTCGCGCAGCCCAATTTTGGCTTCCCAACCTAAGGCTTTCATTCGGCTCACATCCAAACGCTTGAGCAAGGTACCGTCAGGCTTTTCTAAATTATGGATCAACTCGCCTTCAAAGCCAACGACCTCTTTAATGAGGAGTGCGAGCTCTTTTATCGAAATATCCTCCCCCACTCCTACATTCACCCACTGCTCATCATCGTAATTCAACATTAGGAAAAGAGCAGCATCGGCTAAATCATCGGCGTGTAGAAACTCCCTTCTAGGCTTGCCGGTTCCCCAAATTTCTACAGCCGGTTCCCCATTTAATTTGGCTTCATGAAATTTGCGTAACAAGGCAGGAAGCACGTGGGAATTTTGCAAATCATAATTATCGTTTGGCCCATATAAGTTGGTAGGCATGGCTGAGATAAAGTTATCGCCATATTGCCTTTTATAGGATTCACAGAGTTTTAAACCTGCAATTTTGGCAATCGCATAGGGTTCATTAGTGGGCTCTAGGGTATCTGTGAGTAAATATTCTTCCTTAATGGGTTGAGGGCTTTGCTTGGGATAAATGCAAGAAGAGCCTAAACTCAATAACTTTTTCACACCATGAACATGCGCTTGGTGAATCACATTGCTTTGAATGAGCAAATTATCGTACAAAAAATCTGCTCGATAATGATTATTCGCTTGAATGCCACCCACTTTTGCTGCCGCCAAAAAGATATACTCGGGCTTTTCTGCTTCAAAAAATTGAGCTACGGCTTGTTGATCTCTCAAATCAAGCGCTTTTGAGCTTCGGAATACAAAATTGGAATAGCCCTCTGCCACTAGTTTACGATAAATGGCCGAACCCACCATTCCATTATGCCCCGCAATGTAAATTTTAGCATCTTTATTCATGATAATTCAGGATAGAATGTCCGCCTTCTTTCAAATAAGCATCTTTTTTGAATAACTCTAAATCGGCCTGTATCATATCTTTTACTAAAGCTGGTAAGTCATATTTAGGTTCCCAGCCTAATTTTTCCTTTGCTTTAGTTGCATCGCCAATCAATAACTCTACTTCCGTAGGTCGGAAATATTTAGGATCCACTTCCACAATACATTGCCCTTCTTTCACCTTAAAACTCGTATTTGTCACTTTTTCGATGATGCCTCGCTCTTGTTGCCCTTCTCCTTCAAAACGAATGGAAATGCCTAATTCAGCAAAAGTCATTTTCACAAACTCGCGAATCGTAGTGGTTACGCCCGTGGCAATCACGTAATCTTCTGCTTGTTCTTGTTGTAAGATGCGCCACATGGCTTCTACATAGTCTTTGGCATGTCCCCAATCTCGTTTGGCATTCAGGTTTCCTAAATACATTTTTTCTTGCATGCCTAACACGATACGCGCAGCCGCTCGGGTGATTTTCCGTGTCACAAATGTTTCTCCACGCAAAGGTGATTCGTGGTTGAACAAAATCCCATTACAAGCATACATGTTGTAAGCCTCCCGATAATTGACGGTAATCCAGTAGGCATATAATTTTGCTACTGCATAAGGAGATCGTGGGTAAAAAGGAGTCGTTTCGCGCTGAGGCACTTCCTGCACTAAGCCATAAAGCTCTGAAGTCGAGGCTTGATAAAGTCGCGTTTTTTCGGTTAAGCCCAGTAATCGAACTGCTTCTAACAAGCGTAAAGTGCCAATACCATCTACGTTGGCGGTATATTCAGGTGTATCAAAGCTCACCTTCACATGAGACATGGCTCCCAAGTTATAGATTTCATCAGGCTGTACCTCTTGAATGATTCGCGTGAGGTTCATCGAATCAGACAAATCTCCATAATGTAACTTAAAACGAATATTTTTTTCGTGTGGATCTTGGTATAAATGATCGATACGATCTGTGTTGAACAAGGAGCTTCTACGCTTGATACCATGTACCTCATACCCTTTTTCTAATAATAATTCGGAGAGGTAAGCACCATCTTGACCCGTCACTCCTGTTATTAATGCCTTCTTCATATTATAAACATTATGCGCTCTTCCCTAAGAGGCTGTTTGAATTTTTTGTTTAGCCGAAAAAAAGTTCAAACCGTCTCAAATAGTCAAGCTTTTTTACTTCGCCCAACAAAGGTAATTGAATTTCTGTTAGTCTAGTTCCTCTATTCGTGGTAAATTTTCTGACCTTGAATTGCCGTTTTTTTCAACAATCACAACATCATTTTATAAATTCGTGCCAAAACAGCGCAAGTATTGTCACAACTAGAATTTATTCAAAATCCAGAACAACCGAATCGGCCAACTCAATTTGCCGATGTGATTCTACCTATTCCCATACCTCAACTGTTTACCTACCGCATCCCAACCGATTGGGAAGACTTGGTAGAAGTTGGTGTACGGGTGATTGTACAATTTGGAAAAAGACGAATCATTACCGGAATTGTCGGAAAAATACATCAAAAACCACCTGAAAAATATCAGGCAAAATACCTGCTTGAAGTATTAGATGATACGCCTACCGTTCAGGAATTGCACATTCGCTTTTGGCAATGGATGGCTGATTACTACCTCTGCAATATTGGCGAGGTCATGAATGGCGCTATTCCTTCAGGCTTGAAACTCAGCAGCCAATCGCGCATTCAGCTCAATCCTGAATTTGATTTAGACGATGATGAACTCGATTTTTCTGATAAAGAATTAGTCTTGTTAGAAGCCTTACGGAATGATCAATCCTTATCTTATCCTGAAGCGGCACAAATTCTGGAGGTCAAAAGCATTTACCAGACGTTAAAATACCTGATTGCCAAACGAGCCATCATCATTTATGAGGAAATTAAAGAGAAATACAAACCTAAAAAGGTTAAGAAAGTTCGTCTGAATCCGCAATATGCTAATTCCGATGATGCAATCGAAGCACTTTTCAAAAAGTTGAGTAAGCGTCCTAAGCAAGAGACTGTGCTTCTAAAATACCTTTCGCTGGTTCCCATTTATGCTAATCGAAACCTGAATGCACAAGGCATCGAGAAGTCGAAACTGTTGAATGAAGATACAGGAGAAATCTCTACATCTGCCTTTAATACCCTACTCAAACACGATATATTTGAGCAAATTGAACAAATCGTTTCGCGCTTGGCCGAATACGACGATCAGGTTGCCCAATTGCAAATTCCTGACATCAAACTCAGTGAGGCACAGCAAGAGGCGCGGGATAAAATTTTGAAGAGCTTTGAGCAAAAAGACATTGCCTTATTGCGAGGAGTTACTGGAAGTGGCAAAACAGAAATTTACATCGACCTGATTCAAAAGGTAGTTGAAAGTGGTGCTCAAGTATTGATGTTATTGCCCGAAATTGCCTTAACCACCCAAATTGTCGTTCGACTCAAAAAAGCCTTTGGAAATAAAATTGGGATTTATCATTCTAAATTTTCTGATAATGAGCGCGTAGAGGTTTGGAAAGGAGTAGCCAATGGCGATTTCCCCTTTGTGATTGGCGTGCGCTCTTCCTTGTTTTTGCCATTTGATAACTTAGGATTAGTCATTGTAGATGAGGAACACGAAACATCTTATAAACAATACGATCCGGCTCCCAGGTATCATGCGCGTGATGCGGCAATGATGCTTGCAAAAATGCATCAAGCCAAGGTGTTACTCGGTTCGGCCACGCCTTCTATTGAAAGTTATCACCGTGCTAATCAAGGCGTTTATGGTTTAGTAGAATTGTTAGAGCGTTATGGCAATGCCAAGCTTCCTGATATCATTTTGGTGGATACCCGTAAAGCCAAACAAACAGGTAAAATGCGAAATGAGTTTGCGCCAAGCCTGTTAGAAGAGATCGAAAATAGGTTGGCTCAAAAAGAGCAAATTATCTTATTTCAAAACCGCAGAGGCTATGCACCATACATTACTTGTGAAGACTGCGGCTGGACTCCTGAATGCCATCAGTGTGCGGTAAATCTCACCTATCACATGTATCGCAACGAATTGCGTTGCCATTATTGTGGGCACAAAGAAGGTTCGCCAAGGGTGTGTAGTGCTTGTGGTTCCACCAAATTGAAGATGGTTGGTTTAGGTACCGAAAAGATTGAAGATGAATTAAAACTCCTCTTACCAGAAGCCCGAATCCAACGGATGGATTTAGATACCACGCGCAAAAAATATAGCTATCAAAAGATTATTTCAGCGTTTGAAAATCATGAGGTAGATATCTTGGTTGGCACCCAAATGGTCACGAAAGGATTAGACTTTGATAAAGTGAGCTTAGTTGGTGTTTTTGATGTAGATCGACTCATGTATTTCCCCGACTTCCGAGCACATGAGCGTACTTTTCAGCTAATCACCCAAGTAAGTGGTCGAGCAGGCAGGCGAGAACGTAAAGGCATGGTAATGATCCAAACGGCAAATCCTGAACAACCGCTACTGCACAAAATCACAAGCTACGATTATGAAGGGCTGTATCGAGAAGAAGTTCAAGAGCGTCAACGTTATGGTTATCCGCCTTTCACGCGTTTGATTCGACTGACTATCAAAACCCAGGATAAATCATTACGCGATGCTGCGGCAGAAGCCTTAGCACAAAACCTACGCATGAAAATTGGTAACAAGCGTGTGTTAGGCCCTGAATATCCCGTAATTGATAAAATTCGAAATTTCTTTCTAAAAGATATTCTCATAAAAATAGAGCGGAATAACCCCAATCTACGAATTGCCAAAAAGCTGATTCGTGAAGAGATTACCCTGCTCATTACCACTAAAGCTTTTAAAAAGGTAGAGGTGGTAGTTGATGTTGATTTTCTGTGATCATGGAGGTCAATTTGGCCTCCTCTGGTATGAAATCTAATTTACTTTCACTACTTTTCCTGAACCACTAATCGAGGAACTTACAGTCGGTTCACCTTTATAATAGACATTACCAGAACCAACAATCCCTACATCTAAATCTGAACTTACCCTTACTTCGGCATTGCCTGAACCCACAATGGTCACATCGGTATTGACAGTTTCAAAGCCAAAAGTGGTGATATCTCCAGAACCCGTAATGTAAGCATTATGTGTATCTGCATTACCTGAAATCAGAATATTTCCAGAACCCGTTACCGTAGAGCTGACAGTAGTTGCGACCAAATCATTCATGATGATATTTCCAGAACCCGAAATTCTAAAGTCAATTTCATCGACATTAAAATCCGTTTGTGCCAATACATAACCTGAGCTTTGGATATCTATCATCTTTAAATCAGTAACAGTAATGTAAATGTCTAGGTCATCGTATCTTTTGTAACAGTGGTCAAATTCAATGTACCATACGCCATCCCACACATTTCGCTCGATATCGCCAACCACGTCTGATTCTCCTTCTACTCGCACTTTTTGTTCTGAGCCAAGGCTAATGAAAACATTCGCATCCACTTCCAATTCAATGCTATGGAAAGTAGGAAGTGTTAATTCTCGCTCCACTCTTGAACCTTTTGCCCTACGGCAATCAATTTCATCTTCAATCGCATCCCATTCATCGTCACAACTTGTCGTTAGCAAGCACATACAGGCTAATACAGCAAATAAAATGGTCTGTATTTTCATTTTTATCTCATTTAGTTTGACATCTTTTGCTTTAAAGTCAAAGTAGGCTTAGAAAGGTTGCCATTTTTTTTTACAAAAGTTTGTCAGCGATGCCTCAACAGTATCCAAGAGGATCATTGGGAAAGCAATGGTAGAATCATTATTTTTACCTTTCAACCTGAGAAAAAATATGCAAAAACTTCCAATTGGCATACAAAGTTTTCGATCACTACGCGAAGGTGAATTTCTATACATTGACAAGACGCAAGCGATCTATCAATTGGTAAATGCTGGTAAATACTACTTTTTGTCTCGGCCTCGAAGGTTTGGAAAAAGCTTAACCATTAATACGCTTGCAGAATTATTCAGAGGCTCGAAGGAATTATTTCACGGATTATGGATTGAAGATAAATGGGATTGGAATCAAAAAAATCCAGTCATCCACATTGGTTTCAGCAGCTTAGGTTACAAGACAATTGGTTTGAAAGAAGCCATTACCCAACGTTTATTCGAAGAAGCACAACGATACCACCTTACCCTCACCAAAACAGGCATTGATAATTTACTTCGAGAGTTAATCCAAAAACTGCATGCTCAACAAGGAAAGGTGGTTATCCTCATTGACGAATACGATAAACCGATTATTGATTACCTCGAAGAAATTGAACACGCAAAACAAAACCGAGATATTCTAAAAACATTTTATTCTGTATTGAAAGATGCAGATGAACAATTGCGTTTTGTTTTTCTTACGGGTGTTTCCAAATTTAGTAAAACCTCTATATTTTCAGAGTTAAATAATTTGGATGATTTATCTATGCATCCGAGTTATGTCAATTTACTAGGTTATACACCAGAAGAGCTTCTTCATTACTTTTCGGATTATATTGAACATTTAGCTCCTAAATTTAAGGGTAAAGCAGCTTTTTTATCCAAAATCAAAGAATGGTACAATGGCTATAGTTGGGATGGTATACATCATGTTTATAATCCCTTTTCCATTTTAAATTTCTTTGGTAAAGGTGTATTTCGAAATTATTGGTTCGAATCAGGTACACCAACTTTTTTAGTCAAATTACTCAATCGCAATCAAACGTATAAACTAGACCATATACAGGTTGGTCAAGCTGCTTTCAGTAGTTTTGAACTTGATCGCATTGATCCCATTGCCCTACTCTTTCAAACAGGTTACATTACCATACAATCTGTTGATGAATACGATATCTACACATTGTCATACCCAAATAAAGAAGTTCGAGACTCTTTGTTACAATACCTTTTAGCAGAATACACACATGAATACCCCTCCACACTCCCTACTACTGCACTAATGATGAAAAAGGCTTTAGAACAGGAAAACTTGAACTCATTTATTGAATCGTTAAATAGCCTGTTTGCCTCAATTCCTTACCAACTATTTATTAATCAGAAAGAAGCCTATTATCACTCCATTACTTATTTAGCATTAAGTCTGATGGGCATCTACATCCAGGTAGAACCTAGCGTGTCGCGGGGCAGACCTGATGCAGTCGTATTTACCTCATCATTGACCTACCTCATTGAATTTAAACTTGATGCAAGTGCTAAAATGGCTATCGAACAAATTAAATCGAAAGGATATGGCGACGCAGTGAAGCGCTCCGAAAAAAAATTAGCACTGTTAGGCATTAACTTCAACTCATCTGAAAAAAAGATTGACGACTGGATAGTTGAATATCTACACTAACATCTTCATTTTATCAGCAAGCCTATTAGTTTCTGAAGTGAGTCTTGCCTATGAACTCTATCAAAACCACCGTATTTTATAAATCGAATTAATAGCAATAAAAAACAGGAATTCGCGTCACACTTGCTGTTTGTGTATTGTCTAATCGTACAGTGAATTCGATAAACATTTAAAAATTAACATCATGAGTAGCTTAAGAAACTACACTGTGCAAACTGTACACATTCAATGCCCTTTTGATACCGCTTGGGATTATTTAAACGATCCCATTAACCAGAAAGAATGGGCGATCCATTTTTATAAAGACATCCAAAAAGTTGGTAATCAATACATTGCCACCACTCCTTTTGGGGAAGTCCCTTTAGAGCTGGAAGCAAATGAAACAACACATTGCATTGATTTGAGTTTTGGTGGAGGCACCCCTGTTCCAAGCAGGTTAATTGAAAGTGGAGAAAATTCCTGTTTATATGTTTTTGTATTATTTCAACCTGCTGGCATGCCTGATGCTGTTTGGGCAACACAAGGTATTCCCAATACTATAGAAGAGCTGAAAATACTGAAAAAAATACTTGAAGAAAAAGTAATGGCATAAAATGGAGGAACTTGAAGAAAAAGTAAAATTAGCCGTTTCGGGCGATAAAAAGGCGCTTGAAAAAATCGTCATAACGATTCAAGATATGATTTATAATTTAGCACTCAGGATGCTTTGGCATCCTGAAGATGCTAAAGATGCCGCTCAGGAAATCCTGATAAAAGTGATTACCAATTTGAGTAGCTTTAAACATAGGAGCACGTTCAAAACTTGGGTGTATCGCTTGGCGACTAATACCCTCATCAATTTTAAAAAGAAAAAGTTTAATCAACCCATTTCCTTCGATAGCCACGCTGTACAGTTGCAAGAAGGATTATCAGAAACAATATCCTACTCCAACAATAAAGCAGAACAAAGCTTATTGATTGAAGAAGCAAAAGTGGGATGTTCAAATGCCATGTTACAATGCTTGAACAAGGAAAGCAGAATTACTTATATCATTGGAGAAATTTTGGAGTTCAATAGTAAAGAAGGGGCAACAATTCTACAGGTAAGCCCTGAAAACTTCCGAAAAAGACTCTCAAGAGCCCGAAAATCACTTCACAACTTTCTCCAAAGTAACTGTGGCCTTGTGAATCCAGCTAATACATGCCGTTGTCATAAAAAGGTAGATCATTCCATTAAAAAAGGATGGATTACTCCCAACAACTTGCTATTTGGTACACATCAAAAGCATGATCGTCTCATTCAAGCTATTGAGGCGATTCAAAACGAGGTGGCATTGTACCAATCGAATCCTGAATATGAAGCACCAGAAATACTATTACAAGAAGTAAAAAGAATAATCACTGCTGCCGATAATGTATAGACAGTATTAAGCACCCGTTTTCAGGGATAAAAAAAGGGAGCGATTGCTCCCTTCAAATTCATTAGCATCTATTTTATTGTTTTTTAGCTTGTGCGCCGAGTTGTTTGCTAATGCGCATGAATGACTCCAAGCCGACTGCATCAAATGGATTCATGGCTTGACCATTACCACTGCCACCTCCCATAATCATCATTTGAGGGAACTTGATATTTGCCATCTCACGAGCAACACCTATGGCGATTTCTTTTTCAATTTGTGCCCGCTCAAGTGGGGTTAAACCTGCCGATACTTTTAAACGGGCAATGGCCGCATCTGCTTCACCCTTAATTCGAGCGGCTTTTGCTTCTTCCTCAGCTCGTTGCCTGTTCAATTGCGATACCTCAAATTCTTTTTTAGCTTGTGTTACCGCTTTGATTTTTTCTACTTCCTCATCCGCTTTTGCTTTTGCCACTCTAGCTTTACCCTCTTCCTCAGCAGTAATTGCATCTTGCTTGGCACGTTCTGCATTCGCACGTGCTACTACTTTTTGCTGCTCAGCCTCTTTTTTCTTAGAAATCAAAGCATCAATCGTTTCATCAAAATCAATGTCTTTAATGACAAACTGTACTACGGTAATGCCATAAGTAGCAAAGGGAGAAGCCTTGTCAATAATAGGTATTCCATTATCATCTACAGCAACCTCTACTACGCGATCAACAAAAGTCGTTGAGTCAATTGGATCGAGGCGAGTCACTTCTTTGGATACTTTCTTAAATAAACCTTCGCGAATCATCGCCTCAGCAATGCTCGTAAATTCTCCTCTACGCGACGAATAGGCTTCTTCTGCTTTCATTACATTTGCAGCTTGAATTAAACTTTCATTTACCGTTTGACGCACCAATTGCAACGTGGTATTCTCAAAACTACGGTAATCTTGATGCAATTCAATTCGGCCTTCTGTAGTAACAGGGAGTTTGAATTTTAACGAACCAGAAACAGAGGCGGTACTACCATCGTTAAATCTGACCTGAATGGGCTGGCTCTCTTCGCCAGAACCGCCATCTAAATCAGACTTTGAAAAGTGAAACTCTCCTGTATTGGGATATTCAATAATATCACCAAACATTTGCATAAACATACCAGGCTCACTAATTACTGACATCTCTCCAGTTACTGCTGCTTGCTTCACTTTATAATAACCCGCAGTATTTGTTTCCAATAAAGAGCCCGATACACCATATAATATACCCAGCACGACTAAAAATGAAACGGCTGTGATAATCATTTTAGGATTGGTTGTCTTTGTACTCATAGTCCTATGTGTTTCAAAAAGTTTAGTATCTACGTTTATTGATGTACAAGTTAGGCAATTTTTTGTATTTCAGAATGGATTTTTAGATGAAAATTTTAACATTTCTTTAGACAAAGAGAACTTTAAAGCACTGAATTACAATACCTTAGCTTTCAATAATTAATTTCTAGTGATTTCAGCTAAAATAATATTCCGAATTTTAATCGGATCACTTATTAACTGGCGACTTATTTCGTTCTCAAAGTAGCTGCTAATGAAGGACCGTAATCAATCTGGAAACTCAAAAGTAAACGGTATACATTCCGTCCAACTCTCTCCAAAACCTGTTTAGCTTTAACAAATTCTAACTGGCGAACTCCCCATAATTCTTTATATTTATCCATTTACAATCGTCTTTATTTTCCAGCTATGAAATAAAGAGCTAAACGTTATCCAACACTACTCATTCAAATACCAACGAAATGAAACACATCTACCTATTTTTGATCCTTTTGTATACTTCTCCTGCCGTTTTGGGGCAAGAAAAACACCTAATTTTATTTAAAGATAAAGACACATCGGCTGATCCATCCACCTTTTTGAGCAGTAAATCACTCGAAAGAAGAACGAAGCAAGGGATTTCCATTACAGATCACGATCATCCCGTAACAACTGCCTACTTAGATTCTCTCGCTTCCACAGGCGCTACAGTAGTTTACCCTACAAAATGGCTAAATGGCGCGTTGGTAGAAGGCACTTCCGAACAAATTCAGGCAATCAAAGCATTTACCTTTTTGCGAGAAAGCACCAACTTTAACGATCTTTACGGAGGCACCAAAATCAATGAGGTGAAAGAAGTTAACACGTTCAATTATGGACCATCGGCTGTACAGCTTGAAATGCTTGGCGTAGACGAAATGCATGAGCTCGGTTACACAGGAAAGGGCATAACTATAGCAGTATTCGATTCAGGTTTTCCGGGAGTCAACACCACTGATCCATTTGATTCGTTGCGCACTAAAAATGGCATTAAGGGAACGTTTGACTTTGTGGTAGGCGATGAAAATGTATATAACGACCACCACCATGGTACAAATGTATTATCTACTATTGCGGCTTATAAAGATGGAGAATTAATAGGAGCTGCCTTTGACGCAGATTTTTACTTGTTTAAAACGGAAGATGTTTTTTCAGAAACTCCTGTAGAGGAATTCAATTGGCTGGTTGCTGCTGAACGTGCCGATAGCATTGGTGTTGATATCATCACTTCTTCTTTAGGCTATTACGATTTTGATATCCCCAGTTATAATTATTCGCATTCAGATTTAAACGGCGATAAATCCATTATCAGTCAAGCTGCTGATTTTGCAGCCGCTACGGGAATATTAGTCGTTACCAGTGCAGGAAACTCTGGTGCTGACGCATGGGGTAAAATTGCCATGCCTGCTGATGGCGATTCTGTGCTTTCTGTAGGTGCAGTGAATGCAAATGGCATTATTGCTAATTTTAGTTCAAGAGGACCAACGGCTGATGGACGTGTGAAGCCTGATATTATGGCCATGGGAGTGGGAACAGTAATTAGTAGCTCTAGCGGCAATATCCAAACTAGCAATGGCACCTCATTTTCTTGTCCTTTAATTACTGGTTTTGCAGCTTGTGTATGGCAACAATTTCCTGGCTTAACCAATATGGAGCTCATCGAACTCCTCAGAAACTCAGGGGATATCTCAGCCACTCCGAACAGTGATTATGGCTATGGGATTCCCAATTACCAACGCCTTTCTGGATTAACTCCACTCGATCCTAATCATAATGGGAGCTTTACTAAGGGCATTAAGGTTTATCCTAATCCATTTACTAATGGAACACTAAAACTTCACTTTGACCAAGAGTTATTGGGCAAATCATGCCAGCTCTATGTGTACACTGCAACAGGAAAGCTTATTCATGAAGAACGCTTAGAAGTCACGCAGCTTACGCACCCAATTTCCATGACAACTGAAAAAAAGCAGCTTTACCTCATCAAAATTGCTTATGAAGAACAACAAGAAGTGATTCGTGTATTGAGTGAATAGGTTTATTCAATGTTAGAGTATGTTTGAATGATAATACAAATCAAGTTTAAAAGATTGATTCAACCATACTCTATTGCTTTTGAGTTTGAGATTTGATCTGCATTATAAATAGAACTTACAAAGCTTATTGAAGGCTTCTAAAAGCTTATACTTGTCACTATTCCTATTTGCCATAAAATAGGCTGAATTGCTATCATCAATAAGGTGCTCAAATGTTTTATCTGAGAAAAAAGCCTTTAATACCATTTTGTACACCTTAAATCTTCTTGTGATTACGTTTGGTTTATCCAATGAATCAGCAACGCCCAACACAGCAAATGAAGCGCTTTCGCATTTTTCTAAGACATCCATCATAATCTGAATACAAGTACCTATTATCCTAGCGGGAATACCTTTGCTAGTTAAATACACATACTTTTTGTCCGAATTACTATGATTCTTTAAATGAAACTTTACAGCAAAAATATTTTGGTCATATTCTTCTAAATGCACCAAATAAGTGTCATTTTCATGATCTTTGAATGAATAAATGTGATCTTGACATATTATTTCAGAAGAGCTAGTTTGGTGCTTTGTCCTAAAATGACCTTTGTATTTAAAATCAAAGGTGTTATCAAACATGTTTATGCTAAATAATCATATACATAAGGTCGATCATTCCATAAGTCATCTTGCGATACTCGTTTAAAAGAACCGACATCGCCTAAAAAATCTTTATCTAAATCTCTAAGTTGCTTCTCCGTTTTCTTATATAATTGATATAACATGCCAATTATTAACAAAATTGGCAATAAAATAAGCATTAGAAGCCAGAACATATATCCCTTATTATTCTTAGAATTGTCTTGCTTGTTCGATGGAGCTTTCTTAGAATTATTGATCAGGTTTCGGAAAGAGTTCACAAACTGCTTACGCTTCTTATAATTTTTGTGAGTTAGCTGTGAATTTTTTGAAAAGATATAAAAAAGGAAAACAATAAATAACAACACCCATGCAGCTATTACAGAAACCACATATAATAAAGGTAGAATGATTACTTTAAGCAGTATTCCAGTTAAACCAATTTTAAAGCTTTCATAAAGTTGTTTAAAATAATCAATATAAGAATGAGACAAAATCATATAAATGACTCTATCTATTATTTTATTGTTTAGAGGTATATTGATCATCTGTTCTATTGATTACTTTAATGATAATTAGTTTTTTGTGTGTCTAAATAACGTATTTATTATATTACTTGTTCACTTGATGTAATTAATAAATACTAAATTATTTATTTTATTGATACATAAAAAATATTAAAATCCCAATATTATGGGCAAATCTTTTGATTAGATGTATCTATTCAAAGATATGGGATAGCTAAACAACAAGCAAATAGTTACAATTTGCGCAGAAAAGTATGAGTTATTTTCATTTGACTGTACTTCTTTATTCGAGAAGTGAAAATAGCTAGAACATGTAGGCATATTTTATAGGTACCTCAAATTAGTTGTAGCTGAAACATAATACAACAAAAAACCCATCCAAATTGGATGGGTCTCGTTCAAGAATAAAAACTTTTATGCATCACCTTCACGATTCTTTTTCTCCTGTTCTGCCAAATCTTGCTCTTCTGGAAGGTTAGATTCTGGTGTTTCAGAGAAAGGAATGTGCTGAGGAATAAAATCTTCCTTTGCTCCTGGCTTACTGTAATCATAAGGCCATCGGTATACGTGAGGAATTGCGCCAGGCCAGTTTCCGTGCCCAGGGTTCCTTGGAGTTGTCCATTCTAAGGTAGTAGAGTTCCAAGGGTTCAATGGAGCAATACGCCCTTTAAAGATGCTGTAGAAGAAGTTGAAAGCAAAGATTAACTGAGCTCCTACAGTAATGAAGGCTGCAACACTAATGAATGCGTTCAAGTCAGCGTAAGCTTGAATGTCAAAAGCTTCAAACTTAGACCAAGCATAATATCTTCTTGGGTATCCTGCGATACCGATAAAGTGCATTGGGAAGAATACCAAGTACACACCGATGAATGTTAACCAGAAGTGTGCGTATCCTAACTTATCGTCCATCATTCGGCCAAACATCTTGGGGAACCAGTGATATACACCAGCCATCATACCGAAGAAGGAGGCACTACCCATTACCAAATGGAAGTGAGCTACCACAAAGTACGTATCGTGTAATTGAATATCTAGTGCCGCATTACCCAAAATAATACCCGTTACACCACCTGAAACGAACAAGGATACCAAACCAATTGAAAATAACATGGCTGGCGTAAATATGATATTACCTTTCCAGAGTGTAGTGATGTAGTTAAATGCTTTTACAGCAGAAGGTACCGCAATAATCAAGGTTAAGAACATGAAAATGGCTCCTAAGAATGGGTTCATCCCAGAAGTAAACATGTGGTGTGCCCATACGATAAATGATAGCACTGCAATACCTAAGATTGAACCAACCATTGCTCGGTAACCAAAAATCGGTTTACGAGAATTGGTAGCGATAACTTCAGAAGTAATACCTAATGCAGGTAACAATACAATATATACCTCAGGGTGACCTAAGAACCAGAATAAGTGCTGATATAAGATGGCACTACCACCAGTTTGTGCTAAAGGCTCACCATTAATATAAATATCAGATAAGTAGAAACTTGTTCCAAAACTTCGGTCGAAAATCAATAATAATGCCGCTGAAAATAATACGGGGAAAGATAACAAGCCCAAGATTGCCGTGATGAAAAACGCCCAAATTGTAAGTGGGAGTTTGGCAAATGACATACCTACGGTACGCAAGTTGATTACAGTAGCAATGTAGTTGATACCACCTAATAAACTGGAAGCGATAAACAATGCCATACTGGTTAACCATAAGGTCATACCCAATTTAGAGCCGTCACTCGCATCTCCTAGTGCATTTAATGGCGGATAGGCTACCCAACCACCAGAAGCTGGTCCTGTTTCGATGAATAATGAAACCAACATGACAATACTTGCTCCAAAGAAGAACCAGTAAGATAACATGTTCAAGAAGCCAGATGCCATGTCTCTAGCACCAATCTGAAGAGGGATCAAGAAGTTACTAAATGTACCACTTAAACCTGCTGTTAATACAAAGAATACCATAATGGTACCATGCATCGTTACGGCAGCCAAATAGTAATTCGTATCCAACTTACCTTCAGGATTAATCCAATGCCCTACAATTGGACGCAACCACTCCAAGTCCGCCTCAGGAAAACCAAGCTGAATACGGAACAATAGAGAAAGTAAACCTCCTATGAATGCCCATAACAAACCAGTAATCAGGAATTGCTTGGCAATCATTTTATGATCTGTGGAGAATACATACTTTGTCCAGAACCCTTGATGATGATCATCATGGTGATCATCGTGATGATCGTCATGGGTTAAGGTTTTTACATCAACATCTATAGTAGACATATATATGAATCTTTTAAATTAAGTTCTTAAACGAATTAGAGCCGATTTTTTTCTATTATTTGCCTGCAACAACTTTATCGCCAAGGCTTTTCACATCAATTGCGTACTTTTCTTTCACGTAGTCAGCATTGTTTTGCGCCCAAGGTTTTTGATTCGCAAACCAAGTATTGAAATCTTCTTCTTCATCTACCACTACACGCAACTTCATTGCAAAGTGGCTATTTCCACAAATTTCAGTACAAGCCAATTCATAATTAAAGCTTTGCCACTTCGGCTTTCCTTTCTCATCCAATTCTGCCCACAAAGGATCCTTACTCAATTCCTCACGCATATCTTGAGTAGATTTCGTAGGCTTGAAGTAGAATGAAGTCGGCATTCCTGGCACGGCATCCATTTTCACACGGAAGTGGGGTAAAAACACGCTATGAAGTACATCTCTCGAACGGATCTTCAAAACTACATTTTTACCTTTTGGTAAATGTAATGTACCCGGCATGAAATCATCCATACTAGCAGGGTCGTTGAAGTCTACACCCATCGAGTTTGTACCATCAATCTTCATGTAATTATACTTACCCAGTTTGCCATCAGCTCCCGGATAACGAACTTGCCAGTTAAACTGTTTACCCATAATTTCGATTTCGATAGCATCCTCTGGCTGATTCATCGTCATTTCATCCCATTCAAAGTAACCGAAAATTACTAAACCTGCCATCGTAATTGCTGGAATTACTGTCCAAACAATTTCCAAGTTATGGTTATCAGGGTAAAACTTTGCTTTCTTACCCTCTTTGTACTGATACTGAAATGGGAATAAAAACAATAATAAGTTAGTAGCAAAAAAGGCAAAGGAGATGACCGCCATGGAAATCCAAAACATCTGGTCAGTTCTTACTCCATGCTCAGAAGCTGCTTCTGGCAAAAAGTATTCACTGTACTCTCCTGAATAATAAAACATTGCTCCAAAGCCTAAAACAAATACAATAGGGAATAGAGCTGCATTCACTTTATTGCTTAAACCAACATGCTTATCCTTACGATCTTTGGCAATACTTACTAGGGTAAATACGCGATATACCAACCCTAATGCGGTAAGGAATAAAATAACGCCTGTTATGAGTAAAAGTGCTGACATTATACTAATATAAAATGAAAGACAATGTGAAAATTCGTGATAATTTATTGATCGTAACGTTACTCATTCCATTAAGCCAATGTTTAAAATAATTGTTTGGAATGAGTAACATTTTTTTCTATCAAGTATGATGATGTAAACATTCTTCCAACATCGGATGGTTCTTTGGAACCAAGGCTGCTTTTGATAGATTACTGAATACGATAAAGGCAAATACTGCAAGGTAAATCAACGCTAACCCGATTTCTAATGGCCCAAAGCCTCCATGCGCTTTCAATGTTCCTGGCGTAATCATCAGGTAGAAGTCCATCCAGTGACCAATTATTACAGCAATACAAACAATCTGTAAGATCGCCATTTTTCTTTTCGCATCTCTGGTCATCAATACCAATAATGGGAAGAAGAAATTCAAGAACAAGTTGATAAAGATGATTTTACCGTAGTGATCGCTATTCAATCGCTCTAAGAAATAAACACCTTCTTCAGGAATGTTCGCATAGTAAATTAATAGGAATTGCGAGAACCAGATGTACGTCCAGAAAATACTGAAGGCAAAGATAAATTTACCCATGTCGTGTAAGTGATTCTCATTCACCATTGGAAGGTAACCCGCTTTCTTGAGCATCGTAATCACTAAAGTCATAGCTGCTAGCCCTGCAACAAACCAACTTGCAAAGACATACCACCCAAACATGGTACTAAACCAGTGTGTATCAATCGACATTACCCAATCCCAAGCTCCAATTGAAGAGGATACCGCAAAAAATACGATAAAGCCAGCAGAAATACGAACTAATTTTCTGTAACGACCTAATCCACCTTCTAAATCTTCTGCGTATGAATTCTTCTTAAGTATCAAGAAAAATAAAGTCCAACCACCAAGAAATACAACCATTCGAGCAACAAAAAAGAAAGCGAAATGATCTTCTGGACTCAATGGCCAGAAGAAATAGCTCTTTTTACCATCAATGATTGCATCAAAAGTATCCTTATTACTTTGGTCATATAGGTAATCATGCGTCCAGTGGAAAATTTCGTGATGCACCAAGAAATATCCTCCTACCATCAAGATAAGTGCAATTGGTAAGAAGTTACCAAATGATTTGAATACACGTAGGAAGGCTACCGACCAACCTGCCATGGCCACATATTGGATGGCAAAGAAAAATACACCAATTACAGCTAAACCTGTAAAGAAGACGTTATTGATCCAAAAGTTGGCTTTCAATCTAGTCGTCCAATGGAAATCACCGTGACCACCGCCAGCCATTGCCGTGCCTGTGCTTTTAGACACTTCGTCTAATAATTGGGCTTCATGGCCATGCCCTCCACCTGACATGGCTGCGATACAGCCTATCACAAAAAGAACAATACCAAGTATCCCAATAATGAGAATATTCTTTTTCAGTTTCGCACTGAACTCGAATTTTTCGTCTAAGTCGTAACTTTGAACTTCTGCTGCCATTGCGTTTATCGGATTAAACAGAAATCTTAATTTCTAAAAAAGTTTAGGTTGAAAATGGGACGATCCCGTTTCCATAATATTTTTTCAATCAGAGGCGATTAACGTCCTTGTAATTGCATGACGTAGTGAACAATTTTCCAACGTTCCTCTGGGTCGATCTGTGATTTATGCGCCCACATTCTGCCTTTACCATGTGTAATTACATGGAAGATGTGTCCTTCTGGTAAGTTTTTATAAGCACCACCCAATAAGTTGGCAACACCTTTATAAACTACACCTACTTTTCCATCACCTTTACCACCTTCTCCGTGGCAATGCAAACAGAATGATTTGTATAACTCTTGCCCTTCAGCTAATACCTCAGGAGTTTTAGGTACAGGATTTTTCAAAATCTTACCTGCTGTTTCATAATCATCTTGACCTAAATTGTACAGCAATAACTCCTGTCCAGGCTTACTCATATTCTCCTTAGTTACAGAAGTAAAGTTTTGTCGTTTCACAGTCCCTTCTACTGGAATTAAAGAGTTATTTTTATTGCCTAAGATACTCCCTTCAACATTAATACTATTGGTTTTATCTTGATAGTACCAAGAGAACAAGTTATCAGGAATCTCTTTCTCAGTAAATTGCGTTAGTGGCTCATAAGGTACAGAATGATACATCTGAGGAGCATACTCTACTCCAGGGTACTCTTCTTTAGGAGTACAACCCACCAATAAAATCACAGCTCCTAACCAGTAAAGAATATTTTTAGAAAACATATTGCTAAATGCTTTGTCAGTAACTAAAAGATGAATTTGGAATAAACAAACAGTAAGGCTGAATTAGCGCAAGCGGCTTGAATCAGTCACTCCATTTGTCATTGTTGCTGCAATGTATTTCCAGAATGAAGGATTATTATCTTCATCTGTAAAGTCTTTTCTATATACTTCTTCTGCTTCAACAGATTCAAGTAACTCTTTTATTGCCCCCTCGCTTAAGTCATTTTTTGCCAAATCCATTGCGACAACGTGCTTGTCATCACTCTGTCTTCTGTCAAAAATTCGAGGTACTGCTGTTGGGCCTAAGCCTTGGCTAATAAAGAATGTGAACGCCATACCAAATGCAGACAAAAGTACAGTCATCTCAAAAGTAACTGGTACAAAGTCAGCAATGGCAATTGCTGGTTTACCTCCAATAATCATCGGCCAATCAATACCCATCATCCACGTTTGCATGATGATCGCAAGGGTAGTCCCTAAAGCACCAAACATGAAAGCAGCTTTCGGCATGTATGAACGCTTATACCCAAGTGCTCCTTCTAAGTGGTGCACAGGAAATGGAGTATACACCTCATGAATAGTTGCTCCTGCCTCGCGAATTTTCTTCACTGCATTTAGCAAAATATCCTGATCATTAAATATGCCTACAACAAAATGTTTATTCTTTTCCATCTCTTGTCCAGTGAACGTTGTTTGTTATCAAAGAATACGATCTGCTAGATCTTTGCTTTATTTTTTAAAAGTGTGATTAAAGTTGTGAAGTAACGCGATCTGCCTCAGGTACTACTGAATTAGGAATCGTTCTTCTACCTTTATACACTTTAGAGTCTGAATCTTTCAATACTGTTTTTACCTCAGCCATGTTAATCACAGGGAAGAACTTAGCAAATAAGAAGAACAAGGTAAAGAACAAGCCAAAGCTAAATACATACGACATAATATCGTGTATAGTTGGCGAAAAATACACCCAGCTCGATGGTATGTAGTCACGGTGTAGTGAAGTTACAATAATTACAAATCGCTCAAACCACATTCCGATGTTTACCACTACAGATAAGATGAAGGTCATCGTAACACTTGTTCTAATTTTCTTGATCCAGAACATCTGAGGAGAAATCACATTACACGTCATCATCGCTGCGTATGACCACCAGTATTGCCCTGTCGATCGGTTGATGAATGCATAAGCCTCGTACTCTACCTGACCATACCATGCAATGAAAAACTCAGTGATATAAGCAATACCTACAATCGAACCAGTTACCATGATGATAATGTTCATCAATTCGATGTGCTCTAGGGTGATGTAATCTTCTAATTTATATACATACCTAGTAATCAACATCAAGGTCAATACCATGGCAAAACCTGAGAAAATCGCTCCTGCAACGAAGTATGGGGGGAAAATCGTAGTGTGCCACCCTGGAATCACCGAAGTAGCAAAGTCCATACTTACAATCGTGTGTACAGAAAGTACAAGAGGAGTAGATAAACCTGCTAAGATCAAAGCTACTGCTTCGTAGTGCATCCAAGTTTTTGCGGAACCATTGAATCCTAAACTTAAAATTCCGTAGAAAATGCGCTGGAACTTGGTAACAGCACGATCACGAATGGTCGCAA
>JBMYQA010000071.1:0-23988 GCA_049600855.1 Flammeovirgaceae bacterium | reverse complement strand
TGAGTATCATCTCATATTCATTACTCATATTTAATCTTACTCACAAAATAGACCTTTCGCTTGCGCTTCACCTTTTTGTTGTCCTCTTTATTTTTGATTTTCTGCCGGCCCCAGGCTAGGAAATAGTTTTCATACCAAAAGCTCAAATTGGAGCTTGACCATTTCGACTTATCTCCATCATAAGCCATCTGAATTTCCTCTGATTTGGAATCTTCCAGCACTTTACCATCAAAATCAACGGACTTAGTGAAGATATTGGCACGACTACTAAAGGCTAGCTTAATGGAGTTTTGCTTTTGCTCGGCAATGGAAATGAAGCGCTTAATGTAAAATGGCTTGGCAGCAGACCACAATTCGAAAATTTCATCCCAGATGAGTTTGCCTTGCTTGTCAAACTTTCCAAGAACCGCATGTGTGTATTGGTAACCATCAAAAACGGTTCGGTATTGGGGTACACGAGAAGCAACACCGCCAATGGTAGTGGTGACATAATACGTTTCTGTGCGGTAAGTAGGGTAGAAGGCTTCTCCTAAAAACAAATAGCCATCGTCTAATTGAATGATGTTGTGCGCTGCAATGCGGTAACTGATTTTAAACGCTTTTCCTTTTTTCTCTTTGCGTTCTTTCTTTTTCTCTAACTTCTTTTTACGTTTTTGGGGGAGGTAAGCCAAAAAGTTTTCAAGGTCTAAGAAATTGTAAAACTCAATAAAGTCGATTTTTCCTTCCTGACCTTGACAGAAATACATGCCTTCAGAAGATACTGCAAACTTTTTTGAGTAGGTACCTGTGAATACATATTTACCATCTGCTAATTTAGAAGCAGTAACACTCATGATATTTTTATCAATATCTTTGGTGAGGTTAAATAAATCCTCTTTTTCCCCTTTGTCATTTAATCGGATGATGTAGATGTCATGCTTATTTTTCTCAATTTGAGCACGCACATATAAAAAGATCTCATTGGATTCTTTCATGGTTTGGAAATTCCAAAGTGATACCTTTTTCGGGCTTATTCTAGGAATATTTACGGGAATGAACTGCTTTTTGCCCGTTTTCCAGTTTACGGAAAATAAAAAGGAATCTTTTTTAATCGAAGCTTTTAAAAAAGCATAATCTCCTAAAATCGCCATGCCTGAAATCCATGATTTTTTGGGAATAGTTCCTTCCACTTTTTTGATTTCTAAGGTTGCGGCATCTACAGAAACAATGGCATAATTGCCTTTTTTGTCTTTATACAAAGTATGGATGTGATGCTCATCTACAAAGCGCTCATCAAAACGGAATTTTTTGTTGATGTGAATACTTTTCGATTTTACAGACTCCAAATCCGTATTGTATAGTTCGTACTTCCATTCGACTTTGTTGGCAGCTACTTCAATATTTCGTGAGGTCATCACAAAACCCTGCTTACCAAACTCATAAATTCGCTCATTTGTGTAGCCATCTTTTAGCTCTAATTCAATTCTTTTTTCGTAACTGATTTGATTGTTTCGCTCCTTTTGAGAAAAAGCGGATATGCTCAGGAGCAATGATAAAGTTAACCAAAAGGCGTGTTTCATTGGATGAAAATTATGTGAGAAAATCGTAAAATAAAACAAAGTGATAGGATTACAAAAACAATGGTTTGAGGTAAGTTTTTTGGTCGTGATTAGATCAATGTTCGTCATCGTGAAGTACTTGATCAATCACAATAATGGCACAAAGTATAGCCACTACATCTTCACCATCTGCTATGGCAACGCCGTAACTATCTTTCAATGCCCAAAAATCTTTGGAAACCGTCGCTACTACATGCTTGTTTCGGGTGAAACGGTAATGGTGTTGCCAAAAACTTCCTTCAATGGTATAATCGTTTGAGCCGGGCACATCTAAGGTAAAAGACTTATTGAACCAACTAAATTCTTTAATCACTTTGGCAACGGTTTGCCCATCTTTAGTGATTTCATAGCAAGGTCGCCAACTCAACATTTTCTGATGAATAAACGCAAGTTCATTTCCATTCAAATCTTGAAAAGAGAGTTTGTCTCCCCAAGAAAACGCGTTACCATCTACAAAATATACCGCTTTCTGATCCTCATTATAGATATAAAAATCATCAGCGAGCGACCAGAACTTTTCTTTAATGATGAATTTCATTTGTTGTTCGTTCGTTCGAAGGTCAAGATAGAGGCATTTGAGGAGAGCCGCAAGGAAATGAAATTAACAAAATTAAGTTGGTAAAAAGCATGTCGTATGATGGAATTTGTCGAAGATTGCGTTTAACTTAGAAAAGGATGAAATCTTAAGCCGATTGATATGAAACACATTTTGCCACTCTTGATTGTTAGTGTGATCTTACTCGCCTGCCAAACTCCTAAAGAAGAAGCTGAAACTCGCATAAAGCAGTGGTACAATAAACAAGCGCAAGGCTATTCGCTCGTGGTTCAAGGAACGGAGGCAATTGCTACCATCACCCGATATCACCCTGAACGTCCTACGGAGAAAAACGATTTAATTCGGATCACTTGGAAAGGGATGAGCATTACCTTAGCGTTTAAAAAGCCCATTCAAGAAATTGAATGGACGGAATCGGCATTAGAGCAAAACTTATCCTATTATGTGGTTGATGACATTTACCATAACATCGACTTGAAAGGTTGGGAAGTACATCCTCAAACGCCTCAATCGTCTACTTCAGTAGGGCTGGAGTTTACCACAGTAGCGGAAGGGAAACTCGCTTTTTCAATAGATTGGGAAACGTATGCTGTATTTGGCTATTCCCAAAGCGCTGCCTGTCAAGAACAGTTGGAGATTGCCGATGCTTCGCTACCCGAAGCGTGTTACATTAACGTAGAGCAGCGAATTCCGCTCCATATCGATGTCGATGTAAGCCTGACAAAATGATTCTTATTCAATCCATAGCGCTGTTTACAGCTCTTAATTTATTGATTATTGGGCTTTCGCATTGCTTACGTCCAAAAATTTGGGTAGTATTTTTTATGTTTTTAGCGGCAAAAAAGCAGGTTGGGAATGTTTTCAATGCTTTGCTTGCTGTGGGTACAGGCACTTTTATTTGCTCGCTGCATTTCATTTGGAAATGGCCTCAAATTATTGTAACGCTTTATGGACTCACATTAGTAATGAAAGGTTTCCTGTTTTTAGTGTTCCCCGAAATGGGTTTGGCAAGCATTCGCAAATTAACGATGGAAAGTGTCAATAAGTTTCGCGTAGTGGGATTGATAATGGTGCTATTATCACTCATAATTATTTATGGATTAATGATGGAAGGAGCTTTTACTTCAAGTACTTTATGAGTCATATAGAATCGCATGTTGTTCCACCTCAAGAAAAAGCCATTCGATTATCTGATTATGTGGTGGGGATTTTTACGGCAATTAGTTCTCGGCAAGGCATGAAGAAGGCAATTAAAAAAGGTTGGGTGAGGGTCAATGGAGAAGTCGCTTCAACGGCACGTTTGCTTACTGGCGGAGAGCAGATTGAGCTTCAACGGGTAGTGACTAAACCTGTAAAAACCTTAGCCATGCCTTTAGCGGTGTTGTATGAAGACGAGTATTTGGCCGTTATCCACAAACCTGCTGGCATGGAAGTGAGTGGAAATAGGCATCGTACAATTGCAAATGCCTTAGCCTTTAATTTAAAAAAGAGCACGCTGCCCGATGCATTAACCCAACCCCATCCTGCTCATCGTTTGGATTATCCCACTAGCGGTGTGCTACTCATTGGAAAAACACACACTACCTTAACTGCTTTAAATCAATTATTTGAACGAAAAGAAATCGAAAAAACGTATTATGCGGTAACCATTGGAATGATGAAACCCAAAGGCAGCATCAATCAAGCGATTGATGATAAATTGGCTTTTACTGCCTTTGAAGTATTAGACAGTATGACTTCCGTAAAATATACACAACTGAATCTCGTAAAGTTACTGCCAAAAACGGGGAGAAGACATCAATTGCGTATTCATTTGGCTACTATGGGCAATCCCATTTTGGGAGATAAAATCTACGGCCAAGAAGGGTTGATTCAGCATGGTAACGGTCTTTATTTACATGCTGTGAGTCTAACTTTTACACATCCAATTACACATACACGTGTAGTGGTGAAAGCTTCCTTACCCAAAAAGTTCCAAAAGCTGTTTCCTAAGCGAGCACATCTCTAATTTCTTCCATTTTATCAAAAACAGATTTGGCAAAAGGACATAAAGGCAAAATTCTAATCTTTTGCGCTCGGGCGTAATCCACAGCAGCAAGTACGAGCTTGTTTCCTACACCTAAGCCCCTTAATTGATCGGATACTTCTGTATGATCAATGATGATCATGTGTTTGCCCGCTTTGCTGTAAGTCATGGTAGCGAGCTTTTCGCCTTGATTTTCCACAAAAAACTCGCCTTTACTATCCGTTTGTTGATGAGTGATATTGATTTCCATAGTTATTATAAATCTGATTGAGTGACTTAAACAAGGGTTGATTACCAGCTTTTCAACACTGTTTTAAAATCAGGGTTTTTATTGAAGATCGTTTGGGCATAAGGACAGTTCGGTACAACCTTCATCTGCTTTTCTCGTGCAAAATTTACACTGGCTTCAATAAGTTTTTTACCCACACCTTTTCCCTTAAGTTTGTCAGAAACATCCGTATGATTTAAGGTAAGTACTTTATTCTGGAGATTGGTATAGGCTAAAAAAGCCAATTCTTCTCCTTCAATTGCTATAAAGAACTTCCCTTGTCCCTCCACTTCAGGCTGTTGTTGGATGATGAATGTATCTGCTTTAACAGATTTATCCCGAGTGGAAAAGAAGTGGCGCACTCGGGATAAATACTTACTTACAAAGTGATTAGCCTTGGTGTTGCTCACGAAGTAAGTCGTTTACCGTTTTTACAGGATTAAAAGTGGTAATAGGCACTTCCACAAAAATGGTGTTCCAATCTGACATGGCTCCATTCCATAAACCTGGTAACTCTTGTGCTTTGAGTTCACGGCCATCTTTCGACTTATTGGAGATAAAACCCGTCTGCGGATCGCGGAAATCTAATAGGTTAAATTGCTCGCCTTTATAATTTTTCATCGCACATACCAAATCGACAGGATTGAAGTGCGTAGCTTGCTGTACAATCGCCGCTTTTTCTTCGTCTTTTAAGTCGATTTGCGCACTTTCTACTACTTGTAAAGAAACAGTGCCATCAGGATTGCTCGCCCAAAAAGGACCACCACCTGGTTCGCCTTCGTTTTTCACCATGCCACAGATGCGTGTAGGGCGATTCAACTTGTTTTTGCAATAACTTAATTTATCTTCGGCACTTAGCGTTGAAAAATCAGCATGCGCTGTGCATAATGTTTGGCGAATGAATGCACCAATTTCATCTAGCAATTCCTCGCTCACTTCTTCTTCGTCTAATTGATGGAGGTAAGCGAATATTTTTTCTTGGTAAGTGAGTAGTAAACCTGCTAAGGCTTTTTTGTAGGTGTAAGTATCGGCTTTTAAGCGATCAGGAACGACATTGTCAATGTTTTTAACAAATACAATATCAGCCTCCAATTCATTTAGATTTTCAATTAAAGCGCCATGTCCTCCTGGGCGGAATAAGATGGTGCCATCCGCATTTCGGAAGGGCATATTTTCCATATCTACCGCGATGGTATCGGTGGAAGGCTTTTGTTGGGAAAAGTCTACCTCATAGCTCACCTTAAATTGTTTCTCATACTTTTCGCGAACTTCTGCTAATTGTTTTTTGAACTTTTCCTCATGGTCAGGAGATACGGTGAAATGGAGTTTGACTACTCCCCCTTTACCATTGGCATAATTAGCCCCCTCTACCAAGTGTTCCTCTAAAGGCGTACGGTTACCATCCTCGTACCGATGAAATTTTAATAAACCTTTGGGCAATTGACCATAATCGAGTCCTGCATCTGTTAAGAGGTGCTGCAAGATTTGTACATACCCTTTTTTCAGTTGCAACTCTTCCAATTGCATCCCTTCCGAAAAGGTGTTTTTTAGATCATCAAAAAAAGCAAAGTCATCTAAACGTTTAAAAAAGTTATAAACCGAATTGAAACTGGTATCTGCGGTGAATGCTGTATATTCTTCTTCCGTGTTTTTATAGCTATTCATAAAACCAAACAAGGCTTTAAACATTCTACTTGCGGCCCCAGAAGCGGGTACGAATTTAATGGCCGTTTTGGTAGATAAGCTTTGTTCATAGTGTTTGATGTAGTTTGCTAGATCTGAGGTTTCTAAGCGCAAAATCCCATCGCCAATTGTTGCGGCTCGTTGGATGTCGAGGTAAGGGAATCCATTTCTGAAATTGGTGATTTGTTTCCCAATTTCAGTTTCTTGAATGCCCATTTTTTCAATTTGGGAAATATCGCTGTTGGAAAATAAGGTTAAAGTTGCCATTTCATTCTTGGTTAAATGAATCAATGCTTGATTCCTCAAATTAAACAAATCTTAATTTAGGAAACAGCTTTTTTTGATGAATTTGCTGTGAACACGTTTGTGCACACAGCTACTAGCTACTTAACCTGGAAGAATTTCGGATGACTAATTCTGTTTTGATGATGGAACCCTCGCTTGGCGATTCGTCTATCGATTCAATTTCTTGGAAAAGGTAATTTGCCGCAAGTCGTCCTAAATTTTCTCCATTTTGTTTAACGGATGAGAGCGAAGGCGTTAGCCATTGAGAGAAAGGCAAATCTCCGAACCCAACAATTGCCAAATCACGAGGAATGCTTATATTCAGGTCGGCTGCTGCTTGCATCGCGCCAAGGGCAAGCAAATCGTTATTGGCTAAAATGGCATTTGGGCGTTCATTAATTGGCTGATTCAATAATTTTAAAGCCTCGGCTTTCCCCGATTCTACCGAACCATCGATGCACGAACGCAACCATTGTCTAGGGCAATCAATGTGTAAAGTGCCTAAGCTTTCAAGAAAGGCCATTTCTCGGACTTCATTGAACAGCAAAGGATCACCAACACCTAAATAGGCTACTTTATTTCTTCCTCCTAATACCAAATGCTGTGTAGCTTCCCAAACTCCCGAATAATCGTCTGTGATAACAGAAGGAACTTCTAACTCTTCACAAACCCGATCGAAAAATACTACAGGAATCCCTTTTTGTAAGAAGCGATCGAAGTGATCAAATTTATTGGTGTCTTTGGCAAAAGCAGCAATAATGCCATTGGCATAACCCAGAAAAGGACTTTCTAAAATGGCCTTTTCTTTTTGGTACAAATCATCTGTTTGACATACAATAATCTGATAACCCAAGGATTGTGCATAACGCTCAATACCATTGATAACACTTGAAAAGTAAAAGTGATCGAGGCGAGGAACAATAACGACTAAGGCTTTAGAGCGCTGTCCACGAAGCATCATGGCAAACGGGTTGGGCTCATACTTCCATTTCTTCGCCAACGACTTTACGCGTTCTTGTGTCTCCTTACTAATGGTGGTATCGTCTCTAAGCGCCCTAGAAACTGTAGATGGAGATAGTCCCAATTCTTCCGCAATGTCTTTAATGGTTACCGCCATAGGAATTCATTTAATAGCTGATAAAAACTGGATTTGTACAAGATATTCCTAGAGCAAATCCATTAGTGCTTTGTAAAGAACTAGAATGAGTTTGAGTTAAATCCTCACGACTAGAAAGATTCTTGCAATCGATTTAGCGAGAGTTGTTGTCGAATACTGAGGTAAATAAACATATATTTTTCACACAATCCGAATCTTATGGAAAAAGTAATGACAGATCAGCAGAAAAAGACCCAAGAAGTGGTAGGTATAAGCAGATAAAAATGATGTATGCATACTTATTAGGCTGTTTTTGGCGGTTTTGAAATGATATGATGCGCAGCTATTTTGGCACAGTTTAGTTAGCACTTACTGCCCATTAAGTAGTTTTAGTGTTACTGATTAAGATTAAGAATAGCATTGGCTGCCGATCTCAATCTTTACGCCATTAAGCTTCCAAGTTTAAACCTAGTTGAGTTTGGAAACTCAACTTAGATAAGTTCTTAGGTAAAGTTGCAGCTTCCTAGCTTCAACTCGCATTTTAACACCTTCAAGTTAACTTGGGTAAGGGGCCAAAAGTTTGCAATTTGATTGCCGCAATTCGATTGGCATTTGCTACGCAAGCAGTGAGCGAAGCTCCTTCGAGATGAGCCGCAATAAACCCTGACCAAAAAGCATCGCCAGCCCCTGTTGCATGATCTACTTTATCCACTTTGGGAGCTTCAAAAAACTGCTTGCCATCTTTAAGTGTGGAAATGGTACAACCCGCTTTTCCTTTGGTAAAACAAATGGTAGGTACGCCACAGCCATGAAGGTAACTGAAAAGTGCTTCTTCCTGTTGAAAACGCTGACCATATAAACGTTGGCAATCATCTTCGCTGAGCTTAATCCAAGGTTTTAGTTTAAAGAATTCTTCTAAAACTAATGTAGCTTCACTTCTATCGGGCCATAACTCTATGGCATAGTTTAAATCAATAGTCAACTGATTGCCAAAATGATGTGCCCGTTTTGCAGCATCCAAAATGCTTCGCCGAGCGGGTTGCTGGCTTAAGGCAAAACAGGTGGTATGGAAAATTCTACAATTTGCTAATAACTGATCGGGTAACTGGCTAAGCTGAATGAACTTATCGGCTGCTCGATAGAGGATAAAATCAGGTGTTTGATCGCTTCGGGAGATAATCGCCATACTCGTAGGCGCTGCTTCATCTTTTCGAATGGCGTGCGTGGCAACACCAGCTTGTTGTAATTCATTGATTAAGAAATGCCCGAATCCATCATTACCCACACAAGAAACTAGTGCCGTTTTTTTCCCTTGTTTAGCTAAATTAGTGGCCAAGTTCGCGGCTGACCCTCCTGGGTGCTTGTGGAATAGTTGCGAATCTTGAAGTAGCGTATTATTCTCGTTACTCAGCAGGTCAATTAGCAGCTCACCCACTGCCAATAAATCATATGTTTGAAAATCTGATGTCATTGGTTTTATCGGTTACATACCCAGTAATACTTTCCCATGGAGCGATTCATGTAGTATAATGGAGGCCGCTGCACTCCAAGCGCAGTACTTTGTTCCAATGGCTTGGCCTGTTTTACTGTGAAAGTTTTCATAGAACCCCCATTCCTCACCTGAATCACTTTTGCGGTTTACCTCATGAATGGCGAACAGCAATTGCTTCGCTTCTTCTTGCAAATCGTGCTTGACCAAACTGGCTCCAAAAAAAGCATTGATCACAGGCCAAGTTCCTCCATTATGGAATTCGAAAGGGTAATTTCTGAAATGAAATTTATGGTTGTTTTGCAGTGTACGCCAATCAGGATGTGTCTCGTCTATAGGAGGCCAGAAGGCTGGTAAGAGCCTTAAGCGTTGTTGGGTAATCAGCTGTTTGGTGTAGTTGAGTGTAGATTCTTTTTGGGCTTCATCGCCAACATTGAGTAGCAAGGCAAGGGCATTTGCCCAAGCGTCAAACTGCGTTTGATACCCCCCAGGATTGAATGCTGGCAACCAGTAGGAATAAACCTCTTCCAGTTGCAGCATGGCATGTTGGTGGTACAAATCACGATCACTTGATGCTGTTTTTTGCCAATAATTTAGTTCAATTAAACCTTTTAACTGTTGGGCTTGTCGTTCTACGACTTCATCTTCAAATACTTGATGGAAAACGGTAAGTGCCCACAAGCGAAGGAGCTGGTCGTAGAGTACATAACCATGTAAAATGTATTCATCAGCCCAATCTCCAGAGCGTGGCACATATACGAGCCCTTTGTTATTGAATTCCCATGCCTCCATCAACTGTAGGCCCTTTTCCATAGCAGGTCGCATCCAATAAGCAAACGCAACATCTTCTGTAAAATGGGCATAATTACATACCCCAATAATAAACCAAGGAATGGTATCTACGCGTCCACATAAACCACCAAAGCTGACTTCACTGCCATTAGTTTGAAGATGAACATTAGAAGGAATTTGTCCTAAATGTCCTTGGTGGTTGGCTAATGTGGTTAAGTTCGCTCTAAACGAATTGATTAAGTCTTGATCGTCTGCGAGCAATGCTGCCAAGCCGCAAATTACGCCATCCCTTGCCCAGATGCGTTGGTAATTGTCAATGGCTAACTTACTTGCTAAAAAGCCATGTGGCGTAGCTACTTCATGTAGCAGTTCGAGTGCTTTTTGATACGCCACTTTTCCTTCTGAAATAACCATATTCAACGTATAATTCTTGATGTAATGATGAGTAGTAAATGCGTTTACCAGAATAGGCCAACCACCATTGCCGTTAAAATCAATAAGATGATGGAAAGTATTCGGAAGTTTTTATACCAAGGCAATTTGGCGAGTGCTGCAGTTTCATTTGTATACAATTCCTTCTTCCAGATGTACGCCTCAATTTGTTTTTCATGAGGTGGAGCTGTGAGTAGGCTGACTCCAATAAATAAGAGCACAGACACTACAAAAATGAGTGGAGCAACATGGAGAAAGTGCATGGAGTCAAGTACTGGCACCCAATTGTTAATCTTGGAGAGAATGAGAAAAATGGTGAGGGCAAAGCCTGTTATTAAGCTGATAAATGCTCCTGTGGCATTTCCTCTTTTCCAAAATAAACCTCCCAAAAATACCACCACTACAGGTGGCGCAATGTAGCCCAATACCATTTGAAGGTATTTGAATAAGGAACCAAATTTTTCAATTTGTGGTGCCCAAATAGCTGCTAACACCACCAAAATAACCGTAGCAATTTGGCCTGAACGAACCAACTGTTTGCTGCTCATCGAAGGATTTAACTTTTGAACAAAGTCCATTGTTACTAGCGTAGAAGCAGAATTTAAAGTTGCACTAATGCTTGAGGACATCGCAGCAAGTAAGCCTGCGAGTACTAAGCCCACTAAGCCTATCGGAAGTAAATCGAATACAAGTGTGGGGTAAACCAAATCAGGGCTTTCGAGGTCTGGATACAGCACACGAGCCATGGTGCCTGGCAATACCATGATGAAAATTACAGGAAGTTTGAGCAGGCCAGCAAACAAAGCGCCCCAGCGACCATGATTGAGGTTTTTCGCACCTAACACGCGCTGTACCATAAATTGATTGTTCGCCCAGAAGTAAAAGCCCAATAAAGGAACGCCAAAAATGAGCCCCGTCCAAGGTACACTAGGATCGTCTATTGGGCGGATGAGGCTGAGCATATCGTCTGGTGTTACGGCTAAGGCCGCTTCCCAACCGCCAATTTTGGTTAAGGTGATAACCGAAAGAATAATGGAGCTCACCAATAATAAAATGGCCTGAATGACTTCGGTATGGACAACGGATGACAAACCGCCAGGAATGGTATAAGCCGCAGCTAAGAAGGCTAATATGGCAATCATGACTCCTGTATCTACCTCGGGAAAAACTAATTTTAAAATCAGACTTCCCGCATACAAACCCGCAGCCGTTTCGATCACTACATTTCCTACTAATGTGATGAAGGAAAAATAATACCTCGATCGGGCATCGTATCGTCGTTCCAAAAACTCAGGCATGGTATATACCTGAGATTTGAGGTAAAATGGTAGGAAAAAGATGGCGAAGAATACCAAGACTAGCGTAGCCATCCATTCATAATTATATACGGATATGCCCGTACTGTAAGCATCACCTGAAAGTCCAATGAGTGTGGTGCTAGAGATGTTTGCAGCAAATAAAGAGATGCCCACAATCGGCCAAGTCATGTCTCGCCCTGCTAAAAAATATTCTTCCGAACTTTTTCGTTTTGCATGCCGCAATCCATACCAAATCATGGCTACCGCATACAACACCATAATGCCTAAGTCGATGGAACTTAATTCAAATCTTTCCATGTGAAGTTATTGGACTAAAACACTGATTTCAAGTTCAAGCATCTGCTTGGATTTAACTATTTTGCTAGTGCTCTGTCACACTTGCAGTAAGCGCTTCGCTAACCAAAAGCAAGTTCCAAGCAAATGCTTAAATAGCTCTATTTAAAAGTTGTAAGACAAGGTCAAACTGGTCGCTCTACCGGTGATGGGTCTTGCGCGAATCACATTCGTAGTACCGAGTGGTGCCGTAGTAATTGGAGAAAGTGCGCCTTCTTCTGCTTCAGTTAAACCTAACGTATTGGTCAGGTTATTCACATTTAAGCGTAGCGATAAGCCTTCGGTAATGGTAGCGCGAGCAAATGCATTGAAGTAGGCAAAACCCGGTAAGGCTAACTCGTTGTTATCTTGGGCATAGACTTTTGAATTCCCAATCATACTAAATCCTAAAGCAAACTTTTTATTAAAGCGGTAAGAAGGACTTACATTAAATAGCAGATCAGGAACCCTACGAGGGGTATTTCCTTCCAAATCTGGATTTAACTGATCGTTACTGATTTCTGAATTGCTATACGTGAATCCTGCTCTTAGGTTGAATCCTTCCAGCTCAATCACTCCTTCCAGTTCTGCTCCAAAAGAAGTGTATTCGCGGGAAATGGCTTGACCAAATTCTTCATTTTGCTCATCTACTCCAGAGTAGAATCCTGTCACAAAGAGTCCGCCAATATCATTGCGTAATTTGACACCTACTTCTAATTGATTGATTTGATCGGAATCTAAGCCATCAATGGTTTGGCCAGCGCTGGTGAGGAAGGCGGTGTATAACAAACGATCGGCATTTGCTCTACCGCCTTGGCTGTAGCGGGCAAATACTGCGGCATTGTTGGTCAGTTTATAATTGGCTCCAATCGAGTAGGAAATGTAATCAAAATCATAATCTACGGTATTTGGATTACCATTATCTAATACGGTAACGCTTTGTTCTACACTAGAAATGGTTCCATCTCGGTTTACATCTACTGCTGCTTGCGTGTTGTTGAGGTAATGCCCAAAGGCAGCTCCCTGATCGTAGCGAATGCTGGCTTCTACATTCAAATCATCGGTAATATCTACGCCAACATTGGCATAAACCGCATCAATGGCGTAGCGCATATCGTATGATCGCGTACAGCAATTTCCCCAAAAAGGAACACCATGTGCTGTTAAACCATTCTCGCTTAGGGCGGTGCCACTATTGTCTGTAATGTCAATTAAGCGCGTATTGTCTGAATTTACATCCGTAATGAAGGTTTGCCACAACCACGTCATGCCAATGCGCTGATAGGCTTTGTAGTAACCTAAGGTCACATGAACTTGATCGTTGAAGGTTTTGGTAAGCTGAAAATTATTGGAAAAGTTGTTGAGGTTATCTATTTCCGTATCAAAGGAGTGGATGCGCATTAAGAGTCCATTGCCATTCAAATTGGCAATTTCGGTGTCAGAAAGCGCCACACCAGCATTGGCTCCTGTAGCATAGCTTAAGGTGTAATTTGCACCAGCAATGGAACTGGCAATTTCATCTGCGGAAGCCACCTGTGCTGGAAAAGGCGAATTGAATGAGCCACTATTAAAAGCCATTCTAAATTTATTATCAATGACCCATTCATCGGCTAACTCAAAAGAGAACTCTCCACCAATAGCAGTAGACAACGGACGCATGCCATTGGCAACATTGGAGGTACGGCTATTGCCTGATCCGTCTACTCCCAAAATATGCAAGAATTGCGGACTGTGAATTGTACCATTTTCCGCATCAAACCCAGGTACTGCGCTTACTTCAGGGTCACTATCGGTTCCTGAAACTTGAATGGGCATGGGCAAATAGCCAATTGACTTATCATTTAAGTATTTGAAATAAAGACGCGCGTATCCTTGCTTAAACTCTTTGGTGATATTGGCTTTAACTTGCCCTCCAAAGTTTGCGGTATATCCTGGATTTCGGGGCCCTTCACCTTGTCGGAAGAAACCGCCAATATGGAAACGAACACTTTCGCTAATGGGGGAGCCATATTCAAAATCAGTACGCAGTGATTTATAGTCAATTCCAAAGGTTGAGCTGACGCTTCCGCCTTCTTGCGCACCTGTTTTACTGATGAAGTTAATGACTCCAGCAGGTGAATTACTGGCTAAAGTAGAGGCCGAACCCCCTCGAATGGCTTCAATGCGATCAATGGTTTGATCGGCACGCAGAAAGATATCGGCATTGCCAAAGGAGATATCGCCAAATTGCATCACTGGAAGTCCATCTTCATGCAATTGTAAAAATTTGGAACCTCCAGAAGCGATGGGCACACCGCGAACGGCAATATTCGCATTTCCCTCTCCACCAGAAGATTCCGAACGAATACCTGGAATTGTTTTGAATGTTTCAGCGGTGGTTTGCGCGCCAAATTCTTGTAAAAAATCAGGTTGGACGGAGGTAATGGAAACACTAGACTCTAATTTGGTTTTCGGATTTACTAATCCTGTAATGACAATTTCATCGAGATTTAATAAGTCAACCCCGAGTTGAAAGTCAGCAGTTACGGTGTTTCCCCCTGAAATCGTGATGGCTTTTTCTAGGGTTTGATAGCCAATGAAAGAGACGGTTAAGGTGTAAGTACCATCGGCTAGATTACTAATGACGTAATTGCCATCAATATCCGTAGCGGCTCCATTAGTGGTGCCTTTAATGACTACCGTTGCCCCAATAATTGCTTCGCCTTCATCATCAACAACAGTTCCCTTTATTTTTCCTTGAGCGAAGGCGGCTACAACTCCAGAGAAAAATAATATGAAAAGGGAAGTTAGAAAGACTTGTAATCTCACTTTCATATTTATTAGATTTAAACTTATCTTGATATTCAGTTAAGCAAGTTGCTGTAAAAGAGTACAAGCGCTTCAGTCGTCTTTTTACATTAATTTGCTTGGAGAAGGTATCGTTGGAAAGCATGCTTTTTCCTTGTCGTAAATCAAATATGGCGGATAGAAATGGAAAAAAAAATAGCTTAATCACCACAAAATCAGCTTAATCGATTACGTAAACGATTAAGTAAAAAGAAAAATCATATAATTTAGATTTAGTTTAATTAAAAATAGCAATCGTTTGCAATGATTTCATAACTCGATAGGGAGGGTGCAGTGATGAAAAAGAATCAAGTAACATTAAAAGATATTGCCCAACATTTGGGCGTTTCGGTAGCTACCGTTTCAAGGGCCTTGAAGGACTTTCCTGATATTGGCGAGGAAACCAAGCAAGCGGTCAAGAAGCTCGCCGAAGAATGGAACTACCGTCCAAATACCATGGCGATTAGTCTTCGTAAAAAGAAGTCGAAAGTAATTGGAGTCTTGGTTCCTGAAATTGTTCATCACTTTTTCTCAAGTGTAATTAGCGGCATCATGGATGAATTGGAGCAACACGATTACAGTGTGATGCTTTTTCAGACTAATGAGAGCTTACATCGCGAAATCAGAGACATTGATGTGCTATTAAACAGCCGCGTAGATGGCTTGTTGATTTCATTATCAAACGAAAGTACTTCTTTTGAACACATTTTAAATGCCCAGCGAATGGGAATTCCTGTGGTGTTATTTGATAAGGTAACCGATCAAATCGACTGTTCGAAAGTAGTGGTAGATGATTACGAAGGCGCTTATGCGGCAACAAAACACCTCATTGAGCAAGGTTGCCAACGCATCGCACACATTAAAGGGCCAGAACATCCTAAAAATGCCAAAGAACGTTTGCGGGGTTATGTAGATGCTTTAAAAGCTTACAATCTACCAATCGATGATTCGATGATTCTAGCTTGTAAACAAGTGGTGCATGAAGAAGGCTATGCATTTACGCAACACTTATTGGACATGAAGTCTGCTCCTGATGGAATTTTTGCAATTACTGATGCCGTAGCTATTGGAGCCATGGTTGCGATTAAAGAAAGAAAATTAAAAATTCCGAATGATGTTGCTTTAGTAGGTTTTAGCAACTGGCGAATGGCAGCAGTAGTTGAACCTAGTTTAACTTCGGTGCATCAACCTGGTTATGAAATGGGGAAGGAGGCTTCAAAATTATTGCTTGGGGAAATTCAACAAGAAAAAAAAGAACCACAGGCGTATCAGCGCATTGTGCTTAAAACGAATTTGGTGGTTAGAGATTCTTCTGTTCGGCATCCATAAATCTACCTGAATGAGAATATTCCTCATGCTTAAGCACCTAATTTGGATGACTTTGGGGAGGTTTCCACTCACCTTGTCGCTCTTTAAACTTGCTTCGTCAACAATCAGGCAGGGAATTGGCATTGTTGGGAAACCCACTGATATCGTGATTGAAGGCTATCCACGTTCTGCAAATACCTTTGCCGTAGCTGCTTTTCAATTTGCCCAAGGAGTTCCAAAAAATATCGCCCATCACATTCATGGTGCTGCCCAAATCAAGTTGGGAGTAATTTATCAGATACCAACAATCGTATTAATCCGAGCACCCAAAGCAGCCATTACTTCGCTACTGATTCGTCAACCCTACCTGAGCATTCGACAAGCGATTGTTGACTACATTAACTTTTATGAAGCGGTCAGTCCGCTAAAACAGCAGGTGGTGATTGCCCAATTTGATCAAGTGATCGCTGATTTTGGAAAGGTAATACAGGACGTAAATGTAAAGTTTGGCACAGACTTCAAGGTATTTGAGCATACGCCTGATCGTATTGAACAGGTGTATCGCCTCGTTGAGCAAATGGATTTAAAAAACAGGAATCAAGGAACCGTTTCAGAAAACGCGGTGGCTCGTCCATCTGAGGCTCGTGCGCAATTGAAAATACAGGTTTTAGAGCGGATAACTCAGGCTAAATACCAAGCATTACTACAGCAAGCAGAAGCAGTTTATGCACAATTTATTGAGCCATGATGGAGTAAATCAGTTACCGTAAATTTGTAATATAAATCGAGGGTTGAAAACCTACATTTAAGTTATTTTTTGGTGCCATTGAGAGAGGACGATTCACAGATCAATATCAGAGTGCTTCAATAATTTCCACTACCTGTTCCACTTCATCAATGGTATTAAAGTAGTGGGGAGAAAGCCGAATCGCCCAGTCAATGTTTTTCTTTCCATAATCAATCAATGAACCCGTACGTTGGCTCGTAGAGAAAAATACATTGTGCCGATTTAAGTGCTGATGATGTTCTTCTAAAGATCGGCCTGCTTTCGCAAATGTGAGAATATTACCTGTTTGAGTGCCCTGGTCGAAGATGCGTACCTTTGAAACTTGAGCTAATTGACTTCTAAATTGTTGCATCAATTGCTGATTATACTGATGAATGGCCTCCATCCCGATGCGATTGGCATAACGAATGGTTTCTTTCAAACCAATGACCAAGGCGTAAGGCTGTTCCCACATTTCAAACCGTTTAGCATGAGCTACGACCTCATAGTCATTAATAGCCTTCCAGTTTGCTCCACGCATGTCTAAAAATAATGGGGAATAACCTTCTTGTAACACCCGATCGGAAACGTAGAGCAGTCCCGTTCCTCTGGGCCCTCTGAGGAACTTGCGACCTGTGGCCGTTAAGAAGTCACAGTGGATTTGGGTAACATCTACAGGAATGTGACCAACCGACTGACACGCATCTACGAGAAAGAGGGTATTGTAATGTTGGCAAATTTCTCCAACCGCTATCACATCTTGAATCAAACCAGAACTTGTTGGAATGTGTGATACGGAAACCAGCTTGGGTTGGTGCTGTTCCATGAGTTTTTGGAAATCTTCCAAATCAAGATCTCCATTCTCCAAGTTTTTGGTACGAACGAGCTGAATGCCAGCTCTTTTTTGCAGCGAGATAAACTGGATGTAATTGGAGTTGTAATCGTCATCTGTGCAGATAATCACATCCCCTTTTTGAAATGGGATACTGGATAAGGCTTTTGCATACGCATCTGTGGCACTGTTTGCAAAAGCGATATTGTGGGCTTGGCAATTCAGTAACTGTGCCGCTTCTTGGTAAAATTCGTTGATACGATTTTGTTGTAAATCAAACAGCTTGTAGCCTCCAATTCGTTCTTCTTCTTGCAAATAGGCATGCATACTTTCTACAACTACATGAGGCATTAGGGAGGAGCCAGCGCTGTTAAAGAAGAGTTTATCATGGCAATGACGGGTGTCTTTTCGGATTTGTTCGATATTCATAGGATGATTTTAGTTGAAGATGAAGGAGCCAGTTTGAGCTTGTTGAATATTAGACAAGTTCATCGTATCCATTTGATGATTGAAAGTTAACCATCCCTGAAAAGAATTCAACAGCATCCCAAAATCTTTTCATAAAAAACAGATTGAAGATGATGGATGCGATTTGTAACTTCCGCCTGTCTGAGTTAAACGACTTACATCACTATAATACAATTCAACATGCTGTTAGATACAAAACTATCAGAAGCTACGCATTGCGTACACACCGGCACACAACAACTCGAAGGAGATCGAGGCGTGAATAGCCCAATCATTACTTCCTCTGCTTTTGACTATGGAGCAGGTTTGCCCAATCAATATCCGCGTTATTTCAACTTGCCGAATCAAGAGGCTGTTGTACAAAAGCTTTGCGCTTTAGAAGGTGCCGAATCCGGTTTGCTAACCAGTTCGGGCATGTCGGCCATTTCAACGGTGTTCATGGGTTTACTAGAAAAAGGCGATCATGTGATATTTCAAAATAACTTGTATGGCGGTACGCATTATTTTATTGCCCAAATGCTTGAGCGCTTTGGCATAGCCTATACCGTTTTGGTAGGCAATACGATCGCAGAATATGAAGAAGCAATTCAGCCAAATACCCGCTTGATTTACATCGAAACGCCTTCTAATCCATTACTAAAAATCACCGATATTCGCGCCATCGCTCACTTGGCTAAAGGCAAAGGAATTTTGACCATGATAGACAATACCTTTGCTTCTCCCATTAATCAGCAACCCATTAAATTGGGAATTGATGTGGTAATTCACAGCGCCACGAAATACTTAGGCGGGCATAGCGATATTTGTGCTGGTGTCATTGCCACTTCTCAGGAGTTATTAAAACCAATCTATGTTGCAGCAGTAAACTTTGGAGGTTGTTTGGATGCAAGAGTTTGCTATTTGCTAGAACGGAGCATGAAAACCTTGGCACTCAGGGTGCAACGGCAAAATGAGAATGCGTTGAAGTTGGCTGAGTTTTTAGAAAAGGAAGAACAGATTGGTCAGGTAAATTATCCTGGACTAGCCAGTCATCCTGATCATCACTTGGCAGCTAGCCAAATGCTTGGTGGATTTGGTGGGATGCTTTCCTTTGAAATCAAAGCAGGGCCAGCGAAGGCAGAAGCGTTTGTGGCAAAATTGAAGGTGATTAGCAAAGCCTTAAGCTTAGGAGGCGTAGAATCTACCATTTGCTCACCAGCACAAACAACGCACATCAAAATCAGTCAAGCAGAACGCGATGCGCAAGGCATTAAGGATGAATTGCTTCGCCTTTCCGTAGGGATTGAAGAAGTGAACGACTTGATTTATGACATTGAGCAGGCGTTGTGTAGTTAATCAGGTGAGTAGTGTGTACTATGTTCTTCATGTTGCACATTACTCATTTTAGCGCCAACTCTCTTCGTTTAGGTAAGGTTTCTTTTTTCAACTATCAAACCCCAATTTCCTAAATGTTAAATTGATTCTTGGGTTTTTATACCTTGGATTGATGGGAAGGCTATGTTCATAGCGATCTTGACAGTATTTGCCCATGATGACGAGGCTGCCATTTGCTAAGGTTTGTGTAAATACATTCCCACTGTCTTTTTCTCTAAATTGGAACTCCCGTTCTTCTCCCAAGCTGATAGATGGAATAAGTGACGTATCGCCAAAGGCGGGGAAGTCGGAGTGAAAATCCACTCCTGAATGCCCATCAGGATAATGGATTAAGACACACACATGGAATTGTTGATGGGTGAAGTCCTCAATTTTATCTTTCAATTTTTTCAGGTGTTTGCTCCACACTTTGGTTGGTCCCCAATGTTCCTGTGGAAATCGATTCTCATCAATAAGCACTTGATCGATGAACATAATTTTGCCAAAATTCACCTCATACGTATTTCCTTCCACAGTTTGCGGAGTATAATTGCCCTCCTTGAGCAGCAGGCCTAACTCAACAAATAGCTGATTGGCTTCGTCTTCCTCTAAAAAGTTAGGATGATATGCTATTTCACAGTTTAGGGGGAGTTTCATTTTGGTTTGGTTATAAACATTACGAACCTATCCAAATTTACTAATGTTTATCATTACAAAAAACTAAAGATTAGCAATTCTACATTATGACTCTTGATGATTCTTTGTCATGGATAGTAAATTAGTTCTCAATTCATCAATGATTAGTTCACTTGCTTTAATAATTTGAACGTCAGAATCAAAAGTAAATAATCGACTACTCCCAAGTTCATTTCTTGTTTGAATGACGATTTTTAACGCATAACCTTTGTTCTGGCTAGATTTTTCTAACTTTTCAATGCAATCCTCTAAGGTTTCTGAATCAGACTGTATTTTTATAGGTATTGGTTTTCCATCAAATTGTACATCTAAAAAACCATCAATTCCACTATTTCTTTGAACAGGAAAAGCATTAATTGACTTGAGAATAGCAAGCTCTTTCTCAGATTTTTCGATGTATTTCTCTTTTCCTTTTTTTAATAAGTTAGAGTCTGTGATAATCATTTCTGTCAACCGTTTATTGGTTAACTTCACGGCATCTTCTGAAATATCGATTCCTATGAAGGTTCGATTCAAATGCTTTGCGGCCACACAAGTTGTTCCACTTCCACAGAATGGATCGAGTACTAAATCGCCCTCATTTGTGACAATTTTTATAATTTGATTGAGTAGAAGTACAGGCTTTTGTGTGGGGTAACCCACTCTTTCTTTTGCCTTTGGATTTAGATAAGGAATTTCCCAAACATCGGAGAGAGGAACTCCTTTTTTGGGTTTTCCTAACACAACATCTCCATTTACATCTTTTTTATACTTTGATTTGCCATTTTTATCTCTGATTCTATCTTGTAAAATTTGATCGATATTCGTAGTGGCAGAATAATCGGTGTATATCGTATTAAATTTAAAATCTTTACTTTTCGAATAAAAGTAAATAGTTTGATGAGAGTTTAATAGCCCTTTTTTTGCATTAGACCATCTTTTATAGCTCCAAATAATTTCACTTCTAAAATTTGTGGCTTTAAACACATTATCTAATTTTAACCTCAGATGATGTGAAGCCGATTTATCACAGTGTAAGAAAATACTCCCTGATTCTTTTAATACCCTATAGCATTCTAGTAAACAGTTTTGGATTAATGTTAGATAATCCTCCAATGTATCCCATTTGTCATCAAATTCATATTTTGTGGAATTATCACGTGTTCGTTGGGAATGTTTTCTTTGGGTAAAGAAAGGAGGATCGAGGTAAATTAAATCAACAAAATCGTTGGGCATCTCTTTGAGTACCTCAATACAGTTTCCGCTATAGATGGTGTTTTTCGTCATGTTTATGCTATTGGAGTTCGCTTATTGGCTATTTGCTCTAAAATGGCTTTTAAATCAAAACCAGTTCTGTTTAGAATGAAATTCCATGCATCCTCTGCTGCGTAATATTCTCCTTTTACACCTTGATAGATTGTTTTAAGCGTATCTTGAATTGTAATAGCTTTAGCTCGTTGTGGCGTATAAAACATCACCCTTATGGGTTTATATCCATGCTGTTGGATAACTTTGATCCTTGTATGTTCTTTGGTAATATGATCGCCATCAGTGGTGGCATCTCTCCATTTTAATTCAATTGCATCATTCCCATCCAAAAAATCAATTTCAAAGGTTTTTGGCTTACGCCCAGACCCATTAGGAACTTTTGCTTTTCCACCAGTTAAATTGTTAAACTCCAAACAAAGTGAGGCTGCTTCTTCTAAGAAAGAGCCCGCGTATTTATATAAAAACCTGCCTACATTTTGATAATCATCAATTTCTTTTCCCTCTTCTGATGAGATTCCAAGTACACGATAAATTAAGTAATGAGACGTATCATCTTGTTTCATCTCTTCTTTTCGTGCAGCTATACTTTGGCTCAACTGAATAGCGTATTCTTCGGTTAATGCTTCAATTTTTTTAACTAAATATGTTTGTGCTTGTCCTGTATTAATAGCATTTTGGATAAGTTGCTTTCGATAGATAAAGACCTGTTCTATCAACTCTTTTTTCTTCTTTTTCTTTGTGTCAATTCCAATCTCCCTACAATAAGCCCTTAACTCCGCCATGTTCAACTTTTCTACCTTCATATGCGTTTAAAGTTTTTCTCAAAGGTATGCATTTTTAGGTATTTTTTGTGTATCCGAGTGCCGATATAAAGGTTACTTTGGTTTGCTAAACAAGAACGTAAAGACACTCTTTCTACACCTCATACGTAATCTTACTATTCTTCAAGCTTTTCATTGCCTGAGTGATGCCTTGCACGGTGAGGGGGAACATGCGCTTTTCCGTCCAATCGCGGATGATTTGGATGGAGTCGGTGTATTTCCAATGTTGGGGCTTGACGGGATTGAGCCAAACCACGTCATTGTAATGCTCTTTTAAACGATTGAGCCAAACCAAACCAGGCTCTTCATTGTAATGCTCTACACTGCCATATTTCGATACAATTTCGTAAGGAGACATTGACGCATCGCCAACAATAATGACTTTGTAATCGCGATTATATTTGTGGAAGACCTCTAGGGTAGGGATTTTTTCCGAATGCCTTCTCAAACTATTCCGCCAAACTGATTCATAAAGGCAATTGTGGAAATAGTAATGTTCTAAATGCTTAAATTCATGGCGGGCAGCAGAAAATAGACGGGAAGAAATCTCAATAAAATCATCCATCGAACCGCCTACGTCTAACAGCAAAAGCACTTTCACTTTATTCTTTTTAGAAGGAACAAGCTCCACATCCAACATCCCTGCATTTTTACAGGTTTTCTCAATGGTTCCATCAATATCTAACTCTTCAGGTACGCCATCTCGAATAAATACCCGTAAGCGTTTTAGCGCCAGTTTGAAATTTCGGGTATTGAGCTCTCGGGTATCGTCTAGGTTGCGGTAAGTGCGTTTGTCCCAGACTTTTACCGCTCGTCGATGCCGACTGCCTGATTGCCCAACGCGAAAGCCTTCTGGATTGTAGCCATAGGCCCCAAAAGGAGAGGTACCTCCTGTGCCAATCCATTTATTACCGCCTTCATGCCGTTCTTCTTGCTCTTCTAATCGTTTTTGAAATTCTTCAAACAACTTTTCCAGTCCACCTAAAGCTTTAATTTGCTCTTTTTCTTCTTCTGAAAGGAATTTTTCCAAATTTCGTTCGAGCCACGCATAAGGAATCTCTTTGGAAAGATCGGGAATGGCCTCATTTCTTCCTTTGAAAAAATTTCCAAAAACCACATCAAACTTATCGAGGTGCTGTTCATGTTTAATTAATACCGTCCGACTCAGGTAATAGAAATCATCTACATTAAAGTTCGCCAACCCTTCATCCATTCCTTGTAACAAGTCAAGGTATTCGCCTATGGTTACGGGCAAACCCACTTTTTTTAATTCATAAAAGAAGTCGAGAAACATAACAGCGTTTTTTAATGGTTTGAGGGCTTATACTTGGATTTACTAGGCTAATATACCAAAAATGAGTTAGAGCACCTTAGAGTATTTTTAGGTGCAGGTTTCTTTTTAATATTTTACTAAAAAAAGTACCTATTTTTTTTCAATTGTGTTAAGTGGTGCGGCAATATTGCATATTTTTTATATTTTTATGAGGATAATATGAAGCAGAAATAGAATTAATTTGCAATTGACCATTATCCCTAGTGAGAAGGTTTATTTTTTAAGTTTTTTCTTTCCATATTCTGACCAACTCAAGTAGTTAGGAGCTAACTACGACCGACTATATGAGATGAAAATGAAAAACACAACTGCCTTTTTAGCTGGCTTTGTTTTACTACTACTGATGTGTCCTTTAGTTGCTCAAGAAAATGAGCAGGTAAAGTTTTCGGTGCTATCTACTGATGTAGGGCTTTCACAAAAATCTGTTTTAGCGCTATATCAAGATAGTAAAGGGTATTTGTGGGTAGGTACTCAAAATGGC
>JBMYQA010000070.1:0-24077 GCA_049600855.1 Flammeovirgaceae bacterium | reverse complement strand
ATACATCCTCTCACTGAACTTTCTTGATTACGATGAAGAGCGAAATGCCGCCATCATAACAGGAGACATTCACATGACTTTCGTGGGTGATTTACCTTACAAACTCAGCGATTACAGCGGGTGGACGGGCAAAGGTTCTGTAGCTGTGGAATTTGTCACGCCAAGTGTGACTTCCGCCAATTTAGATGAGTTAATAGGCATTCCTGACGAATTGATTCGTTGGTTGGTGTATGTATTCAATCCGCACATGAAAAAGGTAAATCTGGATGAGCAGGGTTACTTTGTGCTTGATGTACAAAACAATCGCGTACAAGCCGACTGGTATTATATCGAAACCATCAAACGTATCACAGATGAGCAATGGTTTAATCACGGTTATTATGTGCGAGAAGGCAAGCGCAATTTGCAAAAAGCCGCTTCGGCAGCCCAAGATCAGCGAACCCGTGTAGCCATGGCCCCATTAATGAGCAAGGAGTTGCCACTAAAAGCCTATCAAGCATTGGTTGTTTTAGGCAATTACCCTAACCCCGCTCAACACCAAGCCATTTTACACTTGGGTTTATTAGAAGAAGCGAAGCTTAAAATCGAGATTTTCGACATCAATGGGCAACTAAAACAAACGGTACTGAACGAAAACCAAGAAATTGGCATGTACCAAATTCAATTTGACACCCAAGCTTTAGCCAATGGATTGTATTTCATCAAAGTGAGCAATGGCAAGCAAGTTGTGACGAAGAAAATGGTGATTAAGAAATAAGCATTTCCAATTTCAGTATGTTGTAATAAAGCCCTAGTCAGTAAATTGGCTAGGGTTTTCTTTGCTTCACGAATGAATAAATAGTCGCTCCTTACGAAGCGAGCTACGACAGTGCTACTTCTAATGATGTACTATCATTATTGATATAAAAAATGGAGCATTATACAACAGGTGATAGAGGATAACAATATAGATTCCATAACCAACTCGTATATAAGTGAATACATAACTAGAAAACATGTAAGTCAGAGTAATAGTTACTAAGGTTGTACCTGCTAAAAACCACAAAAAAACCCAAGCAAACTGCTCGGGCTTTTTAGATCCTAATGAGTAGACTAATCTAATCTATTGCTTTAAAAATAATTCTTTGAATTCACCTTGTGCTGTTTTTACACGCACTACATAAACGCCTTTGGCTAAATGTGCCAAATCGAGTTGGGTGGTTTGGCTTACCTTAGCAGTTTTGAACACCACTGCTCCTTTTGAATCCACAATTTCAATCTCTTGAGCTTCCTGATCGTGGAGTAAGGCAACTGTGAGTTCCTTCTTCATGGGGTTGGGGTATAGTTTTACTGCTGCTGAGCTAGCGTCCCAAGTAGATGGATTGAAGAAATCGTAATTCGTAGCCTGCGTTCTTGCTGTAGCTCCTGTTTGATATTCAATGTGTAATAATGGAGCCTTAGTAGATGAACCATTATACGATTCAGCCACCCGCTTACCAACCCCATTGATGATAAAGGCCATGTTGTTTCCATCTTGCCAACCTCCTCGGTTCACAATCTCTTGCACCAAGGATTTTAATTCTGGTGTACGCTGGGCGCTAGCAGCTTGTCCAGTACTCCAAGAAGCTGGTAACCAGGTAGCTCGTGCCGATGTTTTACTTCTTGAGCTAATGTTATTTGATGATGAACTGTACGAAGAGGCATTATTCGTATCTTCTCCATAAATGGTCAATACGGTGCTACCAGAATGGCTTTCGTCTGCTGTGAATTGAATATAGGCTTTGGTAATGATGGCACCTTGGGGAATGGTAACATTTCTAAAACGGATACCTATTTGTTGATTTCCGTTACTTCTCCAACTGTCATAGACCAACTCTAAATCGGAGCTTGTTCGGTACATACTTCCACTTTCCGATTCTTCGGCATCATCATAGCTACTGCTCACGCGTTTCTCGAAAGTAAAGGTTTGGGCATTGGGCTGTGTTGCTGTAATTCTTGATACACCTGATAAGGCACTCGCACCTTCATTATCAAAAGCCCTTGCTTGAATGGTATGGGTTCCATAATTGGAGATATTCCAAGTAACTCGATAAGGGCTGGTATAATCCGTATAGGTTCGTACACCATTCACAAAAAACTCTACGCGATTAATAGACCCATCTGCATCTAGTGCCGATGCACTCAAGGTAATGGCTCCCAAAGATTGGTAGTTCGTACCATTTGAAGGAGCGGTAAGCAATACTGTTGGGTCTTGATTAGCAGCTTGTCCTCCGACGGTATAGGCTACATGTAATAAAGGGGCTTTTGAAGAAGAACCTTCATAAGATTCAGCCGTTCGCTCGCCTGTTCCTTCAATAATGAATGCCATGGCATTTCCAGCATTCCATCCCGAATGATTGACAATTTCCTGTAATACGCTTTTCATTTCGGGCGTACGCTGCCCACTGCCTTGCTGCCCTGACGACCAACTTACAGGTGACCAAACTGTTCGGGATGAAGTCCGATTTCTGGAACTCACATTGCCATTTGAAGTCGAAAATGCAGCAGCATTTCCTGTGTAATGCCCGTAAATATTCAAAGTGGTAGAACCACTGTTGGATTCATCTGCTGCAAATTGAATGTAAGCATTGGTGATACTTGCTCCTTGGGGAATCTGCACATTTGTAAAACGTAAACCTACCGTCTGATCACCTCCGTTGTAGCCATCATAAATCAATTCAATATCAGAACTGTTGGTATACACATCACCGTCAGGAGCTTCTTCTACATCATCATTGCCTGAAGCAATTCGCACATTAACTGTTTGTGAAAAACTACCTACGGTAAAGCTATTTTGGTTTGAAGAAGTCTGATTACCACTATTATCAAAAGCTTTTGCCCAAGCCGTATGGCTTCCATTACCAATGGTTTGATTGGTGCTATAAGGCGCTGAGTAATCAGTAGCTACCAAATTTCCATCTACAAAGAATTCCACTTTAGTAACAGAACCATCGGCATCTGAAGCAGTAGCACTCAAATTCACTCGTGCACCAGATGAAAAAGAAGCGCCATTTGATGGGTTGGTTAAGCTGATTGAAGGTGCTTGATTGCTTGATGCCTTCGTGATGTTAATCACAGCACCATTTGACGGATTCCAAATATTCAAGTTTGATGGGGCTGTAAAAATATCTGCATCATTTACCGTTCCTACCTGATCGGCATTATCTACTCTGATGGTGCGGCACTCAATGCGGTTTTGATCTACAAAAATCCATTTGAACTGGTTAAACATCCCTGAGTTCCTCGTCCAAGCTTTGGAATCATTATTGGAACGCAAAGGCGCTCCCCAGCATCCTTCTCCAACGTATACGGTTCCATTTGCATCATCTCGAATAAATCCTTCATCACTCCCAAAAACACTTGAAGGACGAACAGGCCAAGTTGATTTTACAGTATGTGCATCACATTCAACAACTAAGCTCACTTTATAGTCATAAAATAGTTGTGCCCAATTGCTGTATTGCGAATTCCCTTCTGACTTCGAGGAAACGTGAGGACGCATCGGTTTGTGGTATTGCGCCATTTTCCAAACCACATTATTATTGGCTTGCAAATCATTATTCAACCAAGAAGTTTGGCTTCCTGAAATGGAGGTTTCGGTGTTCAAGGTATATGATCGGATCAGGTTTCCACCAAAATTTAACGCATAGTATACACTTGAAGAAGGTACATCAAACAAATTCACGATATCACTGTTAGAACCTTCGTGATTACCCCGCGCAGCAACAATGGGAATCATACGACCATCTGTTCCTATGGTGTACTGCCAATCATCAAACCAATCTTGCCATTCTGAACTGGTATTGGCATTGGTCATATCTCCACCAAAAAATACAGCATGTGGACGTAACTTTGCGACCAACTTATTGGCATTTCTACGCGGCGTTCGGTTATTACGGGAATCGCCCCCAGCAATAAATGATAAGCGCTCACTCGCCGTATTTGGACAGGTTTTGAACCAAAAACGCTGGCTTGTTCCTTGGCTATCCCGAATGACAAAATAATAGGCGGTATTGGGCTGCAAATTACTCAAACGAACAAATCGGTTGTTCATTCCTTTGTGACTTACTGAACGGTCTGGTGTTCTACTGAAAGGATAAGCGCTCCAATTGGTGCCATAATCGGTTGTACCATAATACACCGTTGGATTGGAACCTGAAACCTGATTCCAACCGATGACCATACTGGTTGCAGGATTAGCTCGCCAAGTTAAGCGATACCTTGAGGTATTAGCCATTAAAAGGCCAATAGTCATCGATAGTAAGAGCGTTGTAACAAGTTTTTTCATGTTGTTAGATTTAGATTCATATTAAGGAATGCAAAACTCATCTTTCAACATCACTCCATCATGACTGCAAGTTAACCTTAATATGAATTCGGTAAATTGCTCAATTTTGCATGTATACACGATGTTTTTAGCGATTTTGCATCCATAAGCTGATTTTATTGCCAATCAAATCGTACAATTATTTCTTCTTATAGTTCATTTTTAACAAGAGTAGTAAGCTACAATTACTAGGTGGAACTAGGGATTTATGACAAAATATCAACACGCAATTCATTCAGAGTTCACATCTAAGCACTAGTCTTTGCAAACTGATTTACAACCTGCTTAAAACGCGACCAACTATGATTCGTTCCAACCAAATTTCCTCAGTGGTTAAGCCACTCGCATTACTCTGTTTCTTCTTATTTTTAGGCCGAAGCTACCAACATCTCTTTTGGGATGCCCCTTATCGAACCTTGCTTTGGGATGAAGCTTGGCTAGAAGGAATGGTGAACTGGTTTGGCCTAGATTGGAAAAGTTATGTCACCAGTGCGCAAGCCGATCGTACCATTCAACTGTTTATCAAACTTACAGGTATCTTATACCTCGTGTGCGCACTAATTTGCCTAGCCATGCAGAATGGGCGATTTAAACGCCTTCAACCGATTTTAAAAATGGGCATTCTCTCTTTAGCTTTTCTATTCTTTTTAACTACCAAAGAACGATTTTTCCACATTGGGCAGTTTTTGGAGCACAGTGCGCAACTCATTAGCCCCATCTTGTTATTGTATCTGGTGAATCAGAAGCTTTCGATGGAAAAGTTTCAGCGCTTACTCAAAATCGCCATTGCCCTTACGTTTAGCTGTCATGGACTTTATGCGATTGGTTACTACCCAAGACCCGGTGTATTTGTAGATATGACGATCAATATTTTTGGATGTAGTGAGGCATTTGCACACCAATTCCTTTGGTGGGCGGGCTTGCTTGATTTCGTTGTTGCCCTTTTCCTATTTATTCCTCATCCTAAATTCCAAAAAACAGCGATTTACTATACATTGATCTGGGGGTTGGTAACTGCATTAGCCCGAACCGTTGCCTTTGTCGATTGGTCGTTCCCTTTACAAACGCTACATCAAAACTTGTATCAGACCATTTTTAGGTTACCTCATGCGGGCTTGCCCTTTATTTTGGGCATTACCATGGGCTATTTTTTTTGGAAAAAGCGCAGCAAACAAACAATTCAAGCCAATCAGGAAATTGCTTTTCCAAGTCAGGGGAATTAACTTTAGAGACTGTTTGAACTTTTTCTTTTAGCTAAACAAAAAGTTCAAACAGTCTATTAGAAAACCTTATGCTTGTTTAGCGTTTGTATAATGCCGAATTCCCCAATACTGACTTTTAAAAAACCTGAACATCCATCGTTAACTCCACATATTAACTATTACTATTTCTACCAAAGTAAAGCAGTAACTAGTCATGTGGAGTTTATTCATTTTCCTCACTTTAAGCGCACACTTAACTGTTTCAAAGATGCCTCGATTACTTTAAGCAAATATTGTCGAGAAGTCGTACATGCTCCGAAAGGCTCTTATACCCACATTTTTCATCGACACCTCAAATTTCCGCGTAAAGCCATACTCGAAGGGCCCTTTGACATCATTGGTATTTCTTTCCATCCTTTGGGCATTTTCCATTTTATTGATGACGATTTAGCTGAGCAAGGGCACGAGTTCTTTTTCGCTCAACTTGGAAAGGCTTTTAATCAACAAATTACACAAGTTTTTCAAAAGGATTCAGCGGTAGAAAAGGGGGAACTGTTAGATCAGTTTTTTGTCAATTGCTATCGCCCCTTTCACCATCAACATTTACAAAAAGCAGTACAACTCATTTTAGGTCATCAGGGAAATATCTCCTTACAAGAAATTTGTGCCACATTGGGAGTGAGCAGAAGAACACTACATCGGTATTTTACGCGGTACATGGCCTGCTCATTTCGGGATTTCAAAACAGTGGTAAAATTCCGAAATGCCTTTGACCAATATTTTCAAGCCGACCAAACCAATAAGCTGAGTGAGCTTGCTTATTGGGCAAACTACTACGATCAATCCGATTTCATCAGTCAGTTTAAAACAAAAACCAACGCTACTCCTACTGAGTTGCTTCCTCACATTACCCCCACAGCAAGCGAATTGTTTTGGAAATTTTCTTCATAAAATCGGCCTGTCCCAAAACTCCTATTTTCAAATCAATCCGTTACTGACCTTTGTGGAGTACAAGAACTAATCCCATCATATCATGAAAAAATTACTCCTTTTATTGATCGGCATGCACTGTTTTCAGCTTTGCTTCTCGCAAAACTATCAAGATAGCTTGACGCATAAACTCAAGCAACTCGCACAGCAATCTACTTTGCCAGGTTTTGGTGTAGCTATTGTTTCTAAAGATGCTGTACTGTATAAAAACGGCTTTGGGTTTGCTGATTTAAAGCAAAAAACACCTTATACCGCAAATAGCATCCAAAACATTGGCTCAATAACCAAAACCTTGATTGCCTTCTCCTTAATGAAGCTGATCGAAGAAGGAAAGATTAAATTAGATGATCCCATTAATCATTACCTCCCTTTCAAAATTACACATCCAAAATTTCCAAGCATCCCAATTACCATCCGACAATTAGCTACGCATACCTCAGGGCTAACGGATGGGAAAAAAGATATGGTGATTGAAAAAAGCTACCTGTTTAACGGAGCCATCAATTTTGATAAAACACAACTCCCCAAAGATTATGTGCCTTATTTTAAAATCTATCAACAGAATCAACAACTAACGATGAAAGATTTTCTATACCATACTTACCATACAGCGGGTCGGTGGTATAAAAAATCCAATTTCACGAAAAAAGCGCCTGGTACCCAGTATCGTTATACAAATATTGGAGCCACCTTACTCGCCTTTATTATTGAGGAAGTCAGTCAAATGCCTTTTGCTGAATACACGCAGCAGAAAATCATGAAACCGCTTCAAATGACTGACACCTATTGGAAATTAGTTGCAATCCCTCAAAACCAGCTCACTTCATTATACTTAGCTAATAATTTACCAATCCCTCACTATGAACTGATTACTTATCCTGATGGAGGATTATTTACCACGGTTGCTGATTTTGCTTCTTATTTGCAAGAAATGATTCAGGGTTTAAATGGCGAAAGCCAATTGCTTCATCATGCGTCTTATCAAGAAATGATGAGTAATCAGTTGATTACAAAGCATTTTCCCCATGGTAAATTTGAAAAATCTAAAGGGCTGATGTGGTCGGTAAATCCTGAAGGGGATAATATCACGATGAATGGAGCTGATCCGGGTATTGCTACGTATACCCTCTTTACGACAAAAGGCAATGTGGGCATTGTGATTTTTATGAACAGTAATCTGTATGACATTGAAAGTCGTGAACGCGATTTTAGGAAAATTAGAGGCTTACTTTTCCAATATGCAGGGAAGTTGCTGAAAGCGCAAAAAGCTGATAAAACAAATTAGTTCTGAAAGGTGAGAAAGAACTAATGTTAGACAAGTTCAAAAACAAAAAAGTGACATTTCATTAAAATGCCACCTTTTTCACAAACCAATTAGTAATTCGAACACTTCGAAGATAAAGCACCAAATTATTTTAAAAAAAATGTAATCGGTGAAATGCGGAATAGATCGGTGAAATGCAACTTTCCCCCATAAACAACTTTTAACAAGGCGATATTTCCCCAAAATCGCGTAATTTTTCTCATATTTGCCGCAAAAACATGGATCAATACATCCTTCATATTACAAACCCAACTGCTTGGGCAGAAGCCCAAACGACCAATAGCTATACCGCAGATTCACTCCATAGTGAAGGCTTCATTCATTGTTCTACGTTTGCTCAAGTCATTGGAGTCGTGAATCAATGGTTTAAAGGACAATCGGATTTACTCCTCTTAATTATTGACACGAAACGATTAACCCATGAAGTTCACTATGAGGATTTATATAATCATGGAGATGCGTTTCCCCATTTATATGGCCCATTAAATGTAGATGCTGTAATTGATCACGTTCCATTAACGCCTAATGCTGCGGGCATTTTTGAGTTTCCAGAAGAATTAATGAATTATGAGTACAAGAAATAGAATCATCATTGGATTATTGCTTGTGGTATTTTTAGGTGGCTATTTTGTGGTGCCTTTCTTTAAAAGTACGGGGAACACAAAGCGAAATGCTAGTGTAGAGCCTAAATTTCGAAAAGACGGTGTGTTGACATTCACTAACCCTGATGATAGCACGTTTGCCAATCCGACCATTGATATTGAAGTAGCTGACGAACACTGGGAACGCAGAAGAGGGTTAATGGATCGTACTTCGATGGCTCCCAATCAGGGCATGTTGTTTTTATTTGAAAAAGCTGAACCTCAAGGCTTTTGGATGCATCGTACACACATATCGCTAGACATCATCTATGTGGGTGCTGATAAAAAAGTGGTGTCTATTCAAAAATATGCAGTTCCTTTTTCCGAAGAAACACTTCCTTCAGCCAAACCTGCGCAATATGTAGTAGAAGTCAATGCAGGCTTTTGTGATCAATATGGAATTAAAGAAGGACATTCCATTGATTGGCAACTAGGAATTTAAGAATCTGTTTGAACTTTTTCTTTAGTCGAAACAACAAATTCAAACAGGCTCTCAGTACTTGAACTACAAAAGCCTCTTTCAAACGAAAGAGGCCTTTAGCGTCAAATCAATTATTCTATTAGTTTATTTATAGCGTTGGAGTAAGCTGTTTTATTGACCATACTTATCTTCTTACCCTTACCCAAACGCCTGGTTGCCAACGGTATCCACCTCTAACTGTCACCCATTTACCTGGTTGGTAACGAAAACCTCTGCGAGCCCTAACCCAACGTCCTTTCACCCAAACATAACGATTGCCTCTTGCTTTCCAGTGCCCATCAATCCACACATGTCCTCTGCGAGCCGCAGGACGCTTCACAACCACTGCTGGACGGGTAGGTCTTACCGATACCACTATCTGCGCTTCTGCAGTAGGAGATGTTCCAAAGTTCAATGCGAATAGTAGCCCGAAAATCAACAATACTCTTTTCATGTTTTCTAATCTTTTGTTTGTTATTTGCTTCTTAGACTAAAGAATAGGGTTAGGGTTTAATCGAGCTGTGATTTTTTTTGACAAAAATGTTATAAATAAAATAATTACATCATAAAGCTCTAATTATCAATACATTGTGTTTAAAAAAATAATTCATCAACTCATCCAGATTTATGGATGGCTTTTACTTTTCTACACGATAAACAGGATAGCGCATGTAAGCTGCTTCTGCCAATTCACTTTTCGAATAAATGAAAAACAACTGCCATCCTGGACTTTTTGCGAAATCGGGTTCATTAAGCATTTTATCGTCAAAGGCTTTTTTAAGTTGGGGATTTTTAGCTAATAGTTCTTTGGCTTTGTCTTCAAACACATATGCAGAATAGCCTTCTTTTCGCTGGAGAATAATATCGAAAAAATTCCAATTAAAATACGAATCGACGGCTTGCGGCTCCAACACATTCACCAAAAAGCGATTTGCGCGTTGATTGGTATGAATGAGGTAATCCCCTTTTCGAAAGTTGATCCGTTTACTTTCTTTTTCCACTTGTACATTACTGTGGAGGTAATGCCCTTCATAAGGAGCTTGGCGACTTTTATAATCTACGATTCGATATGTCCCCACTTCTAATGTCGTATCTTTTTTTAGCCGTTCCATTGCCACTGCATTCTTTTTTAAGCGCTTAATCACCCGGTGCCAAGCCTGAGGAATAATATATGCTCGAGGCAATTTAATGGTCAACTTAGACTCATAAGTGTTGTATAATGGGATGGTTTTGGTAAATGGTTTAGACCTATCGTAAAAAAGCCGTTGGCCTGTTGTCACTTCACTTGGGAGGTAGCTTGCTTCATAGCCTTTGAATTCGATTTGCTCAGGTTTCGCGCGATTTACTTCCCACAAAATGGGAAACTTTTTTTGGAAAAGACTCTCTTGAATCACCTCTTTACGAAGTTTTTTAATTTCCTCACTATTTTCCTGACCAAACTTGAGTAAACTCTCTAAAAAGGCATAAGTCGCTTTTGTTCGTTCTGCAAAAGACTTTAACATATGCGTTTCCGTCATAAAGCTTAAGGTGTGAAATAGCGAGGCATAACCTGTAGAATATCGCGGGTGATCGATAAATTGTACATATCCCGAATCAGGAACAGAACCCCACACATTCACATAAGGAGTCATTTCTTGGCCTTTCTCCATCATCTGCTTTTTCAAATTCGGGATCATTTTTGAACGCATGTAGTTGCCCAACTTTGGCCCAAGTTTGTGCTCTTGTGTTGTCAAATAAGTCAGTACATACTGATAATCGGCTCCATTGCTTACATGCGTATCTACAAACAAATCGGGATTCCATTCTTGAAAAATTTCCGCAAAACTTTGTGCATTCTTCGAATCCATTTTTATGAAATCGCGGTTCAAATCTAAGTTTTGGGCATTTCCTCGAAAGCCATAAGCTGGAGGGCCATTTTGATTTGCTCTGGAGGTTGTATTTCGATTTAATGCCCCTCCAATATTGTAAAAGGGTATGGCAATTAGGACGACCTCGCCTAAACGCGCTTCTAAATTATCAGCGAAAAGTAAATCTCGATACAACATGATGGTAGCATCCACACCATCGGGTTCGCCTGGATGAATGGCGTTGTTGATCATGTAAATCAACTTCTTTTCCTTCTGTAAAGAAGATGGGTCAAAATCTTCATCAGATGATAATACTGCTAAATGCAAAGGTAAGCCTGCATCAGTAGTACCATATTCCAGTAATTTCAGTTGGGGAAAAGCTTCGTCTAATTTTTTCCAAAAGGCGATTCCACTCGCATACGTTTCTGTTTCCACCCCCTCTGATTGCTCAAATGCCGTTTTGAAATTGGAAATATCAGGCTTTTTATGCTTCTTTTGGCAAGCAGAAAAACTAATTAGAATACTAAAAATTAGGATTGAAAGAATTGCTTGTCTCATGGGTTTCGTTGGGTATAGGTATGTAGTAAAAGCGGTGTAGGATACTAATAATGAGGGCTTAGCGGCTGTTTTGCTTCACCATTTTATAATGCATAATGCCACATTCATCAAACTGGTCGCCTTCTTTTTGGAAGCCAAACTTTTCATACAAGAATACCGCAGTTACTTGGGCATGTAAATACATTTTTTTTCCTGTTGCTGCTGGTTGTTCAGCAATATCGGCTAAGGTGAGTTCCACCAGCTTTCCCCCTACTCCATTCCCTCTAGCCTCAGCCAGCACCGCATACCGTTCTAACTTAATTCCTTTAGCTGTAAATCGCCAACGACAAGTACCTACTGGCTTTCCATCCAATAACACTAAGAAATGCGTAGCAGTTTCATCAAACTCATCGTACTCCTCTTCCAACGGAACTTGCTGCTCAATAACAAATACTTTTTCTCGAATATCTCGAACCAATGCCCAGTTTTCGGCATCAGATTGGAACACTTTTTTTGATGTAAGCATAGTTGTAAATTAACCACTCGATTATGAGGCACAAATATTGGAAATTTTGTGGTTACCTGATGGGAATTGCTCCACGGTGATGCGTTAAACAATTAAAAAAGCATTGCCAGGTAGCAATGCTTAGGTGTTTTTTACTGATCCCCAGCAATTTTTTTCATTTTCACACAACAAGACTAAGGATAAGAATTGGTATTGAGGGGTATCCAGTAATGTGTAGTAGTATGTAACATAGCAAAAATAGGAAGAATTATCCGATTACCAAGTATTTCGGTAAATTTAGGATCAAACCTATGTAACATTACTTACATGCCCACTCGTTTGCATAACTGTTAAAGAAAGCAGCATACCAGTACCCGCATAGCCATCTCCACTAAATCTACTCTTCTAGCGGCTTTGCAACAGGTTCGATCCAATTTCCATCTTCGCGAATCAACTCAATGAGTTCATCTACAGCACTTGCAGAAGGCACTCCGCGTTTTACCACTTCTTGCCCTCTATACAACGTAATCTTTCCTTTTCCAGAACCTACATAGCCGTAATCTGCATCAGCCATTTCGCCAGGACCATTTACGATACATCCCATAATACCAATTTTCACGCCTTTCAGATGATCTGTACGTTTACGAATCATTGCGGTAGTTTCTTGTAAATCGAAGAGTGTGCGCCCACAAGAAGGACAAGAAATGTACTCCGTTTTAGTCATCCGAGTTCGTGCTGCTTGCAACACACCAAATGCTAAACTGTTGTAACACTTAATGAGTTTCGCGTATGCCTCTTTTGTTAGATTGCTTCCCGCTTTTTCTGTGCCTAACATCACGCCATCTCCAAAACCATCAATTAATAAGCCTCCAAAATCTGTTGCAGCATACAATTGCAATTGTTCTTCAGGAAGTGCTTCAAAGCTCCGCTTTAAAATTACAGGAATACTCACCTCTTTTTTATACAACTCAAAACAGATTCGTCTCAATTCTTGCATGGCGTTTTCTTGAGTCGCATCCAAAATAATGACCAAATCTTTTCGTGTTCGAATTTGCTCATCAATGCGTGTATCCCATCGCTCCAAGTCAATGTGGAGGAAGTTTAACGTAGGGTGAAACTCTTCAGAAGCCAAAAATGTGGCTGTATGAAATAAGGGATAAATATGTTCTGGTTGATCGAGTTCTTTCCACACGAGCGCATCTACAATTTCTTTTACACCATTGGGAAGCATAAACGAAATTTTATTGCGCCCAGAATAAATGTAATCGCACCCTTGATCATTCATTGCCCATTTATCGAGCTCAGGCAAATAGAAATGCCCTACCGTTTTCAGGTCTTTCATTTCTACGGAAGAAAAGTGACTGAAATCTGTAATGACCCGAGGAACATTGCTTGCTCCCAAGTTTTCAACTTCATGGGTTTTTCTTCGCTCATATTGGAATGGATTTTTAGGCGTTACGCCAATGGGAGGCATCGTGGTATTTAAGCCCTCACGATTGGTGTAGCGATCAATCAAAGCTTTTGCCACAGGAGCTTCAAACTCAGGTTCTTCGGTGAGCGATACCCGAACCGTATCGCCTAAGCCATCTTCTAATAAAGTACCAATGCCGACTGCCGATTTAATTCGCCCATCTTCCCCATCTCCAGCTTCTGTTACGCCTAAATGCAGCGGATACGGTCGTAGCCCTTCTTCATCTAACTTTTGAACTAACAAACGATACGCTTGCACCATCACTTGCGTATTACTCGACTTCATCGATAGTACTACATTGTAGTAATTGAGGTCTTCACAAATCCTCAAAAACTCCAAGGCCGACTCTACCATGCCAATTGGTGTATCGCCATAACGACTCATAATCCGATCGGAAAGCGAACCGTGGTTGGTACCAATACGCATCGCAGTACCATACTCTTTACAGATTTTTACTAATGGGGTAAACTTTTCCCGAATACGATCAATTTCTTCTTGATAGGAAGCATCATCGTATTCAATCAGTTGGAATTTCTTTTTATCGGCATAATTGCCTGGATTAATCCTTACCTTCTCGACAATTCTTGCGGCAAGTTCTGCGGCATTTGGTGTAAAGTGGATATCTGCTACTAAAGGAACTTTATACCCCCTCGCGTGTAATCCTTTCCGAATATTTTCTAAATTCTGTGCTTCTTTAATGCTTGGCGCTGTAATTCGAACATATTCGCAACCAGCTTCAATCATGCGGATAGTTTGTGCAATTGATCCCTCCGTATCCATCGTATCCACTGTCGTCATCGATTGTACTCTTATGGGATAATCTCCGCCCATAATGACGCCACCAATATCCACTTCAATGGATTTACGTCTTTTATAACTGGTTAAACTATTGCAGTATTGATAAGGATGGATTTTTGCCTGAAGGTCCATTAGTATTCAAATTAATTAAGTCTGGTAAGCGTGCTTACTCCAACATGTTGAAATAATAAACTTCACCCACAAAAATAGGAGAATTGTTTAAATAACTCCCTTAATGGGGCTATGGTTTTAGAATCATTATAAAAGACCTTCAATTTTAAGGTAAGGTTGCTAGTTTAAGAGCTTATTTAAAATAAAGTCTTTCACCTACAAATGGCTAATTTACCCTTATACTTCTTCAATTTTTTCTTAAATAATGATCATTATTCGCGGCAAAATTGAATTGTCTAACGTCAAATTAGCTCATTTTCGGTTCGAAATCCCTTATTTTAAACAAGCTCTAAAGCGAAAATTAGGCTATCTGTACGATAGCCTAACTCATCATCACCCTTATCGTCCTAACACAACTGGGTTTGAAGCTGTTGCAATTGCTGTACAAGCAGCCCAATACACTTTTAAGGTTTCTCCCTCTTTTTTGAACGGTTCGGCACGCTGCCACAAGTCACTCAATTTTGTTTTTTGCTCTACGCCGATCACATGTGGCCCACCTGGTTTAATAATGATGCCTCTCGGTGGGCTTAAGATGTAATTGGGTACTGCACTTCCAGCTTCATAAACTGTTGGGAATACCGTAATTAAGGTATTAGAACCTTTATTCTTCAAGCCAAGCTCTGAAATTTTCTCCATGGATTCCAAGGATTGCCCTAACGAATCGGCAATCGATGCGCCTAATGGTGCTAATACCCAAAACTCCATGCCTTCTGGAACTCTCGTTTCCGTTTCAAACGTAAATGCACCATGTCCACTAAAAATCACATCATCTGGAGTAGTCTGAATCGGATTTTTTAACGGTTGAACGCCGCTCCAATCCAAGGTATCTGCTCCTAAAGCATTTCCAGTTGTCAACTCTTTATCCCCTGAAGGTTTCGTGATATATCCATTAAAAAATTTCCCACCATCTCCCGACAAACCAAAATTCACTTCTGCGGGTTTAACTAAATTGATCTGATTGATGGTAGGCAACATGGCTTTCTCCTCTGCTAAAACGGCCTCCCAAAACTGCGTAGTCAACTCTTCGGATGCACCAATTGCCAGTTTTATGGCGCTGGCAATGTAGGTTCTTGGTCGTGCTTCCATAATGGATTGCCACAACGGATTATTATAGGTATTACACGAATTAAAGTAAATGACTTTAGGGCTTAATGCTTTTTCACTAAGCTTATCAAACCACTTATAGGTAATTTCCCCGTCATACACCATAATTCCTTCCTCATTCCCATGACCAATATTACAAAAAGCAAGTACAGAAGCAGTGGTGAAGAACTTTTTATACGCAACAGAATTTGCTGCTTTACCAATCAGCTTTAGCGTTTTTAAATTGGATTGCTCGGCAATTTGTGCAATTTCATTTACGGCTAAAACGGCTGATGCTACTTGTTCAAAGGCTGTGCCTACTACAAATTGGATGTCGGCTTCTGGATCTTTTTCATCACTGATATCGTCCTCTTCTTCCCCCTCTTCCTCTGACGATGCATCTTGCTCTTCGTCAAAATCGGATTTTAATGAAGTAATCTGATCGCCTTCAATCTTAAACTTCACCATGTCAAAGTAGTAAACCGTAGCATGAGCCAAGTAAGCAATGTAGTAATCAGGTTCTGGACTCTTCTTTACTACGGGTTTCACTTTAACTTCTAAATACTGCACCTCACTATTTTTTACCAGTTGATCATACACCACATCGATGAGCCTACTGTGCTGTTCTACCGTAAACTTGTTGTACGGATCGATGATGGTGATTATTGACTTGGAATTAGTTTGATTTTCCATTTTTCAAGTATTAATGTGTTAAAAAAAACCTGCTTACATGTGCTGCAAGCAGGTTATTCATTAAATCATAGGGGGAATTAAGCAGCAACAAACAATCCGCTGTTTGAATCGTATTTTACCGTAATATCTGTGATATTGCCTCCAAATGTGAGTGTGGTAGCACGGCTTCTCACCTCTGTGATCACCATACCATCTTCGAGCTTAGCATCTAAAAACACCACCACTTCCGTTAATGGAATAAAAGTAGCACCTTGTCGCTTCGGAACGGGCTGTGCATTAAGCGGTTTGTAGGCATAACCTGTCCCATTGACTTGTACGCCTTGAGCCAATCCAAAGGTTAAAATGTCTGTTTTTTCATAGTTATTCACTACTGCATACTGCCCTTGGGTCAATGAAGAATCTGCTTTTGCGGTGCCCATTGCGCCATAACTCGTGAATGGATAAACCACCATCGGTTTTGCTTCAGTATCAGACAATTTGTGAATTGTAGCTCCATTCTGCACTTCTGTCATAGACGCATATAACGCGTAATTCTCTTCCCATTCTACGGTGTTGTTATTGAACGGATCAATACTCACCCATGCCACTGGGGTTCCTCCATCGGTTTGTTTCATCAAAATAACTTGTTCTCCTGCTTGGGCAATGGTTTTTAAATCCGAAGATTCAAAGTCAATGTTCAATTGATATTTAGGCATGACTTAAAGTTTTAATTTATTTCCTACTCTATTTGAATAATGGCTTTTCAGATTCCGCCATTTGTTTGTTCGAAGCTTCAAATGAACAATTCAAAATTCGGGGAAATGCCTGCCTTCTGGTAGCGTATAAATTACCAATCTGCACATTCCGTATAAATACGTAATCGTATTCCTATACCGAAAAACCCTAATTTCTTTGGGCTTTTGCCTGAAAGAAATTAGGGTAAATGGGATACTATATATTGCCTAATAAAAATACTTAGAATCAGGTGTGCATAAATCGTGAGCCATCGCATAAATCACGAGCCCTACCGTGTTTTTTGCTCCAATTTTATCTAAAATTCGCTGGCGATGACTTTCTACCGTGCGTTTACTTAAACACAGCTTATCGGCAATCTCTTGGTTGGTATATTCCAAACAAATGAGCTGAACGACTTCTATCTCTCGATCCGATAATTGCTCTACTGAATTGAAGTAACGCTTGGGTGATTTACTTTTCACAAACTTTGTAAGCAACTCATGATCTTTTGGAGAAAAAAACACGCCAGTAGCCTGTACTTGATTAATGGCTTCAATCAGTAAGGTTTGGCTCGCATTTTTGGGCAAAAAAGCAGCTGCGCCCAGCTTAATCATATGTCCAAAAATAGCCTGCTTGTAATGAGAAGAAAGGATGATGATGTGTAAATCTGGGTACTTCTCTTTTAATATGCCTACCAACTCAAAGCCATCCATGGGCTTCATTTGGATATCTAGCAAAATAATTGAAGGAAATTGTTCGTTAGGAAGTGCTTGGAGTTGTTCGAGCAATGCTTTTCCCCCATTTGCTGTAGCCACAATGGATAAGCTAGCCTCATTCGCTAATAGCGCGGTCAGACCTTCTAAGAATAGAAATTCATCATCTACCAATGCGATATTAATTGGGGTGTTCATGGTTTGGTATTTGAATTAATAATCGACTTCCGTGCTGTGTACTATTTTTCCATTTGAATAGGGCTACTAACGTTTTGAGTCTCAGCTCAATATTATTTAAGCCCATTCCGCGTGAAATGGTAGCAGGATTAAAGCCTTTTCCATCATCGGCCAGCACAATGCTCAATGCATTACACGAATCCCGCACTTGTATCAATAAGGTATCGGCATGGGCATGCTTGAGCACATTGCTAATAAATTCTTGAATCACTCGATACAGTTGCACTTCCACCTCTAATGGTTTGGGTTTGTACGCTTCATTGGTAACCAAGTGAACTGTTAATGAATCCTCTATATTCAGTGCTAACTCTTCTAAGCATTGTATAAATCCAAATCGCTCTAAATTGACGGGATACAACGAATGCGAAATGTTCCGAGTGGCTTCAATCAATTCTGGTAGCTGTTTGGATACCAATGCTTTTGAACGTTCACTATTCCAAGTATTGGGATTGTTGAGCCATACTGCTAGTACATTTAGTTTATTGCCAATATCATCGTGCAAACGGATTGCGATTTGCTCGCGTTCTTTTTCTTGTGTGGCAATCGTTTCTTTTATTAATTGTTTCTGATAGTTAATTTCCATATTGGCAATGGCTTGTTGCGCCTCTAATTGCCGCCTATAATATAATCGAATCAGTAAGATGATGCTGCTACTCATCACTAAGATTAATCCCATCAAAATTGCTAACCATATTGCAAAGTTTTTAGGGTCTTGCCATGCTGCCATAATTGATAGATGATAAATGAATAAAAAGCAACAAGAGATACATTGTTCGCAATCCAAAAAAATGCGACTAAGTTGATGTGCTCATTTACTAAAAAATTTAATGCCGAAAACAACAACATATTGAAGGAGAAGAATATTAAAAATGCTGAATTTAGCGCGAATAGCTCAGGCGGGTTTTTACTTGCTTGAATCGTTTTCCAAAAATAGGCTAAACTGCAAAGAATAATGGTGAAGTCGGCAATCACCATTCCATAAGATTGGTATTGATGTGCATCAGTTGACCCATTCACCAACCTAAAATCAACAATCGCTAATGAAATGGGCACTACAAGCACCCACAACATCAACTTAGGCTTGTCAAGAAAATGTTGATAGTAGAGGTAAGCAAACAAGACTAATTCAGCAAATGCAAACAAAGGAATCATGAATAAATTAAACTTTCCTTGATCCACATATCCGAAATACCGACAGAGTAAGTCGGTTACCAAAGCTACACACAAATACCAAAATAAAATTTTGTAAAGCGGTTGGTACTTATTAAACTGTGCCCAACCGATTACTAAACCAATAATTAGTGTAATTGGTGTAATAAAAGATAAGACGGTTAAATAGGTCTGCATAACACCAATTACAATAAATTAAACGGATCGCTCAAATTGTATGGAGGAACAGGTGTGCTAATGTCGGCTAATAGCATTTTATCGTCTACAACGATGGGTTGTGTCCCACTGTCTGTAAATGTCCCCACAATAAGTTCTGCAGTATATAAAGCAGGATCAAAGAAATGAATCGGCTCAGGTTGCCCCGTAATCAACTTAAGGCCAAACATAATGTAAACTGGTGCATTTTGTTGATCAAGGACTGATTGAATGTCAACAATAGGAATCCGAAACCCCCGAAAAAATAGGTTTTTTGTTTGCTTCAGCGTGTATGCAATCCAAATCTCGTTATGCTTTTGCCAATTTTTTATGCGCAATAGTCCATCTTCAGTGTTTAGCGTAGAAGGAGCAGGCGGACTGCTCTGTGCTACTTGAGCAGGTAATGGAAGACTTTTCTCACCAGTAATGGGAATATAATCCGTTACGGATGCCAATACGGATTCTTTGGGCATTGGATTAAGCGCTTCTTTAATATATACTTCTGTTTTTGAATCAGTAAGTACAAATTTGAGCGCGATTTGCTGCTCTTGGATGTTTTCTGCTAAGTACACATGGATGAAGCGGTTATGCTCGTTATTCGGATCAACGTGTTTCCAATAGGTTTTGAGTTTTTCTGGAAGCTGAAACCCCGCCACATTCTTTAACAGTTCAGAAACCTGTTGAGATTCAAACTTGATGGATGAATCCCATGCTGATACTTCCATAGCACAACTATAGAGTGGATTGGTTTGATTGGTCATGTTATTTTACTTTAGGTACTTTTATTGTCTAAAATAGGAACTTCTTATATAAATATCCTTTAAAAGCATGTTTAAATCGCATGGGCGAACCGAAGGCTTTTTGGCCTATGAAGACTTCCTAAAACCGCCTATTTCGTTACTTTCTCATTAAATTTGAATCATTCAACAACGTTGGAATGGATGATTACATACACCTGTTTCAAAAAATCCAGTCTTTTTCTCAACTTATTTGCCCTAATTTTGTTTCTCAATTGGATAGAAAGCGAGTTAGCACTTAACTTTGTTTCTCATTTAGGTTGTTAAGAGACTGTTTTAAAATATATTCTTATTTTTTTAGGTGACTTTTTCCGCCCCTTTTCGTTACTAAAATGCTCATTTAGCACTGCTAGACTCTGATTTTAGTACCTCAACAGTCGAAAAAATTCATACTAAAAAAATCTTATAACTAATTTCAAAACAGTCTCTCAGCCACCACTTAGTAAAGAAAAATAGTATATGGCAATTACAGAAGCAGCAGTAATAAAAGCGTTGTCTACCGTTCAAGAACCCGACTTGAAAAAGGATTTGGTAACGCTAAATATGGTAAGGGATGTGAAAGTGGACGGAAATACGGTGAGCTTTACCGTCATCTTAACCACACCTGCTTGCCCTTTAAAAGAAGTCATCCGAAAATCATGTGAAGCGGCCATCCATCAACACGTAGGCGCACATGTAAAAGTGATGGCCAACCTCACCGCCAACGTAACGAGTATTCGAGACAATACGCCAATTTTGCCTCATGTGCGAAACATCATCGCGGTAGCTTCAGGTAAAGGTGGTGTTGGAAAATCAACTGTAACGTCAAACTTGGCCTTAGCTTTGGCTGAATCTGGTGCAAAAGTTGGAATTATTGATGCTGATATTTTTGGTCCTTCTGTACCAACCATGTTTAATACGGAAAGTGCTCAGCCTGGTGTGGTAAAAATGGAGGGAAAAAATATGATCATCCCAATCGAGCAATATGGCGTAAAGTTACTTTCTATGGGTTACCTCGCTCCTTCTGACGATGCAGTCGTTTGGAGAGGTCCTATGGCGAGTTCGGCACTCAAGCAATTTATTACCGATACTGAATGGGGAGAGCTCGATTACCTGTTAATTGACTTGCCTCCAGGTACAAGTGATATTCACATTACCTTAGTACAAACGGTGCCTGTAACGGGAGCTGTGATTGTGACTACTCCACAAAAAGTAGCCATGGCCGATGCGCAAAAAGGCGTTTCCATGTTCCGTCAAAAGCAGATCAATGTGCCCATTTTAGGTATAGTCGAAAACATGGCGTATTTCACACCTGAAGAATTGCCTGATAATAAGTATTACATTTTTGGCAAAGGTGGCGGAAAAGTATTAGCTAGCCGCTATGAAGTGCCCTTCTTAGGAGAAATTCCGCTCGTTCAGGGCATACGTGAAGCAGGCGATGAAGGAAAACCCATCGTGATGCAAAAGCATGAGAAAGTAGCTGAGGCATTTATGAACCTCGCCCAAGAATTGGCTCGAAACATTGCCATTCGAAATGCTGAAAAACAGCAAACCAAAACGGTAGAAATGAAGCTCTAATTTGTTGAACACCCTGAAAGGCATAACTTTCTAAAGAAGGTTATGCCTATTTTTTTGTTATGAAGTTTGAAGTTACCATACTCGGCTCTAATGCGGCTACTTATGCCTATGGGAGGCATATGACTGCCCAAGTGGTGAATCATAAAGAACGCCTATTCTTAATTGATTGTGCAGAAGGAACACAAATGCAATTGGCTGATTACAAGATCAAAAAAGGGAAAATAGATGCCATTTTTATCAGTCACTTGCATGGTGACCATCACTTTGGCTTGGCTGGATTGCTCTCTAGTTTTCACTTGATGGGTCGTACTGCTCCTTTAAAAGTATTTGCGCCTAAGGGCTTAGATGAAATTTTAACGGTCACGTTTCGGCATTCTAAAACCATTTTAAGCTATCCACTACAATTTACCGCAATTGACACAGCGCGTTTTCAACAGATTTATGAGAATGATTACCTCGAAGTATTCACCATTCCGTTAGAGCATCGCATTGAATGTGCGGGTTTTTTGTTTCGAGAAAAGCCGAAACCTCGGAAAATATTAGCCGATAAATTGCCAACAGGTTTTCCTTTTAGTTTGATGGACGACTTAAAAGCGGGAAATGATGTAGAAGCAGCGGGTAAAGTCTATAAAAATAAAGAACTCACTGCCGATCCCAAACCGAGTCATTCCTATGCCTATTGCTCAGATACACGCTACAGCGAACGCATTATCCCCAAAGTAGCCAATGTAGATTTGCTTTACCACGAAGCCACCTTTCTGGATGAAGAGGCTAAATTAGCGGCCAAAACCTATCATACTACAACCAAGCAAGCTGCTAAAATTGCCAAGTTGGCTTATGTCAAAAAACTCTTGATTGGTCATTTTTCCGCGCGTTATGACGATTTAAAGCCATGTCTACTTGAGGCTCAAGCGGTGTTTCCAGAAAGCTACTTAGCCATTGAAGGGGAAACTTTTGTGATTAGTTAGCGGAAGATGCCCGTTCATCAAAACAATTTTTATATTCGTATTTATCACGAATAAAATAATACAGTGCAAGATTGCGTCTTGTACTGGCTAAGGACGGAAGTCTCCAGACTTCCGAAATGGGTTCATACAATCGGATCACTGAAGTGTCGAACCGCTGATGCGAAACTATTCGTGATATTCATCTTCCTCGTTGTTTTTTGCCCGATTATAAATGCTTATCAAGATGGTACAATCAAAAACGATATCCGCTTTTTTAGGAGTGCTGCTATTTTTCTCATTCACCTCTTCCCAAGCGCAAAGCAATCCCGCATTGAGGGCAAAACTGCATCAGCTTACTAACCAAGTGGTCGAGCAAACAGAAGCAAGCATTTGTAATCCAAATTTCTTAAAAAGTAAAGCTTGGAAACAGTTTGTTAAAGCCTTAAAAAAAGCCCAAAAACGAGTAAACACAGAAGCGGAGTTCACGCAGTTGTTTAATGCAAAAGCACAGTCATTACCTTTTTCTCATTTTCATTTAAAAGCGCCTAAAAAAAACAATAATAAATCATCTTCCAATTCAAATCCCGTTAGCTATTCCGTCCTCAATGATTCAACCGCTTTCATTCAGGTTCGCAGCTTTTCTGGCAGCTATTCAGAAATGTTGGCGATTGTACAGCAATTTAAGGCCTCACCTAAAGCCCATTTAATTATTGACTTGCGAAATAACGCTGGGGGAACATTAGAGCCTGCCGTTCCTCTGGTGCAGTTTTTAGCAGATCAACCCATTAACGCAGGAGTTTTCATCAGTCGAAACTGGTTTAACACACATCAAGATTACCCCAACTCAGCGGAGTTAAAACAATTTAAGCCCCTTGCTCCCTTAACCGTAACGGCTTTTCGACAAAGTCTAAAAAGTGACATTGGCTGTAGTTTAGTATTGCCTTCCAATAATCAGCCAACCTTTACAGGAAAGCTGTTTGTACTTGCCAATCAGCAGACGGCTAGTGCCTGTGAGCCTTTTCTTTTCCTTGTAAAACACTACAAACTAGGCACCATTGTGGGAGAAAAAAGCGCTGGAGAAATGCTGAGCGCAACATACGTGGATGTAGGATCGGGTTACCAATTATTTATTCCTGAGGCAGATTATATGACCATTACAGGTACAAGACTCGATAAAAGAGGGGTTACACCAGATGTAGCCATTGCATCGGATCAAGCGTTAGATCATGTGTTATCGGTATTAATCAAGTAGCGTTATCTTTATACCCCCATTAACGTTTTTCTATGCACCAGTTCTTTAACGATTACTTCTGCATGTTCCCTAGAGTTTTCAATAAACCATTTACTCGTATGCATTCCTCCACAAACCACACCAGCTAGGTAGATATTCGGCATATTTGTTTCGTGGGAGTTCGGATCATACGTTGGACGCATGGTTTCATCATCGGCAATTTCGATTCCGATTTTGCGAAGGAATGAAAAATCGGGTTGATAGCCCGTCATGGCTAATACATGATCATTTTCTATCGTGACCACCCCTTCTGGTGTATGGATCGAAATAGTTGTTGGCGTAATTTCCTTTACAATGGAATTAAAATAGGCCTTAATCGCTCCTTCCTTGATTCTGTTATCGATATCTGGTCGAATCCAATACTTTACCCGATGACTGATCTCACTCCC